>DASYZC010000294.1:0-1894 GCA_035949735.1 Candidatus Acidiferrales bacterium | reverse complement strand
GGTCCTTCGGTGACGATTGACCCAGACCGCGCGCTGAAGGAGTGCGACGCCATAGATTTCGTATGCCGCCGCGAGTTCGATTATTCCGTGGTGGAGTTTGCCAATGGTAAGCCGCTTGATGAGATTATGGGCATTAGCTATCGCAGAGACGGTAGAGTCGTTCATAATCAGGACCGGCCACAAGTTGAGGATCTCGACGCCCTGCCATGGGTCACTGACGTTTACGCGCGCGATCTCGACGTAACAAAATACAACGTGCCTTTCCTGTTGCATCCGTATGTTGCGCTTTATTCCACGCGTGGATGCCCCGCGCAATGCACCTTCTGCCTTTGGCCACAGACGCTTTCAGGCCACGCTTGGCGCAAACGCTCCACCGACGATGTGGCGGCGGAAATGGCACATGCGAAGGATCTCTTCCCGCACGTGAAAGAGTTCTTTTTTGACGACGACACTTTCAACATCCAGAAGGCGCGCACTATCGAGCTGTGCTCAAAGCTTAAGCCGCTCGGGCTCACCTGGTCCTCCACCTCGCGCGTCACAACTGACCGCGAAACGCTGAAGGCCATGCGCGACGCCGGATGCCGATTGCTCATCGTTGGATATGAATCGGGCGACCCGCAGATCCTCAAGAACATAAAGAAGGGCGCAACCGTCGAGCGTGCGCGTAGCTTCACGCGCGATTGTCACGATCTTGGATTGACGATCCATGGAACGTTTGTCATCGGCCTCCCGGGCGAGACCCGAGAAAGTATCCGTCAGACGATCGATTTCGCCAAGGAGTTAGATGTCGAGACGCTCCAGGTGGCATTGGCCCATCCCTTTCCTGGCACTGAGTTCTACGAATACGTGAAACAGAACAATCTCATCACCATTGATGCCATGACGGACGAGCAGGGGCATCAGCTTCCAAATATCATCTATCCCGGCTTGGACCGTGCTGAACTGTTGGATTGGGTGGAGCGCTTTTATGGTGAGTACTACTTCAGGCCCAAGGTGGCATGGAGAATCGTTCGCAAGTCGCTTTTCGACGCGGGCGAGCGGAAGCGGCTCTATAAAGAGGCGCGTGAGTTTCTGGCTCTTCGCCGTAAGCGCAAGGTGTTTGTTCGGAAGCAGGGCGCCATTTCAAGCGCAGCCCCTCGGCAAGCTGGCGGTTAAGAATCGTCGCACGTCTCATGCGGGATGGCGTTCATGATCAACTTCATTCTTCTCGTATGCGCTTTTGCGGGCATTTACCAGGTGGTCGCGCTCATCGCGTGCCTGCGGCACCTTCGCCGGCGTGAACCGGCGGCCGCTTTCACTCCACCTATTTCCGTTTTGAAACCGGTGCGGGGGCTCGATCCAGGCTTCTATGAAGCGATTCGCTCCCACGCTACGCAGGACTACCCGGAGTTCGAGCTGCTGTTCGGAGTATGCGATCCGGGTGATGCCGCGATCCCAGAAATTCGACGCCTTAAAGCGGAGTTCCCCAGGATTCGGATTGAGCTGATCCTCTGCCCGGACGATGCGCCGAATCCCAAGGTGGCCAAGCTCATCGAGCTTGCGAAGCACGCCCGATTTTCGGTCCTACTTGTTAACGACAGCGACATTCGAGTCAAAAAACAGTATCTGCGCTCAATTGTGCAGCCCCTTGTCGATCCGGCTATTGGGCTCGTGACGTGCTTGTATCGTGTCCATGCCGCTGGCCTGCCCGCCATGTTTGAGGCGCTCGGCGTAGCGACGGATTTCGCTCCCAGTACACTCGTCGCGCCGCTGACGGGAGTGAAGGAATTCGGACTGGGAGCGACGCTTCTTTTTCGCGCGGAGGACCTGAAGCGTATCGGCGGGTACGGAGCCCTCGCCGGATATGTCGCAGACGATTACCAACTTGCGAAACGGCTATGTGGTCTCGGGCTTC
>DASYZC010000293.1:0-11016 GCA_035949735.1 Candidatus Acidiferrales bacterium | reverse complement strand
CAGTCCATGGCGCGGCTGGAAGAGACCGCCGCACGGCTCAACAAGCAGTTCGAAACCACCGTTCAAGAGCGGCTCGACAACGCGCGGAAGGACATCGAGAGCGTCGCCAAGGCCGCCGCAGATTCGGCCCTCCAGGCTGTTCAAGCTGCCGCCAAGCAGGAGGAGACAGAGACCAAAGCCCGACTGCACGGCGCGCTGGAGCCTGTGGCCGAAAGCACTCTTGCTACTTTGAAAGAAAAAGCGGCAGAGATATCGCGTCAATTCGCCGGAGAGATGTCGCGCCATAGCCGCAGCCATCTGGAATTCGTCAGCGGCGCGATTTCGCAACTGGCGCAGGGAATCGGGAAACTGTCCAAGGATTAGCGGCCCCCCAGGACCGTTCCAGGGCGGAGCGATGGAAACTCAGACCGAATCGGTGAGCCTGCTACTGACGGCCGGCGATATTTCATGCAGCGTGGAATCCTGCACGGACGTTGTCTCCACAGAAGTTGATTCGCACCTCTTTTGCCTGAGTCATTTCCTTTCGGTTTCGTTCCAGGAACTTCAAGCGCGCCACAAGCGTTTGCTGCAAAAGCCCGACGCCGTGGCCGCCGCCGCTTTTAAGGAATTCTTGTCCGCGTGGGCACGCCAAGCCGAGGACCTTGAGGACGATGCGCACCTCGAGGATGAACAGGTGAAAGCGCGCCTTCGGGAGGTTCTCGCGTGGATATCCTCCACCGGCAAGTCTCTGAGGCGAAGCCCCCGAACCGCTACGGCGGTGCCGGTGTGGCTGCGCCGGGAAGATCCGCGACGAACTTGGGAAGAAGATACCTGGACTTCCACGGTGAGCCGCCACGGAGCGGGTTTCGTATGCCGGCATCCGGTGGAAAAGGGCGGGATGGTTATAGTGACGCGCAAGGATAAGGGTGGGCGCGCGTCAGCCCGCGTGATCTATTCTCGCATCGACTCCGAGGGCCAACGGCAAATCGGAGTGGAGCTCGTCGATCGCGACGACTTCTGGGATTAGCTGGAGCTGGTCGATCCCGCGCGGGCTAGAATTTCGCTCGCGGCGGCGTAAGGGTCTTTTTTCCGCGCTGCCACTTGTGAAGCCAAGGCTTCAAATTTCGCGTCCGTCATCCCGCTGGCCGCAACTTGTTCCAGCAATCGCGACCTGACCAATCGCATCAGCCATTCCTTCCAGTAGTCTACTTCGCGCCTGCTGTGGCTCGGCGCGCGCGAAAAATGCTCGCGGAAAAGCGCGATTTGCCGCGCCAACTCGTCCACACCCGTATTCTCAGTGGCGACGGTGCGGACCACCGGCGGTCTCCAGCCGTCTCGATCCGGCATCATCTGCAAGATGGCGCGAAGCCGCTCTTCGAATTGGCCCGCGCCTTCGCGATCGCTCTTGTTCAGGACGAAAATATCTCCAATTTCCATCAGGCCAGCCTTGAGGCTTTGCACGTCGTCACCCATGCCGGGCACCAGCACGACTATCGTGCAATCCGCGAGCCGGACAATTTCAATCTCGCCTTGCCCGACGCCGACGGTTTCCACAAGAATGATGTCCTTTCCAGCGGCGTCCAATAACAACATCACGTCGCCCGTGGATTGCGCGAGGCCACCCAATTGCCCGCGCGTGGCCATCGAACGAATGAAGACCCCTTCGTCTGATGAATGGCCTTGCATACGGATGCGATCACCTAGAATGGCGCCTCCTGTAAACGGGCTGGAGGGATCGACGGCGATGATGCCCACCCCTTTTGCGTTCGCGCGGTAGTGGGCAGCGAGGCGGTCCGCGAGAGAGCTCTTCCCTGTTCCGGGGGCACCGGTGATGCCCACTCGAAAGGCTTTTCCGGTGAAAGGGAAAAGGGCCCGCAGCAGGGCTTCGGCTTCGCTTGTCCGATTCTCGAAGGCGGACACGGCGCGCGAGATGGCGCGCACGTCGCCCGCGCGAATTTGCGCCACCCAGTGTTCAATCGCTGTCATGGAGATTGGAGCGTTGGACTCGCAACGGCTCCCGCCTTAGTCGTGCGGGCCATTTTCCCGGTTGGAATTGGGACGGCTGGAGCCCGCTGCCGAGGCGTTTCGGCCGGAGTTTCCCCAGGTCTGGCCGCCGGAGTATTCGTCGTAGGCTTTGATGATCCGCTGGACCAAACTGTGGCGGACCACATCGCGCTCGTCGAAATAAACCAGCTCGATGCCTTCGATCTTGCCCACAACTTCAATAGCTTCCACAAGGCCGGAACGCCGCGTGTCGGGCAAGTCGATCTGCGTCACATCGCCGGTGATCACGGCCTTCGAATTGAATCCCAAGCGCGTGAGAAACATTTTCATCTGCTCGCCGGTGGTGTTCTGCGCTTCGTCCAGAATCACGAATGAATCGTTGAGCGTGCGGCCGCGCATGAACGCCAGCGGAGCCACTTCGATGATGTCCTTTTCGAGAAACCTTTCGAGTTTATCGGCTTCGACGAGATCGTGCAGCGCGTCGTAAAGCGGCCGCATATACGGATCGACCTTTTCTTGCAGAGTCCCGGGCAAAAATCCCAGCCGCTCTCCGGCTTCCACGGCCGGGCGCGCCAGAATAATGCGATTCACTTGCTTGGAGAGGAGCGCGGAAACGGCCATGGCGACGGCAAGATAGGTTTTGCCGGTGCCGCCGGGGCCGATCGCGAAAACCATGTCGTAGGTTTCAAGGGCCTCGATATAGCGCCGCTGGTTGGGGCTTTTCGGCGCGATGCTCTTTCGGCCTAGCGCTCGCGTGCGCGTGGGAGAGAAAGTGCCGTGTAAGGTCGCCTCGGGCTCGCCGGTCGACGCGTGCAGCAGCGATTTCACTTCCTGGCTGCTGGGAATGTGGCCGTGCTTCACCCGGTCGTTGTACGCGCCCAGGATGCGGGCCGCGCGCTCAACCTGTGCCGACTCACCTTCGATTTCCAGGTCGTGATCCTTCAGGTGGGTTGTAACGCGCAGCGAGGATTCCAAGAATTTCAGATTTTCATCGAGGGTGCCGAAGAGCTCGTTGATTCCTCCGGCGATTCGTACGGTTTGCTTCATCAAGTTTCGCAGTCGCTCAGGTAGCCTATCGCGGCCATCAACCGCGGTCAAGCGCACGTCTCGGCTGTCTCTTCGCGACGATAGTTAGTTGGCAGCATCCATGCGTCGGTTCTAGGCTGGATTAGCGTCCAACGCTAACCCTAGCCGGTTCATCTCGGCGGAATGGCCGTCGCTTTGATCGCAAGGCAGCGCGGGTCGGTCGGACCTCGAACCGCACGCCTTCCGCCTCCTGCAAGTACTTAACGATCTCAAACAAATTACGCGCTTGAGGATTGCCACGCGGGCCGAGCATCCGCATTAGACTTTTTGCCGAGCGATGAGTTACATTGCCCAGCTTCGTAAATCCGACCGTTGCATTGATGAAATCGCGAAGGATGATCTTTCCGGTTTCCACATCACCGGAAATAAAGTTTTCGATCCCCTCGCGAAGAAGCGCCTTGCGAAAGCCAGGGTCGCGTTGAACGCGCGCTCGGATGTTCTCTTTGAAATCTCGTGTCAAAGCCATTAGTGTTACCTCTCTGCTCCTTTTCGTTGCTTATAGTCCTGCCACCGAGTACGGGCCGTCGCGATATCTTCTTGCTGGCGCTTCTTTGTGCCGCCGCCAAGAAGGATGACGAGCCGCTCGCCATCTTTTCCGAAGTAAATCCGGTAGCCTGGACCAAAATCAACCCGGTACTCGCATACGCCAGCTCCAACGCCTTTGGCATTCGATAAATTGCCTTGCTGCATACGTGCAAGAGCTGCGGCTACTTTTGCGGCCGCTTCTCTGTTCAAGCGGTCAGACCAGGCAGCAAACGGGCTTTGTCCGCGGCGGTCAAGATATTCGCGTACTTCGACCATATCTTATGGTAACACAAATGGTACCACTTTCCTCCGCCGTCACTCAAGCGCCGTAAGATCCCTCCGATGATATCGACGGCATGCTTGGGGGGATTCCGAAATACACGCTCGTCGTGAAAGACGGTTAGCCTCCCCAACGCGTCGACGCCAACGCGGCGTTTTGTCACTGCGATGCTGGAGCGGGAAATTGGACCTTGGGGACTGCCCGCGATGCTTCCGGCGCGGCGAAATAGGCGTCGTTGCGCTTGTAACCAGCCCATCCCGCGAAGATGTTGTTCGGGAAGAGGCCGATGAAGGTGTTGTAGGCCTGGATAGCGTCGTCGTAGCGCTTGCGCTCAACGGAAATGCGGTTTTCGGTGCCTGCCAGTTCGTCCTGAAGTTGCAAGAAGTTCTGATTAGATCTTAGTTGAGGATAATTCTCCACGATCACCAGCAAACGGCTGAGCGCGCCATCGAGCTGGGCATTAGCGGCGATTTTGTCCTTGGGAGTCTGCGCGCCGCCCAGAGCCGCGCGAGCCTTGGCAATGTCGTCGTAGACGGTTGTCTCGTGCGCGGCAAATCCTTTCACTGTTTCGACGAGATTCGGGATCAAGTCCGATCGCCGCTGGAGAACAACATCCACCTGCGCCCAATTGGATTTCACCTGCTCGTTGAGCGTCACCATTTGGTTGCGGCGCGACACATACATTCCGCCGACAAGCAACGCGATCACTACTATTACCACGATCACAATCAGCGCCTGCTTCATGAACGACCTCCCGCCGTCTAATCGAGATACGCTCGAAAGCCCTAGGAAGTTTCAAGCCGCCGGTCGACTTCGTTGGTGACGACCTCGACAAATTCCAGATACGTTTGCAGAGTGGATTCGATATCAATGTCTTTCTCTTTGCGCTTCCCTTCCCTGAAATCCAGAATGTTCTGGAAGCCGGAGGGATCCGCGCCCGCGGCTTTTGCAATGGCCAGGACGGCTTCGCGCTTGGTGCCGGGCGAGGGCTCTCCGAGCGCCATCAGGGCGTGGCGAAAAAGGGCGCAAAACGCCGCCACAGAATCGAGCATGATTCCCAATTGAATCTTTTTCTTGTGAGGCGCCGCGAGCACGGCTTGGCGCAAACGCAACCAACTCGTTCGTAGCTCGCGCTCCACCTGAAGCCGGTGCAGGCCCAACGGAACATCCAGGCGTTCCAGAAAATCCTCGCCGTGGAGCATCCGGTGATGACTTTTCATGTCCAGCAATTCAATTGCGAAAACGTCCGCCGAACGCCGGAGTTCCTCCAGAGTAAAAATAAGCGGCGCCGGATTGCCTTCGCGCATCCAGGATTCCGCGACCGGATGAAGTTTTTCCAGGTCGCGTATGCCGGCCTGGCCTACAAGGCAGAGCACGTTCAAATCCGAATGCTGCTCGATAAACTCGCCCGTGACGGCCGAGCCGTAGAGCACCACGGCCTTTAGATTATCGCCCGCGGCGGACTTCAGCCGGCCGACCAAACCGCTCAATTTTGTTTCCATATGTCGAGCGCCTCAAAGCTCGAAGAAGGGGCCCATGACGCTACCATACATTACCAGCCGCCGCTCGCGCCGCCTCCCCCAAAACCGCCGCCACCGAATCCGCCGAATCCTCCGCCGCCGCCTCCGCCAAAACCACCACCTCCGCCAAAGCCGCCGCCGAACCCACCCCCGCGCCCTCCTCCCCGCGCCATGCTCGCTCCGATCAGGGGCCAAATCCACCAGCCGGAGCCGCGGCCCATGCCGCCACCGCCCATTCCGCGAAGGAACAGGAAAAATATGAAGATGGCGAAAAGCAATCCAATGATCTGTCCGGGCACGGGGCCGCCCCGGTTTTCGGGGGGTGAAGGCGGAG
Organism: Candidatus Acidiferrales bacterium; assembly: GCA_035949735.1. Classification (GTDB taxonomy): domain Bacteria; phylum Acidobacteriota; class Terriglobia; order Acidiferrales; family UBA7541; genus Palsa-295. The sequence goes on along the minus strand of DASYZC010000293.1, from coordinate 5,288 downwards.
TGGAACCTGTAAGCTGGATGCCCCGATCAGCCGCGATTACGTCGGCCACTCGCCGAGTCACCAGGAGAAGAGCCGCGTCGTAATCGCCGCTGCGCAAATACGGCACGACCTCGCGCAGAAAGGTTCCGACCTTGCCATCGGGCAGGATTGGCTCGAGCCCGTAACCGACCTCGATGCGGTCGCGATGGTCGTCAACCGCGAACAGGATCATCACGCCGCGATCGGATTTTTTCGGGCCGATGCCCAAGCGGGTTGCCAGATCAATCGAATAGTCCTCGATGGGGCGACCGTCGAGCGACTTGACGGTGACGACGGCGATCTGCGCTTGCGTCTTCTGGTCTACTTCGGTGCACAGAGCGGTGAGTTGGTCCTTAGCCGACTGGCTCAAAACGCCCGCCAAATCCATCACATAGCCTGTTGGCTTAATCTGAGGCGGAGATTGAGCGCCCGCCAGTAGTGAGCCGAGGAGTCCTAAAGCAAGGAGCGCCGAGAAAAAGGCACGCGCGGGGGAACGAAGACGGCGAAAAGTGGCGCGATCGATCGAATGTCCTGAGCTTCTGCCGTTAGATCGGCCGCGCAGCAGAGTTGACGGGGGCTGGGGAGGCATGAGCGGTCAGCAGTTATGGTATGGCGGTGGCTGCTAGGTGTCAAATGCGGAAGGGCGCAGTGCGGGGATCAATGCTTGTTTTCTATAGGTTAGCGGCGGCGATTGTCCACGGGCGAGGACGATGCTAAACTCCATCCTCCGCCGCTCCCAGAACGCGGAACGATCATCCGGCCCTGCTTGCTGCTGCGGATTCGGGGAAACCGATTGGATAGAGACGAGTTGGCGCTTGCCGCATGCGGCTCGATTGTTTCTGAAACAAATTCCGATTCGCGCACGTTTCAATAACTTAGCATTCCACGCGGTTGAATAGACCTGAACATTTGGAGACGACCAAAATGATGACTGGAAGGCGGATTTATGCGGTGCCGGCGCTTTTGGTGATAGCTTCGCTGATCACGTCGCCGGTCTACGCGCAGAACCAGCCGGCGCAAGCCCCGGAGGAGCAAACCCAGACACCACAACAGACGCCTCCCCCTCAATATCAGCCGCCCAAGGTCGCCGAGGCGGCGCCGGAATCGCCGACCCGCAATTTGCAACTGAACATGGGCCGGGACTACTCGAAGTCCAATCCCTGGTTTCCGAATTTTGCCGCTCCGTATACGCCGATGCACGTTGCGCAGCCAGATCTGACGAACACACCGCGGATCAACCAGCTGATCTCGAATGGCAAGCTGATGTTGAGCCTGGAGGACGTCATCTCGCTGGGGTTGGAAAATAATCTCGCCATTGCGGTGGAGCAGTACGTTCCATGGCTTGATCAAGCAAGCCTGTTGCTGGCGAAATCGGGCGCGAACGGAAAAATTGCCTTCGACCCAACCATCACGGGGACTCTGAGCCTTTCGCAAACGACTACGCCGATCAACAACCCGTTCTTTGGCGGAACCGGCTCTCTTAACACGGGCGCGACCCCCGCTAAGACGCCTCCTCCGGCCGTTTTCGGGCACACTTTCACGGCAAACACGCAGTACACGCAGGGGTTCGCAACGGGCACACAGGCGCAGGTGACTTTTGACAACTCACGCTCGACGAGCAGCATTCCGATCGACCTATTCAACCCGGCGAATCAATCCACTCTGACGATCCAAATTACCCAGCCTCTGCTCAATGGATTTGGGCGGATCCCGAACACTCGCTACATCCTCGAAGCGAAGAACACGATCAAGGTGGGCGAATCGCAGTTTGCGCAACAGGTGATCACTACTGTGACGCAGGTGGCGACGGATTACTGGGAATTGGTCTTCGCACGCGAAAACGTGAAGGTGGAGCAGGTAGCCGTCGCCGCCGACCAACAGCTTTACGAAAATAACAAGAAACAGCTGGAGATCGGCACCATGGCGCCGCTGGATGTGATCACGGCGCAATCGCAGCTTGCAACCGATCAACAGGCGCTGGTGCAAGCGCAGACGACCCAGCTACTTGATGAGACGACATTGCTCGTGGCGATTACGAAGGACCCGCTGGTCGCGCAGCTAACGGGCATCGAAATCGTTCCGACAACACCGATTTTCAATCCCGCACCCGTGAGTATTTCGCTCGATGATGCGGTGCAGGAGGCGTGGAAAAACCGGCCCGAGCTTCAGCAAGCAGAACTAAACCTGAAAAACGCCGGAATCGAAATAAAGGCGACTAAAAACGCTCTGCTGCCGACGGTAAACTTGTTTGGTCAATACAGCGCGACGGGCCTCGGCGGAATTGAAAGAAAATCGACGACGACTACAAGCGGGCTGGTCGCCAATAGGGCTGCGCCGATCGTGGACGCCACAGGCGCGCCGGTCCCAGGCCTATTCGAACCAAGCGCCATCACGGCTTTTAATCTTTTCAATTTCCCGGGCGGTTACGGGGACGACCTGAATCGGCTGTTCAACGCCAGATATCCGACATTTGAAGGCGGGATCAACTTCACGCTGCCGATTCGCAACCGCGCCGCGGAGGCTGCCAACGCGACGGCCCAGTTGAACCATCGCCAGCAGCTTGTGCAGTACCGGCAAACGCAGAGCACGATTGTGCTAAACGTTCGCCAGACGCTCATTACTCTTGAGCAGGATCGCGCCGCGATCGCCGCCGCCGAACAAGCGCGAACTCTTCAGCAGCAAAGCTATGACGACGAAGTGAAAAGACTTCAGCTGGGAACTTCAACGGCTTTCACGGTGATCCAAAAGCAACAACTCTTGACCGCGGCGGAGGGAGTGGAGCTACGCGACCGCATCAACTTGATCGAAGCGGAGTTGAATTTCAATCAGGCCATGGGACGGACGCTGGACGTCCACCACATTATCGTGGCCGGGGCGGGACCCGGGTCCCTCTATCACACACCCAATATTCCGGGCACGCCCGATGCGGACGGGCTTCAGGCACATCAGTAGGCGCGGAAGTTAGAGGTGAGAGGTTCGAGGTTAGAAGCCATAGAGCAAGAACTTGTGGTGTAAGCTGCGGGTATGGGGAAGGAAAAACAGGGGAAACTAATATCTCCCGCGGCTGCCGGTTCCCCGCGCAAGCCCTCAGAATGCGAGCGCGGCTGGGAGGATAAGACCCTCAAACCAGCGCTTGAAAAATCGCAGGAGCGGCAGACTAGTTTCACCACGGTATCGGGCTACCCGATTCGGCGGCTCTACAGCGAGACGGACCTCGCAGATTGGAGTGTCGAACGCGATCTCGGGATTCCCGGCGAGCCTCCTTACACGCGCGGCATTCATCCGCAGATGTACCGCGCACGGCTGTGGACCATGCGCCAGTTCGCTGGATTCGGCACCGCCGAAGATACCAACCGGCGATTCAGGTACCTCCTCTCGCAAGGCCAAACTGGGCTGTCGGTTGCCTTCGATCTACCTACGCTGATGGGATACGACTCCGATCATCCACTGGCAGAGGGGGAAGTTGGAAAGTGCGGTGTTGCGATCAGCTCGCTGGCGGATATGGAGGCGCTGTTCGATCAGATTCCGCTGGCGGACGTGACGACCTCAATGACCATCAACTCGCCCGCCGCGCCGATCTGGGCGATGTATTTGGCGGTGGCAGAAAAGCAGGGCGCTGACTGGAGAAAGCTCTCCGGAACGCTGCAAAACGACATTCTGAAGGAATACATCGCGCAGAAGGAATATATCTATCCGCCCGAGCCGTCGATGCGACTGGTGACGGATACGATTGAGTTTGGCGCGAAGAACACGCCGAAATTCAATCCGATTTCGATCAGCGGATACCACATTCGGGAGGCCGGCTCGACGGCGATTCAGGAGTTGGCGTTCACGTTGCGCGATGGGATCGAGTATGTGGAGGATTGCTTGCGCCGGGGTATGGAGATCGACGAGTTCGCGCCGCGGCTTTCCTTCTTTTTCAACGCCCACAACGATTTTTTCGAAGAAATCGCGAAATACAGGGCGGCGCGGCGGCTGTGGTATCACGTGATGCGGGAGCGCTTCGGCGCCAAGAACGCGCGTTCATGGGCGCTGCGCTTCCACGCGCAGACGGCGGGATGCTCGCTGACGGCGCAGCAGCCCTACAACAACGTGGCGCGGACGGTGATCCAGGCGCTGGCAGCCGTGCTGGGCGGGACGCAATCCTTGCACACGAACTCGCTGGATGAAGCGTGGGCCTTGCCAACCGAATCCGCCGCGACGATTGCGCTGCGGACACAGCAGATTCTAGCGCACGAAAGCGGCGTAACGAATACAGCCGACCCTTTCGGCGGTTCGTATTTTGTGGAATCGCTGACCAACGAAATCGAGCGCGGCGCGCGCGACTACATCGAGCAGATCGACGCGATGGGCGGGATGGTGCCGGCGATCGAGCGTGGGTATCCGCAGCGCGAAATCGCCGATGCGGCTTACCAGTATCAGGCCGCGGTGGATCGCAAGGAAAAAGTTATTGTCGGCGTAAATGAGTATCTTTCGGACGAGAAGCCGATTGAGATTTTGCGAATTGATGAGAGCGTTGCGAATCGCCAGGACGAGAGGCTCCGACGGCTGCGAGCGTCGCGGTCGAACGAAGAAGTGGAGCGGAAGGTTTCGGTTCTGCGGAAGGCTGCTGGCGGCGGTGACAACCTGATGCCGCATCTGATCGGAGCGGTGAAGGCGTATGCCACGCTTGGTGAAATTTGCGACGCGCTGCGAGGCGTGTTTGGCGTGTATACCGAGGCGGCGATTACGTAAAAGGGCTCAAAGGATCCAAGGCTAAAGCCCACTTTATTGAAGCGGCTGTTCCCCGGCATGAATGCCGGGGCTTCCACCGAACTGCTAAAGCAGCGGAGGTCAGAAGGCGAGGCCAAAGAGATGGCAAATGGCAAAAAAGGCGACGAGCCGCTGTTAGATATCATGCACTGGAAGATTCGGAGATTCTCAGAAAAGGCGGATACTCTGATTTCGGAGATTGTGAATTTGGGTGGAAAGACAGAGTTGGAACGAACCTTTAATCTGTTGAAACCTCCGCCAATGCAGGAGTTTGAGCGCGCCCTGCAAGGAATTCGGGATCGGCTGCGCCGAGAAGCCAAAGAACGCGGCTGGGAAGTCTGATCGACGCTGGACGATTGACCTGGGCGGGCATTTCCAGGGCTGCCTGGGCACATCGTATCCCCCTGAGTTGTTGAGGTAATAATCCAGGAAGACGGGAGGAAGCAAGCAGAGTTCGAGAGGCGAGCGTGGAGCGAGGCGCTCGATGATCTGCCAGGGGCTCTGATGGTCTTTGTGTG
>DASYZC010000292.1:0-6529 GCA_035949735.1 Candidatus Acidiferrales bacterium | reverse complement strand
TTCCACCGCTTGTTCGGCCTTGGCCCGGCTGACGTTTGTTTTCTGAACGATGGCGTTTACGATGTCGAGCTTGATCACAACTTCCTCCGCAAACCACACCTTCTGGCCGGAACTCCATGCTAGTCAGAGGTTTGCAGGTTGTCAAGCGCACCTCTGTGTAATACACTGCGCGGTCCCACCCACGTTACAATTTCCATTCCCGGGGAGGAATCGTCCATGTCGGTGAAGTCGGACAAATGGATTCGCAGGATGGCGCGCGACCACAAAATGATCGAGCCTTTTGAGGACCGCCAGGTGCGCGACGGCGTGATCAGCTACGGCGTCTCCTCTTACGGCTACGACATGCGCGTGGCGGACGAATTTCGCATCTTCACCAACGTCAACTCCACTATCGTGGATCCGAAGCACTTCGACCCGAACTCTTTCGTCGAATTCAAGGGCGCCGTCTGCATCGTGCCGCCCAATTCCTTTGCGCTCGCGCGCTCGATCGAGTTTTTCCGCATCCCGCGCAACGTGCTCACCATCTGTGTCGGCAAATCCACATACGCACGATGCGGCATCATCGTCAACGTCACGCCGTTCGAGCCGGAGTGGGAAGGTTTCGTTACCCTCGAGATCAGCAACACCACGCCGCTGCCCGCGAAAATCTACGCTAACGAAGGACTCGCCCAGGTAGTGTTCTTTGAATCGGACGAGCAGTGCGAAGTCTCCTACAAGGACAAGAAGGGCAAATACCAGTCCCAGCAAGGTATAGTCCTGCCGAAGATTTGACGCCTTCGTTCTTATCGAGGGGCACCCATCGGACATCCACCGCGGCGGGTCGTGCGCGTCCGAATTTTTGTGCCGACGGTGCGTCTGGGCAGAGTCCGAGGATACGAGGAAAATCTTTACACCGGAGGTGGGATTCGCGCAAGTACCTGTTGGTGTAAAGAAAAATCGTCTACGGTGACTGCGCGAATAGCACATCGTTTTGAGCGAAGGGAGCCAGTTCTTACTCCTCCGTCGGGATTCCTGCGACGGCCGGCGCCCTCCGCTCGGAATGTCATTTGCCCGTGACTGGGTTTTTGTAGTGGTAGGGTGGGACGTAAACGTCCGGGTAGAGCTTGTAGGTTTCCGTGGGAGGCTCGTCCGGAGGGAGGCCGGGAATCGCGGCCGGCGGAGGATCGCCGCCCTGATCCCAACCTTTGTTGAAAGGCACGTAGTAGGTGAAATAGGCGTGGAGCTTCTTGATCTTCCACACGCCGTCTTCCTTCACGTATTCATTCTCGTAGACGGCATCTCCCCACTGGGCTCTCTTGTGGAGTTGGCCCACCTGCATGAACGCGCGCCAGCGTCCCTTGGCGGTTTTGCCATCGGGAGCGACGGTGACCATGGGCTGCAACTGAATGTGGTTGAAAACCGATCCGTAGGTGAGGTCGGGCAGCTTGTGGAGATAGGCACGGACGTGGTCTTGTCCCTTGTAAACACCGCGCAGGCCGATTTCGAGAGTGCCATCCTTGGTGAAAAGATCGGCAACTTCGTCCCATTTGGCCTTATCCACGTAATAGCCGTAGGCGTCCTGGAGATTGCAGATGTCGATGTAGTCCTGCGAGCGCTGCACCTGGCGGGAGAGTTGCGCGACCTGAGCCTTCAGCGCCGCGATCTCCGCAGCGAGGTCCTTGGAATCGCCGCCCGGAGCGGCGAAGGCCAGCATGGGACAAATCAGCGAAACGACAAGCAGGATTTGCAAAATCGGAATTTTCATTTCAGATGCCTCCTATATAAGCCAAGACGCCCGCCTAAAAGGCGGCCGCTACGAAAGCAAAAACAGCCCCCAAGACACCGAGATGAATCTCCGCCACGTAGCCAAGCATCTTCGTCGAAAAATTCCCCACCCTCGCAGACCCCGCGAGGATGGGGCACCCGCAAATTCAAATGCTCTTTCCCCTCGACCAATGGACGCGAGGGTACCAGCCGGTCATCGCGCTCGCAAGACCAACCGCGTAGGAGGCGGCGCGAGTGTATCCTTCTTCATGGGGAATCGCAGGTGGCAAATTCTTGTGTCAAGGACACGGGAAGCGTAGGATGCGCCAGAATGAAAGCAATATCAGAGATTGCGGCCAGGTGCCATAGCGACGACCAATCCGAAATGAAATTCCGCGCCACCGTCAAATCCGACCTTTGGGAACACCCGTGAAAAAATGGAACTGTGTGCTGTCAATTCCCGGCGACGCCATCTACTTGCGTGAACAAGTGGCGGTTGCAAAAACCGCGTCCGACCGCCTGGGAGTGGAACTGCAAGTAGTGGACGCGGAGATGGACCCGGTGAATCAGGGCCAACAATTGCTGAAATTCGTGCAGGCGCCCGCTGCGGAACGTCCGCACGGCATCCTTCTGGAGCCGGTGAGCGCCGCAGGGCTGCCGCGCGTGGCCGAGGCCGCGGTGGCGGCGGGAATTGGATGGCTGGTTAGCAACGCGCAGGTGGATTACCTTGCAACGCTCCGCAAAAACGCGAAGGCTCCGGTATTCCAGGTGTCGCAGGACCACGTGGAAGTAGGGCGGATTCAAGGGCGACAGATGGGCGCAATCTTGCCGGAAGGGGGCACCGTGCTGTACCTGCGGGGACCGTCGATGAGTTCGATCGCGTCAAGGCGATTCGAGGGCCTGGACAGCGGCAGACCCAAAAATGTGGAAGTGAAGAGCGTGAAGGTGCAAGGCTCGACGGCGGAGAGCGCCTACACCGCGGTGTCTTCCTGGCTGAATCTCTCGACGGTGAAGCCGGAGGGAACGCGGGTGATCGCGTCGCAGAATGCGGATTTCATTTTTGGCGCCAGAAAAGCGTTTGAGACGACGGGCGACGCGGAGCGAAAGAAATGGCTGGCGCTGCCGTGCGCGGGCGTGGGAATTCAGAAGCTGATTAAGCCGTTGGTGGATCAAGGGATGTTTCGCGCGGCCGTGCTGACTTCCCTGACGATGGACATCGCGCTGGAAATGCTGGTGCGGGCAATGAAAGAGGGTTCGCAGCCGCCGGAAAAGACATTTGTGGAGGCGCACTCGTATCCGAGCCTGGAAGAGCTTGCCAAGAGACGGAACCGGGCGTAGCCCGTTGACGGCCGAAAGAACAGGTGATGAAGGAGCGAAGGGCCCGTTTCCACTGGTTCGCTCTATTACCGCCCGCGCCCAGACTGTTACGTTTTGGCACCAACTCGCGCATCGTACAACTTTCCTTTCGGTTAAGTGTTTAGAATTGTATATCACGCCCGTGGAACCCGGTTTGCACTGATCGGCAGTCAAAGGGGAACGAATTTCTCGGAAGCCGGACGTCACGTCCGAATCTGGCTTCTTTTGGGGCAACAAATGGCGCTACGCGAATGTCCATATTGTGGAAAGCTGGTGTACGACCAGCTAACACAGTGCAGTCACTGCCGTGAGACGCTGCCTGAAAAGAGGCTTCCTAACACCGCCGGAGGATCCTCCGCAGGCGGGCATCGAATCCGCCGTGGACTCCTCTTCATGCTAATAGCTGCGGCGGTCAGTTATTTCGCCAGGGGCATGAGTCCGTGGACTATTCCTGTGCCGGTGCCGTCGTTCGTGACGGACTTGTTGTTGCCTCTACTCTTCTTGAGCGGGCTCGGTCTAGCGCTTTACGGCATTTACCTGCGCTACCGCCCGACGAATTAAACTCTACAGTAGCCGACACGCCCATCGCAGCCTTGGCATGGGGACCTAGAGCGCAAAAACCCTTTCAGCATTTGTCTGGTAGAGCTTTTTCTTGTCGGCGTCGCTGATGGGGAGATCGTCCGTGACCCTCACTTCGTCGGGAACAAATTGATAGGGATAATCCATCGCGTAAAGGACGCGATCGACGCCTAGCACGGACTGCGCGTACAAGATCGGCGGCTGCCAAGCCATTCCGCTGGTGGTGACGTAAAAGTTTTCTTTCAAGTATTCGCTGGGCTTCTTTTGCAGCTTGGGAACGTTTGCGTAGCGGTTGTTCGAGGCGAGCCGCTGATGCATGAAATCGATCCGAAAGAGCCAATAGGGAAGACCTTCTCCGAGATGCCCGGCCACCATTCGCAATTTGGGAAAGCGGTCGAAGACGCCGCTGAAAACGATCCGCAGAATGTGGAGGCTGGTCTCGACGGCGAATCCGAAAACCGCTCCATCAAGCCCGCGGTCCAGAAATGGGCCGACCATTCTCGGCGAGGGCGTGTTTGGATGCAGGTAAATTGGCACGCCGAGCGATTCCGCAGCCTCGAAAATCTCCCAGAATTTCGGCTCGTCGAGATATTCACCGCGGGTGTGGGAGTTGACGATCGCGCCCTTCAGGTGCAGCGACTTTACAGCTCTTTGCAGCTCTTTGCAGCTCTTTCGCGGCGGCTGGTGGATCCTGCGGAGCGATGGCCGCGAGTCCCGCAAAACGGTCGGGATTCTTGCGAATCGCCTCAGCGAGTTGATCGTTGAACGACGTTGCGAGCGAGGCGGCGGTAGGCGCGTCGAAGACTTGGACGCCGGGCGAGGTGAGCGAAAGAATTTGCTTGGCGATTCCGGTTGCGTCCATGTCGCGGATGCGGCGCTCACCGATATCCTGAATCTGCGCGCGAATCTCGGTGAGGCGCGGCCCGGAATTATTGAGGTAGAAACCCATGAAACTCGCGAAACCGGAATCGTTATGCGAGCCATCTTCAAGAAGCTTTTTATATCGCTCGAACAATTCCGGCGGGGCGTAGGCCTCTTCGGTTGCGATCCGGAGATACGCGGGATTGGTCATCAGGGATTCAAGGTTCTAGCAAGCTGGAGAGAAAACTTCAAGAATACGGAATCTTTCGGCGGAGTGAGCGCAGGTCGCGACGGGACACGATTCCTGGGGTGCACCCAAACTATTACGGAAGGGCCTCCCGCCCGCGTTGCTAACTTTTCCGCTCGCTTACGCCCAGCTAAAGCCTTGCTTCTGGAGCGGCAACGAACGCACGCGCTTGCCGGTGGCGGTGAAAATTGCGTTCGTGAGGGCCGGGATCATCGGCGGCAGCGCCGGCTCGCCAAGCCCCGTAGGTGAGTTATCAGTTTTCACGAATTCGATGTCGATTTCCGGCGGGGCCTGGGTAAGGCGCACAGGCGGATAATTGTTGAAATTGCTCTGCACCGCACGGCCGGCATCGATGGTGATTTCGTAGCCCATTGCGTGGCTCATGGCTTCGATAACCGCGCCCTGGGAAATGTTCACGGCGGCACCGGGATTGATGATGTGGCTGCCGATATCGGCGGCGACCCACACTTTATTCACGCGCACGTTCGAACCTTTTGTGACGCGAACTTCCGCGACCTCCGCGAAATAGCCGCGGTGGCTGAAATGGAAACCGACACCCATGGCGGTGTCTCCGGGCAACTTGCGGCCGCCCCAGCGGGATTTTTCGGCCACCATCTCAAGCACACCTTTCATGCGGGCCGCGTCAAACGGCACCGGCGCGAAGGCGACCGGAGTTCCCTTGGGCGGAGGCGCGGACGGCAGAGGCGTGGTAGCGAGCAAGTCGAGGCGGAACTGAACCGGGTCTTTGCCAGCTGCGTGCGCCAGTTCATCAATAAACGATTGCATCACGAACGCGATGGCGTTGCTCCCCGGAGCGCGCATCGCGCCCATGGGTACGCCGCTGGGCATCATAGAGGTGAGCTGCGAAAAATTCGGAATGAAGCGCGACGGAAATTCCTCGCCGGAGAGGCCAGCGGCTTGCGCGAAGCGGTCGTTTTCACCGAAGGTGACAAAGTGATTGCGCCACGCGACGATCTTGCCGTTGGAATCGACGCCGCCCTTCAGGAAGTGGAAGCCAGCGGGCCGGTAATAATCGTGGGCCATATCCTGTTCACGGGTCCACAGAAGCTTTACGGGCACCCCGACTTGCTTGGCGACATAAGCTGCCTCGACCATGTAATCGTCGGTAAGGCGTCGGCCAAACCCGCCACCAATGCGGGTGAGGTGAACGGTGATGTCTTTGGGATCAATGCCGAGGATTTTCGCAGTCTGTCCCAAGCCATTTGCGGGCGTTTGACTGGGCGCCCAAACCTCGAGCTTGCCATCCTTGAAAGACGCGGAGCAATTCTGGGGCTCGAGCGGCACGTGAGAGAGGAATGGATAGGCGTAGGCTGCTTCGACAACTTTCGCGGCGCTGCCAAAGGCCGCATCGGCGTCGCCATCCTTGCGCAGCACCTGGCCAGGCTCATTCTTGGCCATTTCCACAGACGTGGTCGCATAGAGCTGGCTGCTCTGCTTGGCCATCGGGCCTTCGTCCCAAGTGACTTTCAGCTTGCCCATCGCGGCGCGCGCTTGCCACCAAGTGTCGGCGACGATCGCAACGCCGCCGGCCAGCACGCTGGAATCGCCTACCGCCTCGACAACGAATGCATGCTTTACGCCTGGCTCCGCCTTGAGCTCGTCGATGTTTGCGGTGGCGACTTTGCCGCCGTAGACGGGACACTTCTGAAAGTTGGCGAAAAGCATGTCCGGCGTTGTGAAGTCGATTCCGAAAATTGGCTTGCCGGTGACGATCTTTTCGAT
>DASYZC010000291.1:0-12813 GCA_035949735.1 Candidatus Acidiferrales bacterium | reverse complement strand
TTCAGACACTGACCGGCGATGCCCAGCCTGTCGAGCGCGTCGCTGATCGTTGCCGTATCAAGCTTGCTCGCGCGGATAACCGATGCGTCCTGTTTGGGTAGGGAATTGCCTGGCACGAAATTTCCTAATTGCGCAGCATGTGTTCGTAGCTCGCGCCCATTACTTCTGTGATGGACTTGCCCTCGTAAAGCGCTTTGGCCATGGCCGCTTCGCGCGCGAAGATTTCTTCCGCCGTTTGCAGGACACGTTCGATGTTTTCTGCGGAGATGAAAACCACGCCGCTGCCATCCGCAATCGCATAGTCTCCCGCTTTCACTTCCACGTCGCCAATCTTGACTGGCTCATTATTCGCCAACTCCACGATGCGTCCCCGCGCGGTCACAGTCGTCACGCTGCGTCCGAATACGGGGAAGTCGTGCTGGCGCGCTTCGTCGATATCGCGTACAGGTCCTTCCGCAATCACGCCGCCAAGCCCTCTTAACTTCGCGCCGAGCGCGAGAATCCCGCCCCATGCCGCCGCATGCACACCGCTTCGCTGCTCTACCACGATAATGTCCCCGGGCTGCGCGGACATAATCGCCGTCGTGCCGTTGTGCCGCACAACTCCGGAAGGCAGCGTGCCCACGCCCAGTTTCACCGTCAGCACGCGGCCCGCGATTCGGCGCGACGAGCTCAGTTGCGGCAACCCAATTACAACCCCGGTCAGTTTCAGCTTGTCGAGCGCGTCGGAAACCGCGCAAGTATCAAGCCTCTTGAGCCGTGTGACCAGATCGCCCGCCGCAGCCTCTGCTCTCATTTTTTTCTCAAACGCTCTATTGCCAGTAAACGAAGCCCATCGCGTTGCCCGTCCCGGCTTCAGTCCGGTAGCACGCGACGTAATCCACGATGGTCATCTTCTTCCCCAGCGCATTCATGCCGGAGGAAAGAGGCAGCCAGTTTCGAATCTCGCACGTATTCCCGAGCAGGTAAGACTCTGTAATCGTCGCTAACGCGCCCTCATCGCCCTCTTTCATGGCCTTCAACACGCGCTGGTCCAGGTCTTCATCGATCACAAAATGTGTGAGCCCTCCCGAGCAAAAGACCGCCACTTTGGCGTCTTCTTTCCAGCTTTCGATCGCTTTCATCAGCGCCCGGCCAAATTTTAGGCAACGCGCCACTTTCGGCCGATTATTGGGGATGCCCGCATTCAGAAACAGCGGCACGTTTGGTGGTGGATTATCCACCATGATTCGCCGGTAGAGAAATCCAAATGCGTGGGGGATTCCGTGCTCGTGCCCGTCTGTCTTCGGCAATTGCGCCGATTCAGACACGTCGAATTCCTGGTCGATCAACGATTTCACCAAATGCACGCCCAGATCGGGCGATCCCGCGTACTCCGCACCTCCCGGCGGACAATGTCCCACCTCAGCGATGGCAATTCCGGGCGGGAACTTCGCCTTGGCCTCCTCCGTTTCCGGAATATTCTGAATCTTGCTTCCGGTAAAAACCAGAAACGCGGGCGTATTGTCGTCGCGGAAAAGCTCGCGCTGATCGTTTCCAACAATCACCACCGCATCAGGGCTGACCTCGCGAAATTTCGCGGCCAGCTTATCGAGCGCGCGCTGGCACGCGTCGTATCGCTTCTTGCGCTCCTCCGGAGTAATTTTGTCGGCAAACCCCGGCTGACGCGCCGCCAGCAGTTTTGCAAAGTCGTAGGCCTCGCCGCGATAAAAATGCTTTGGATTCTTCCGGTCCGCCTCCCCGCGCAAATGCCACATGTCGGGGGGCGTTGAAAGCATCGGCCCGTGCGACGATCCGATGCCCAGCACCACTTTTGCCATGTCTTCCTCCGAATTTCAGGCAGCGCCGAAGAGTCTTAGCCCCAAACTTTGCGTGCCGTCTCAACAACGAGCCGCAGTTTAGCCCATTGGTCGTCTTCGCTGACCAAATTTCCTTCCATCGTCGAGGCGAACCCGCACTGCGGGCTCAGCGCAAGATTCTCAAGAGGCAGCTGCCGCGCAGCTTCTTTGATGCGCCCGATAATTTGATCGCCGCTCTCGAGCTCGGGGCGTTTTGAACTGATCAGCCCAAGCACCGCCGTCTTGGTGTGCGGGACGAACCGCAGCGGCTCGAACGTGCCAGAGCGCGCATCGTCGTATTCCAGAAGGAACCGGTCCACGGCCAGCGTGCCGAAAAGCTTTTCCGCGATCGCGTCGTAGCCGCCTTCGGCGTACCAATGGCTGCGGCTGTTTCCGCGGCACAAATGAATCGCCAGTGTAACTCCCGGCTTCCGCGCCGCTTCGAAGCAAGCATTGTCCGCCTTAATCGACTCGTCAAGCCACGCATCCGGCTCAACCTTCATCTCCGTTGCAATCCATTCGCGCCATTTCGGGTCCATAAAATAGCTGTAGCGTGGCGCGTCGATCTGGATGTATTTCACACCCTCGGCCGCCAGCCGAGCCATTTCCTTCTTCATAATTTCGACAATATCCCACAGCAGCGCGGAATAGCTCGGATAAGCCTTGTCGGATCTGCCGCGCTTGTACGAAATCGCTGGGAACTGTGTAGCGCTCGGCAGCGTCATTTTTATTGCGCCGGGACTGTGCTCTTTCAGAAAAGGCAGTTCGTGTCCTGTCAGTGGCCGCACTGCCTGAAGTTTTTCCACCACCACGCCCGCAACCCTGCCGCGGCCGAGCATGGACCCGCCCGCCCGCGCGGTATCCCAGCTGCGCGCCACGCCGTCGCCGAAATCGAACCCTTTTACCGCATCGGTAAAATCACCCATGAAATTGCTGCGGCGAAATTCACCGTCGGTGAAGACGTCGAACCCCAGTTCTTTTTGCTTGGCGAGCACGCGCTCAATCGCAGCGTCCTCGATTGCGTGCAGCCGTTCCGGATTCGGTGGATCGGCCCGGCGCGCATCCAAAAGCTGTGGCGGTCGCAAAAAACTCCCCACTTGATCGGCCCTGTATGCTGACATTCCTTAGTTATCTCTTTTCTATTTGCGTTCCGTCGCTTCGTTCGCAGGCTCGATCTTACGCGGCGCTTCTCGCTTCGGCACTCAGACGGAAGAGCTTCCTGGCATTATCTTCGAAGATCGTTTTCTTATCGGCCGCGCTGAGCCAATCGAATCCATCGATATAAACCTTTACGTCGTCCATCCACTTTCCGCCTTGCGGGTTTTTCGCAGTTCCTACGCCCGGACGCTCCGTTCCAAACACGCAGCGGTCGGCGCCAACTGTTTTGATCAGCAACTCGCAAGCGAGCGGAGTGTAAAGCACCGTGTCATAGTACAGTTTCCGCAAATTCTCCATGAACATGCTCTGTCCGCGCCTCAAAGTTGGCGCCAGAAATCGCCCTGCGTGATAAGGAACCGCCCCGCCGCCATGTGAGCACACGAGTTTCAGTTTTGGGAAATCCTGAAACACTCGTGAGCTGATCAGCGAAATCACCGAAATCGTTTCCTCGTTGATGAAATGCACGGAGTAGCTGTGCCGGATCGAACGGCAGCCGGCCCCGTGAATGTATCCCGGCACATCCAGTTCCACGAGCTTCTCGTAGAGTGGATACCAATAGTCGTCGCCCAACCCCGGCGTGTCGTAATTCGTAGCCTCGCTCGGATCCGGACTGATCAGGCATCCGACAAATCCGAATTCCTTAACGCACCTTTCCAGCTCCGCGATGCAGTTTTTGGGGCTCACGCCTGGTGACTGCGGCAGCCCGCAGACTCCCTTGAATACGTTCGGAAAAAGGCGGCATTGCTGCGCGACGATATTGTTGCACTCTTCAATAAACCACTGGGAGACTCTCGCCGGCTTCTCGGCTTGCATCATCTGAAATGGGCGGGGAGAAATAAGCTGCAGGTCCGTGCCGACTTCCTTCAACAAACCCAGATGCGATTTACCCGTGCCGAACGTGGGCTGGTTGAGAAACGCGATCATCTCGTCGTCGCTGATTTCCACCTTGCCGCGCCCATGCGATCCGCGGTGCGAAACCAGGTTCGCCTTGTACACGTACAGCGCATCCGGCGCCGTCACATGCCCGTGAACGTCGATTACCATGCCACCCTCCCACTTCAACGCGCCTGACTGCAAACGGTCTTAATATCTCCGAATGCTCCGGATGTCAAATTGATTCCCGTCGGCTCGCAAACCCCTTTTGAGTTCATCCGAGCCGCCCAAACCAGATCGGTTCCGCCTTGGACCTGGCAAGTCACACTACGCCTCCAGTCCTTGCGCAGGAAACGAGCTTGCCCTATCCTCCGGTCTCATGCCACATGGCACCGAACAGCTTCTGCTGGAACTTTTCGCGATCTTTGTTGCGGCGAAGGTTGTCGGCGAGTTATTTGAACGCATCCGGTTGCCAGCCGTTTTGGGCGAGATTCTGGCTGGTGCGGGATTCGGTCCCTTTGCCCTGGGATGGATCCGTCCCAGCGACACCATTTATTCCGTGGCGGAGATCGGCGCCATTTTTGTCCTCTTCCAGGCGGGTCTCGAAACCAGTCCTCACGACCTGGTCCGAGTCGGCCGGAAAGCCCTGGTGGTAGCGGCGGCTGGTATCGTGGCGCCGTTTGTTCTGGGTCTTGCCTACATGAGGTGGCGCGGCGATAACGCCACAGAAGCCGTTTTCGTGGGTGCGGCCATGGTCGCGACCAGCGTCGGCATTACCGCCCGCGTGCTAGGGGATCTCGGAGTCCTGGCCACTCGTAACGCCAAAATCATCCTCAGTGCTGCGGTATTCGACGACATCTTGGGGATGGTGCTGCTGGCTGTCGTTGCTGGCCTCGCCTCTCCACAGGGGCTGGAGTGGATCCATCTAGTAGTGCTCGTAGCTGAGGCCGGAACCTTCGCTCTTTTTATGATTTTCGTGGCCCCCCGGATCGCACGCCGACTGGAACCCAGGATGGAACAGCTCTCCAGTCACAATGCCTCTTTCCTGGTAGCGCTTGCTCTTTGCCTGTTTCTCTCGTGGCTCTCGGCCAGAATCGGTATGGCTGCGATCATTGGCGCTTTTTTCGCAGGCTTGATGTTTGCCGACTATGCGCCGCGATGGAATCTGCTTCCACGGGTGACGAGCATTAGCGAGTTCCTCGCGCCCTATTTTTTCTTTGCCATTGGCACGCGCCTAAACATGCGCCTCTTCACTCGCGAGCTCCTGGCAGCTGCCGTTGTTATTTCTGTGCTGGCGATTATCTCCAAAGTAGTTGCTTGCGGTGTGCCGCTTCTGCGCGAAGGTTGGCGGAACGCCCTTCGAGTAGGGGTGGGTATGATGCCGCGCGGAGAGGTCGCCCTCATCGTTGCCTTAGTAGGCTTGCAATCCAAGATCGTCACTGAATCGACTTACGCCATTGTCGTGTTTATGACAGCGGTGACAACGATCCTAGCTCCGCCATGGCTGCGTTTGCTTTTCCGCAAAGAAGCGCTGCGCCGTTGAGCAATCCGTACTTTGTCGCATCCACTGATCTCCGAAACGGCCGAAGACAAGTGAGCGGCGAAGCCGTTCGTCTACGTCCTGCTTATGGGTTTGCTGGCGGAGCCGGAAGAGCGGGCGCACCACTCTCTATGTATGCCCGAATCATCTTTTGCTGTTCCGGCGTGAGGACCGCCTTCGCAGCCAGCATCGCGTCCAGGTAGTGATTTATAAGCTGCGACGTGGCTTTGGAAATTTCGTCGCCTTTGCTCATCACCGCGGCTCGGTCCGGCTTGTCCGCGCGAAGAAGCTCCCTCAGGTCGATTGAATCCACTGCGATGCCAGCCCCGTCTTGATCGTGAATGTCTCCGTATCGACGATGATCTTTCGCAAGCTGTCGGCTTGCTGGTCCGTTAGGCTAAGCATGGTCCGTACGCGCGGATCATCCAGCGCCGCCAGCAACCTGGATACCCTCTCAAGCGGTCCTCCGAACCTGGGACTGCGCCTTTCAATATGCTCGGAGCGCTCTGACATCATCCCCGGCATCATCATGCCCCCGCCCATCATGCCTCCACGCGTGGGTCGCTGGTCGGGACGCGCCCGATTACCCAACTCTTGCTGCCCCTGCTCGGATTGGCCAGTCGAAGCCTGCGCCGCCGGATCGGGCGTCGGACCTTGAGCAGCCGCCATGCCTGCAAATACCAAAAGGCTCGTCACAAAAATGAAAATGGCGAAAGTCTTGAGTCGCATGATGTCCCTCCCACCGACCTGCGCCCATAGGAACTCTTTCCCTTCGTCCCCGCCTGCGGCCTGTGCACAGTCTCCGCAAGTATACGCCTCGGAGCCCGCCCCAAGAGCCTCGGCCCCAAAATGGGTGGCTCCTGTCCCCTGACGTGCGGTTTCGCGCATATTTAGGGCCGTACAGCCTTTTCCAAAATGTCACATCTTAATAACGGACAGTTCTTGCCGCATCCATGAGAGATCGCGGGGGTATGTTAAACTCACCTCTAGTGGATTGCGGCAGCGCGCCGATCGACCAAAATGGCTGAGTTTGTTTGCAAAATCGGGGACACCTCCGGACGGATCTTCCAACAGGTTGAGACCGCCCAGTCGGAAGGGGAGGCCAGGCAAAAGCTTGCCGAGCGGGGCTTTTACGTTTTCTCGGTACGCAGTCATTTCAATCTCCTGGCGCAGCTCGGCGGTGGCCGCACCGAGCGAAAGATTCGCCCCGACCACTTTCTGATTTTCAATCAGCAGTTTCACACTCTGGTCAAGGCAGGCTTGCCGATTTTGCGGGCGCTGGACCTTCTGGCTGAGCGTGCTGCGGCGCCCCAGATTCGTCCGATCCTACTTGAAGTACGCCAGCGAGTAAGGGATGGCGCTTTGTTATCGGAGGCGCTCGCCGCGCAAGGCTCGTTTCCCCCCGTGTACGTAACGGTGATCACGGCTGGCGAGCGGAGTGGAAACCTTGTCGGCGTGTTGGAGCAATATATCGAATTCTTGCGCGTGAGCACCGGATTCCGAAGCAGGTTGATGACTGCGCTGATTTATCCCTCGGTTCTGGTCGCCGTAGTGCTCCTTGTCGTCACCTACGTGGTCACGTACGCGATGCCGCGATTCGCCAGCCTCTATCACGACCTCAACATCCCCTTGCCGACTCCCACACGCATTCTTCTTGCGGCTGCCATGCCCTTGCGAACGTATTTCCTGGTCCTGGTCGGGATTCTCGTAGTGGGTGCCATTCTGGTTTTCCTGTGGACCAGATCGAAGGCCGGTGCCATCGCAATAGACCGAATGAAGCCACGGATACCGTATCTCGGTGACGTCTGGCTCAAGACTCAGATCGCTCAGTTCGTTCGCACGTTGTCGACGCTGCTCGGTGGCGGAACTCCACTCGTGTCCGCCCTACTCACCTCCTCCTCGGCCATGGGCAGCGCCCTGATAGCGAAATCGGTCGATTTAGCCGCCGGCCAGGTAAAGGAGGGCAAGTCGCTGCACGCCAGTTTGGCGGAAACGCGGCTGATTCCGCCCTTGGCACTCGAGATGATTGAGGTTGGCGAAGCATCCGGTGCGTTAACCGCGATGCTGACGAGCGTTGCGGAGTTCTACGAGGAAGAGGTCGGCATACGGTTGCAACGTACGCTAACCTGGATTCCGATCGTAATTCTAATGGTGATGGCGGTCGTGATAGGCTTTATTCTTGTCGCTCTCTATCTGCCCATGTTTTCTCTCCAGCTAGGTCCGGGGGGCTAGTGATTTATGGCAACAGCGGGCGATAATCCGATACCCGTAGGCATCCTGGACGACCGGGCTGAGCGCGACGCGGCCAAGCGTCTCGCCGAGCGATATCGGTGCTCCTTCGTCGACCTTCGCGAGCAGCGCATCGACCCCGATCTTTTCCGCAGCATCCCGGCGGAACTGATGTTTCGCTATAACTTCGTGCCGCTGGAATCCCATGACTCCACCCTGGTCGTTGCCATAGCAGATCCCAGCCAGCTGCATCTCACCGACGAATTGTCGTTGCTCCTGGGAAAGCGCCTGCACCTCAAGGTCGCGACCACCTCGCAAATCGGCGACCTTTTGAAGCGGACCGAACAGTCTCAGCGAGTCCTCGACCAAGCCACCGAAGGTTTCACGCTTCAAGTGGTGGGCGAGGAAGACGACAGCGACGAAAATATTTCGATGGAGAAGCTCACGCGCGGCGACACCGGCGTGAGCCCCGTCGTCCGCCTCGTCGATACCGTGATTTTCACGGCCCTCGAACGCAGAGCCAGTGACATCCACATCGAAACGCGAAACGCCGAAGTCGTCGTGAAGTACCGCATCGACGGCGTGTTGCAATACGCGATGCAACCCCTTGCCAAAGACTGGCACGGCACAATTCTGTCCCGCATCAAGGTCATGAGCGAGCTGGACATTGCCGAGCGCCGCACACCCCAAGACGGGCGCTTTCGTGTCCGTTACAAAGGGCGCTTTGTCGACTTCCGAGTCTCCATCATGCCGTCCGTCCACGGCGAAGACGCCGTGCTCCGCGTCCTCGATAAAGAAACCCTTAGCGAGAAGTTCCGCACCCTCACTCTCGATGTCGTGGGTTTCGATCATGACGAAGTTACCCGCTTCCGCCGCTATATTCATGAGCCGTACGGAATGGTGCTCGTCACCGGACCTACCGGTTCGGGGAAAACCACCACCCTGTACGCGGCGATCAACGAGATCAAAAACGACGAGGACAAAATCATCACCATCGAAGATCCCGTCGAATATCAAGTCCGCGGGATCACTCAAGTTCCGGTGAACGAGAAGAAGGGTCTCACCTTTGCCCGCGGCCTCCGATCCATTCTTCGCCACGATCCGGATAAGATCATGGTCGGCGAAATTCGCGACCAGGAAACCGCCCAAATCGCCATAAATTCCGCCCTTACCGGTCACCTTGTTTTCACCACCGTCCATGCCAATAACGTCACAGACGTGATAGGCCGATTCATCAACATGGGAGTTGAGCCGTATAATTTTGTCTCGGCGCTCAACTGCATCATGGCGCAGCGGTTGGTGCGCCTGGTATGCGAAAATTGCAAGCGGCGTGTCACGTATTCGCCGGATGTCCTCCGGGAATCCGGCCTCGATCCCTCGGAGTGGGGAGAATCGGCGTTTGCGGAAGGGGCCGGCTGCCTGGAATGTTCGGGCAGCGGCTATCGCGGACGCACGGCGATCACGGAGATGCTCGATCTTTCCGATCGAATTCGCGAAATGATCATCGACCGCCGCCCAACTTCGGAAATCAAGCGCGCGGCTCGCGAGGCTGGCATGATGCCGCTGCGTGAGTCCGGCCTGCGCAAAGTTCGCGCCGGCGTGACCACTTTGCGCGAAATCAACAAGGTGACGTTCCTTGACTAACCTCACTGGCGCGGAAGGCTTGCAGGCGCGGTTTTACCAGATAGGTTTGGTGCGCCGCATTGACGCCTGGCTCCATAAGATGCCGCACCCCGGAATCGCCGTAGAAATTTCCGGTCAGCATGTGGCCGCGGCGCGATGGGGAAAAATTCGCGGGCACTTGGATGACGTTGCCGTTCAGTTGCTCCCCGCCGGAGCCGTCATGCCTTCGCCCGTGGAGACCAATGTTACGCAGCCCGATGGCGTGCGGTCGGCTTTGCGCCGGGTATTCAATAGCGTTCCTGCCTCCGGAGCTCACGTCGCTCTGTTGGTTCCTGATCCTTGCGTGCGGGTTTTCATCTTGCCATTCGACAATCTGCCCCGCAGCGCAAGCGATGCCTTGCCTCTGCTGCGCTGGCGACTGAAAAAAAGTGTGCCCTTCGACGTCGAGGAAACCGTGGTTTCGTGGATGCGCCAGGAAGGGCGGCAAGGTAGTCTTGAAGTTGTCGCCTCCGTCGCGCGCCAGGGCATCATCCGCGAGTACGAAGAACTTGTCGAATCGCTGGGAGCGCACCCGAGCGTTGTCCTGAGTTCCACTTTGGCCACTTTGCCGCTTCTGGAGGACGACGGCGCCACCCTGCTCGTCCGCCTCTGTGGCAAAATGCTCACCACGGTGATCGTCCGCGGCAGCGGTCTTTGTGTTTATCGCTCCAGCGAAATGCGCGCTGAGGCTGCCTCCCTCGAGCCACAGGCCATGCTCGACGAGGTTTTTCCGGCCGTCGCCTACTACCAGGATTCTTGGAATGCCTCGGTCGATCGTGCTCGCCTGGCGGGCTTCGGCGATCGAGAAGGACTCTTTGCCCAGGCTCTGGCTGCTGAAGTGGGTGTTGCCGTCGGCCCGATGTCGGATACCCAAGGCGCTTCCAGGCTCGACCGCGCCGCCAAGGACCTCCTACCTCACGGCTTGGACGCCCTGGCGGGTTGGGCGATGAATGGTGCGGCCTGATGAAACTTCATCTAAACCTCGCAACCGCGCCTCAGCCGAATAACCGGCCTTTTATGGTCGGCGCGGTGCTCACCGGTGCCATCGGCGTGATTGCGTTCGCGATTCTCTCTCACGCCGCCTATGCCTCGTGGCGAAACACGCGAGATCTTCGCGCACAGGTCGCCCGCGTGGAGGCTGCGATGCAGGCCGACCGCCAGCGCCAGCAATCCTTGGAACAATATTTTCGCAGCCCGGGCGCGCAGCGAATTCTTTCCCGCGCCGCGTTTCTGAATTCTTTGATTGACGAGCGCAGTTTTCCGTGGACGAAAATTTTCACCGATTTGGAAAACACGCTGCCGCCAGGCGTTCGAGTGGTCAGTATTTCTCCGCAACTGGTGAATGGGCGCGCGGAGGTGACTCTCAAAATAGGCGCCCTCACTGACGAAAGCAAAATACAGTTTCTTCAGGCTATCGAGAAATCCAGCGTTTTTTCGGGCATGGTGGTGAAGGACGAGAAGCGTTCCAACCTGACTTCCGAGCAAGATCCCATCGTCCTCAATCTTACCGTTTGGTATTCAACCACATGAACATCGGCCGCGGCTCGCAAAACTCGAAAAGGTGGATAAGCATCGCCCTTGCCGTGCCGCTAATCCTCGATCTCGGCTTGGCCGTGTATCTTTGGCAGGGTGGCCGCGGCAATCCTCGTGAAATACGCGCCGAGGTTGCCCGCCAGACGACCGAAGCCAAGCTGCTTAGAGCCGACGTCGATCGCGGTGACAGAATTCGGGCCTCGCTCCCCCAGGCCGGCAAGGATGCCGACTCCTTCTATCAGCGATCGTTTCTGGACGCTTCCACCGGCTATTCCCGCATCGAGTCGGATCTCGGAGCCATTGCTGCCCAGGCCGGGGTCCGGACCTCCGGATTCACTTTCAAGCAGAAAGCGACCGCGGAAGCGGGCGTCACTCAAATTTCAATTTCCACGAGCTTGCAGGCCGATTATCCGGCGGTGATCGGGTTCATCAACGGGATTGAACGCTCCAAGAACTTTTATCTTCTAGATCAAATGCAGCTCAATTCCGTATCCACCGGCGGCCTGAGTTTGCAACTCGAACTGCATGCGTTTTTGAGGACCTGATTTATATGTCACGGCGCGCCGAACTTTATATTTTCGCGGGGCTGATTCTTCTCGTTGCCTACTCCGGTTATTACTATTTCTCCAACCGGACGCAACTCGCCGGCGTCCCCGGCGTCTTCGCGGCCAATACGAAATTCCAGCCTCTCGACGTTCAGGAGCCCCGGCTTCATCTGGATCTTTTGGAGAGGATCCGCAAAATGGAGTACACGGGTTCGCACCGCAACATTTTTTCCGCCACTCCGCCTCCCATCGAGAAGCCGAAAACGGAAACTTCCTCCGCGTTCGTAGGGCCGCGCCCCGCGCCTCCGCCGCCCCCCGTGCAAGTTCCGGCCGAATTTTTTGGCTATGCGTGGCGGCCGCATTCCCCGAATCGCGTCGCATTTTTCACCAGCGGAGACGATGTCCTGGTCGTTCACGAAGGCGACACCTTCCTCGGTCGATTCCGCCTGGACCATATCGGCAATGATTCCGCTGATGTCGAGGAGATTTCGAGCGGCAGGCACGCCACCGTTCCCCTCGTTCAACCCCTCGACCAAGGCCCGAGCCAGTAGATGCTTTCCGGCTTCTCAACTCGATGCCGTGCGCGCCGCTCCCTGCGTTTCTTCAATCCTCCGCCGCGAACCGGTTGCCCCCGCGCCCAGTCCGGCTATGCTCTCGTCATGGCGATGTTTTTGATCGTCGTCATGCTTGTCAGCTCCCAAGTCGTCTTGCGAAATCTGGTCACGCTCCGTCGGCGCCAGCGCGAAGCGGACACCATCTGGCGCGGCCAGCAATACGTACGCGCCATTCGCCTCTACTACCACAAGACCGGACACTATCCGCAGTCGCTCGACGATCTGCAAAAGGGAATGCCCGAACTCCATTTCTTGCGCTCTTGCGCCTACAAGGACCCGATAAACTCCACCGACGGTTCGTGGCGTTTCATCTACGTGAATGGCACCGGAGCGATCATCGGCAGCGTGCGCTACGCGACCCTGCAGCAGATGGCCCTGATCGATCTGAACGGTGGCAAGCTACCGGGTCCCCAGCCTGGCACCCCGGCAGCCGATCTCGCTTCCGGCTCCGGTTCAGACGACGCGAACGCCACGGCCAATTCCGGCGCGCAGACTCCGCAACCACAACAAACCCAAGCCACCCCGCAGCCGTCGCCCTCCAGTTCCCCTTTCGCATCTCCCGGCGCGCCTTTCGGCGCGGCAGGCCCTACCTCGATTGGCATGGGGTCGAATGGCGTGCCCGGTCAGGCTCAAGCTACCAATCCGCTCCTTCTGCTCAAGCCCACCGGACCGGTTGATGGGCCGGTGCTCGGCGCATTCATAACCGGCGTCGCCAGCAAAGTGGATCAGCCCTCCATCAGGGTTTACAAGGGGGGCAAGAAATATCTCGATTGGGAATTCATTTGGAATCCCCTCGAGGACCAGGCCCGCGCCGTGCAAAA
>DASYZC010000290.1:0-3891 GCA_035949735.1 Candidatus Acidiferrales bacterium | reverse complement strand
TTCACACCGGCATTCCTCATTGTTCAGGTTCGCGCCGCAGTGGGGACACAGCCCGCGGCAATCGGGTGAGCAGATCACTTTCATGGGAAGCGCGAGGTTCACCTGCTCCGCCAGGATGTCCGCGAGGAAAAGCCCGTCGCCTTCAAAGAAGGCGATTTCCGTGTCGTCGAGGTTCAGGTGTAATTCTTCGTCGCGCGCGATGGAGGTCATCGGGCGGTAGAAAAGATCGAAATCCCGGCTGATTTCCTCGACCACCGTGTCCAGGCACCGCGCGCACACCAGCTCCACTCGGGTGTGCAGGTTCCCGCAGATGCGGATCTGCCCGTCCACAAGTTCAGATGTTGCACGCACTTCCAGGGGTTCTACCTGGCGGAATTCGCTGGAATGGAAATCCACCGTTCCGGGAGCGTAGCTCTTCCGGATGCGCACCTTCCGGACCGCCAGTTCGTGTACGTCGAGAAACATCGCATTTTTCCTAAAATTTCCGCCGCGAAATTCATTATAAATCCGTTACTCGCGATGTCAAGAAACCCTCTCCCTCCATTGCCGCAAAGCGCATGCGCCCAGCCGCTCCGCAACAAAATTCTGCCGCTTCGTATAGCGGCGCCGCGACCGGCACACGCTGCGCGGCGATACACTTAGTTGCAATACTTGCCGAGTTTTGGGCGGTATCCGGTTTGGAGGGCCTCGCCTTGCCGCATCAGGGCGCCTGCCTGTGGTGTCTCTGAATTCAGATTGTCGACGCAATAATAGTATCCGCTGTGTCGAACGGTCCACACCGGCAACGCGAGCATGTCTGGATTCAGTTTCGTGCCCACATCCATGCCGAGCATCGCTTCCACCTGCGTGCTCCAGTCGCCATCCTGTGCCACGGTCACCGGTAGATGTGTCGGGAGAATCGGGAGCAAGTCGTAATAGGCCTCCGGCGGGAGATCTTCGGATGGCGTGATCGCTCCATCCTGATCGGTCAACGCCCCCGGCGCTGTTTGAGGCACGCTCGCGGGTTCCACCGCTGCGCCTGACGAAATCGGCTCCGCCGGTTCTCCGCTGGAATCACGGCGGGCAGGAGGCTTGCTGACGCTCATTACCGTTACCATCAGCACCAGAACTCCGGCGGAGCAAGCCGCCACCGTGAACCCGAGCTTCCGGCGCTGGCGAAGTTTCGAAGCGGCTGAATCATTCGCTTGAGGCGCCTGGCGACTCACTTCAGTAACTTTGGCGGGAGAAGGCACCAAGCTCGTCAATTGGGAATCTTTTGGAATGAGCTCTTGCGTGGCGGGCGCCGGCTTCGCGGGCTTAGGAAGAATTTCGTAGCGTTTCGCAGGCGCTCGCAGAAGCTTGTCCGACGGCCTTTCGAGTCGCTCTACGGGCGCTGGAAAAGCGATCGCGGGAGATGGAGACATCGTCCGTTGCGACCCAGGCGCTGCGTTTGAAACCTGAGCCGGTTGGGAAGGTTCCGAAACTACTCGGCGCGGAATTCCCATGCTAAGACTCGGCTGTGCATTCTCGAATCTTTCAGTAGCTCGATTCGCCGGAACGGGCGCTTGGATGGAAATCGCCGGCGCTGCGCCGCTCATCGATGGTGATTTAGGCTGCGGATTTGGTTCGCCTTCGGCAATTGAGACGGGCTGCTCTTGCGCTGCAATCCAGCTCGCGATCTGTCGTTGCGCGTCGGCCGGAAGACCCTTAAAGCAAATTCCCGCTTCCTTTTGCGTGGGACCTAGCCACACAACTCGCCCAGCAGCCTCAATCGGCACGTCTTTAGGATCCAATCGAAAGCGAAGGGCCAACTCAGCTTCAGCATTTAGTTTGGACGCTGCATGAAGGGATAATCCGCCCGTGCCAAGGCTGACGATGATGCCGCCATTCCCTGGACCAAGCTCAACGTAAATGATCGAGGTTAGCCGGTGCCGGATGTGACACCGGCGCTCTTCGGGAATATTGCCATTCCGCAGAGGTGACACCCTTTGCACATTGCCGGCCAGCAGCCGGAGCGATAAACTACAGAAACTAAATAGTTTAGCTGGTGTTGTCCCTCAGCGAAACCTGTCCAGCTCAGACTAAATGAGCAATTGTCCCTCCATCACGCCGGAAATTCGTCCCGCGACCCTGCAAGTCCCGTCAGGGACGGAACGAACGTAGCCCACAGCGGAAGCTGTGGGACACCGTTGTGATGTAGCATCAAGCCCCGGAGGGGCGGCACAGTGCCTCATGCGTTTTCCCGGAACCACGCTCACGTCATCTCCGGTGCAAGCCCCGGAAGGCTTTCAGTCCCGTCAGGGACGGAACGAACGTAGCCCACAGCGGAAGCTGTGGGACACTGAGATCACATAGGTTGGTTGCGCAAAGAGCACGCCGAGCCGCAGCCCGATTGCAGAGGGATTTTGGCGCCGGAGCCCTCCGTTCTACTCGAGCCGCCACGGCGAGCGCTCAGGCCATTTGCTCAATTCACTTGTGGCCCACGCCGTGGATTTGTCCGTGTGGCATGACGTGCACGGATTCGGGATCTTGTACTTGTCCGTCATGGCCGGGGTGATGAATCGGAACGTGTGAGCGTGCACATTCGTGTTGGGAACTCCTTCTGTTTCGATAGCCGGCATGTGGCAGGCCACGCACTGGCTTCCCGCGCTGCCGGCTTTATGGTGCGTGTGCTCTTCGAGCGTCGCCGTTCGCGGCCCGTTGGGTGAGAGTGGCCCGTGGCATTCCAGGCAGAGCTTGTCCGCCGGTTCCCTCAGTTGCGCGTAGTTGTTTGTGCCATGAACGTCGTGGCAATTGAAGCAGGTGATCCCGCGGCGGTACATCACGCTCTGCATGAAATCGTTCCCCTGCATCCGGTTTTTGTGCGCGGTGCCGTCGGGATAATAGAAGAAATTTGCCGGCTCGCCGAGCGTACGCTCTTCCAGGTTCCAGAAATCCTGAAGTTGTAGCCCTACGTGATAACCGACGGGCCAGTCGTAATACTTGCCCTCGATTGGATTCGAGAGCGGCTGTCCTTGCGAATGGCACTGAATGCAAGTATCGCTGGCCGCGACGTAATCCATGTGAGCGGGATTGAGGATGTTGCCGCGCGCGGGGTGCGCGGCATGCTCGCTGCCTGGGCCGTGGCAGCGCTCGCAGCCGACGTTCCACTCAGCCACTTGCTTGGTGTGAATGTCATAGCCGACCGAATGGCAGCCGTCGCACAGGGGGCCGGTAGGCCGATGCATATTGTCAGGAGGATAGAAGCGCGCCCACCAGTCGGCTCCCGTGGCGGGCACCACATACTTGCTCCATCTGTGGTTCGTGACTTCCCATTGCACCGGCAGGGGAAAATAGTCGTCACCGATTTTCGTAAAATAGCGCTGCTTCCAAATACTGCCGTAGACAAAGGCGACCTGATCCTTCGTGAACTTGTACACGTTGTTTGTCGCCAGGTCGGGAATAATCGCATCCGGGCGCTCGCGGGGATCGCGTACGACATTGGCCATCGGCGTCTTTTTCCAACGGTCGTATATCTGCGCGTGGCACTTCTCGCATGCTTGCGAGCCAACGTAGTGCGCGGTATTTGCCGTGCTTGCCTCTTGCGTTTTCTCTTCGCGTGTCAGCGGGCGCAGGCTGCGGATGAAGAGAACCAGATTCCACGCATTGACGTTTCGCTCCTGGTGCGGATTGCTCCACGCAGGCATTCCCGTAAGCTGCACTCCGCTGGCGATGATGTAATGAATTTCGCCGTCGGTGAGATTCTGCGTTGGAGCCGCGCGAAGATCCGGCGTTCTCGGATAGAGGTTCCTGCCCATATCCGTTAGCCCGCTCCCATCATGTCCATGGCAACTTGCGCAGCGAGCCAGGAATTCTTCCCGCCCCTCTCGCAAATTTTCCGACGTGAGCTTCAGCGGATTCTTCTCGTTGCGG
>DASYZC010000289.1:0-6098 GCA_035949735.1 Candidatus Acidiferrales bacterium | reverse complement strand
ATTCCCACTTTCCCACAGCCACCACGGCGGACATCACTTCCCCAACCTTCGGGCCAGACAAAATTCCATCTCCCTGCGTCGCTTCTCGCTCAAACACTTTAACCTCGCTAGGGGGATACGATGTGACCAGGCTCTTCCACTCCACAGGCATTGCTTGACAAACTCGAATCCTCCTGATGCTAGTCTCGTCCAGGCGCGCCTTATGCGCCGGAAAGGATGCAAATGCAAAACGCTTCAGACTCAGCCGCAACCAGCGCGCCTGCATCGGAAAATTGCAGCCGGCCGAAAGAGAAAACTGGCGCGCGAAAGAACCTCCGCCGCCATGCCCGAAAGTGCAGCGTATGCCGCCACTCGAACCGCAAGGAAATCGAGCAGGATTTCCTCTGCTGGCAAAGCCCGGATGTCATCGCCAAGGCGCACGGCATCGCCGATCACTCTTCGGTCTACCGTCACGCCCACGCTGTGGGACTCTTTGAACGCCGCAACCAGACGCTTCGCCTCGCCCTCGGGCCCATCATCGAAAGAGCGATGACGGTCCGCGTCACCGCGGATGCCGTCATTCGCGCCGCCATCGTCTGCATAAACCTGAATAGCGGCATCCAGCCGGTCACCGCGACCAGCCCGAGAATAAAGAAGCTAATCGCCAAAGTCGGCGAATAGAACATGGTCCATCTCATTGAAACCAAAGGGCGGCGGACGAGCCTAATCGCCAAAAACCCCGGAGTGGCTCCTTCCGGGACTCGCTTTTTTTCGGGACGCCACGCTCATCATATCCTCGCCTTGCACCGGCCTGCGCGATGCGATATAAACGCGCGGCCGGTTCGCATGCAAGCCAGCCCGGGGGCCACCCTGGTGGACGCAAGTCCATCGCTAGGCTGATTGGGCAGCTTGCTCCCGCGAGCGATCGCGGCGTCTGAACAACGAATCATGGTCGGATGTGTGAGGCCGAATAGATGGCTGGTGGAACCAGTCTTTCCACCGCTGGATTCACGGTGCGAGCCTTGGTCGAAAAGAAGGAAGAAACAAAGACCGTGGTTAAAGAAAAAAGAGCCCATCGCGACTCGCGCAATCGAGGTGCGTCTTGACAGAGCCGACAACGTCAACGTCATAGGGGTGGCGCGCCCTTACAACGATGGTCCTCCCAGGGCTGCGGCGAAATCAAAACTGCTTCACTCGGAAGTACCTTGGATGTATAACGGGGCCATGCGGTAGGTCAAAGTGGAAATCCCGGTTCAAATGGCCCGACCGGACTGAGAATAGTTGCAAATCATGATTCCCGACGAATCCGATGAGCGAGCGGCCCGCAGGGTGAGGGAGCGGGCTCCAGTGCGCTCCACACCTTTACTCCAGAAACGCTCACAGCTTCTGGTAGTCGCACTCATCACCTTCATTGCATTTGCTCTCAGGTTGCACCTGCTGAGAGAACCTCTCTCGTATGACGAATCTTTCAGCGCCACCCTCGTCGCCTTGGGCTTCAAGCAATTCCTCAGCACAGTGTGGTCGGGCGAAGGCAACATGACGCTGTTCTACATTCTGCTGTCCGGCTGGAAGCATCTCGGCTATAGCGAGTTTAGTCTACGATGCCTTTCGCTCTTGTTTGGAGTCGCAACGATTCCCGCCATCTATCAACTCGGGAATCGTTTCCTCAGCAGCGATGCGGGGCTTGCTGGCGCCGCCCTATTGGCCCTACACGGTTTTCACATCTATTGTTCGCAATTTCTCCGGAGTTACAGCTTGGTTGTGTTCCTCCTGGTTCTTTCCACCTATTTCTTCTTAAGCATGGTTGAATCGCCCCACAAGAAACCGATCTGGGCGGCCTACGTGCTTACGAGCGCTCTGGCGGTCTATGCGCACGTGTTAGCTGTGCTCGTATTGATTCCACAATGGCTCTCTCTTACTTGGGGCGGTCTCCGGCGAATCGGCCTGATCCGTTCATCCGCGATTGTGGCAGCCGTGGGAGCGCTTGCGTCACCAATGGTGGCCGACATTCTGCTGAAGAACACGGGCCAGGTTGACTGGATTCCCCCGCCGACGATCGGCAGGTTCATCCAAGCCATGCAGAATCTCGCAGGGAGCTATCACGGACTCTGGAGTTCGTCCCGCACAGTGGAGGGGTACGCGCTACTCGTTCCCTACGCAATATTATGGATCCTGGCGGTCTTCGGGGGGATTTACTTCGGAAGCTCGGAATCGAGAGTTTCCGCCGCGTTGCGGCTGCTGACATTCTGGTTCCTCTTCCCAATTGCGGCGTTGCTAGCTTTCTCCGTGTTCAAGCCCCTCTCCCATCCCAAGTCCCTCTTCGATCCTCACTATATGAGCCTCTGCCTGCCTGCCGCCGTCCTTCTGGCCGGACAAGGGATGTCCATCTTGAGGGGCGCCGCGCCTCGCCTGCGCTGGGTCTTCCCGGTTGCCCTCTTTTTCATGCTTGCTTTGTCCGTGGACGGAATCGCTGTGTACTACGCAAGTCGGTCGTTGCTTAGCCGGCAGTACGATTTGCGGCCGGTGACCCATTGTATTCTCGCCCAGCAGCAGACGGGGGACGTTGTGTTTTTCTACATACCCTGGAAAGAGCCTGCCCCTTATTTCTACTACGTCCGTCGTGAGCTCTCGTCCTGGAGCATCGCGGGCGCACCGCCCGCGTTTTCCGGAAATCCGGCCCCTGAGACGGTCACTCTCACAACCGGGCCGTACAAGAGAATCTGGCTGGTTTGGGAAACGGGGAACCCCGAATTGATCAAACAAGTCCCGTTGGTTCGCTCCGCATTGGAGCCACATTTTCATTTCGTCGGAGAACAAGATTTCCCGGGGCATGGAGTCGCCCTGTTCGCCAAAGGCCCGCAGACGCAAAACAAAATTCCGTAACAGGTTTCCCTTGGATACGAGCCGAACGAACGTCTTCGGTTATTCCCTTTAGATTCCGCCAAGTGCTCCTCGGAAGCCACGAATCTCTTCGCTCTATCTGTCGGTACGACAAGCTGCGGATACAGATTGCGGTCTAGAATTTCAAGCTATCAACAGAGACGCCATCGATGGTTTTCCAACCAACCTGATCATAGAAATCCTTTACAAGCTGCTTCTCCACATCAAAGGGCATTGCGAGGGAGGACGGAGGACCGTCGGAAGAAAGCACGATGGCAAGTGCCGGAAGCAATAGTGCAATTCCGTCTTTTACGCAGTAAGCATAGCTTCCGTCCTCGGAAATATAGGCCGTTTCTGCCGGGACCCTTACCCGGGAGCCATCCCCATGCGATAGGTCGTCCCGCAGGATTGCCATCATTGATGGCATGTAGCTGGTCCGAAGACGCACGGATCAGGCGCGTTTTTGTTATAGGACACTGTAGTAGATCATCGAGGTCACCCACTGAGTTACTCCCATTCGCATCCATAATAACGCTAACCCTAACTGCGATTCTCGACTTGGACTTCTGAATGCCACAGAACAGCCTCAGCGTCAATATCGGCCATCCTCTCCGGCCCCTGCCCGGGACACGCGCACTTTCACACCAAAAGGAATCGTACCGTCTCCATCAGGTGTGCATTGCGCGTGTGCACGGCAATGGGATATAACTGCGCGCGATTCGCTGGAGTGGAGCTGCGTCATCCGAAATTCCGGCCGCGCGGCTCGCGCATTCCAGAAAAGGGAAACGCTGCTCAATTGGCGCACGTCACATCAGCGCAGAAATAAACGCTCGATCCGTTCGGGAGACAAGCGGAATGAATAAAGGTTACTGTCTGGCCGTAGCACTGCTGCTCGCATTAGCGATCACGCCCGCCACTTTTGCGCAAGACCAGCCAGCTCAACCGCCGGCCGCGCCTCCGTCGCAAGGGCAGTCCGGCACGGCGCCCGCGCGTCCGCCGCAGCAGAGGCCACCCGGAATGTTCATGGCCGGCCCGCCGCCGCACGGGACCGTGGAAAATTACAAGCCAGTCACCGATCAGGACCTTCTGAATCCGAGCCCCAATGACTGGCTTCAGTACAGCCGCACCTATGACGCTTGGCGCTATAGCCCGCTGAAGCAGATCAACACCAAGAACGTCAGCAAACTTCACATCGCCTGGGTGCAGGGCTTGCCCGCAGGCATTACGGAAACAATTCCCCTCGTGCACGACGGCATCATTTACACGATTGCTCCCGGCGCGGACGTGATGGCCATCAACGGCGCCAACGGCGACGTGATCTGGGAGTACAAGCGAACGTATAAGAACCCCCAAGTTGCGGGGATGGAGCGCACCAAGGCCCTGGCCATCTACAAGGACATGATTTATTACACCGCGCCCGATGGCTACGTTGTCGCGCTCGACGCCACCACCGGCAAGGTCAAGTGGGAAACATTCAAGACCGACACGCAAAATACTTCCGGCGCGATCGTGATTAATAACGAAGTGATCTCCGGCGGCACCTGCGGCAAGGGGCGCGAAAGCTGTTTCATCGAGGCCGATGATGCCGACAGCGGGAAAAAACTCTGGCGCTTCTACAACGTCGCCGGTCCCGATGATCCCGGCTACTCCTCATGGGGCGGCGCGGATAATACGAACTTCACTGCGTCCACCTGGGGCATGCCGGGCAACTACGATCCCGTTCGCAAAGTTCTCTATTGGGGCATCGCGAATCCTTCACCGTACGAGCGGCTGGCCCGGCATGGCGGCAATCCCGATGGGACTTCGCGCACCGCGCCCGCCGATCTCTATAGCAACTGTACCGTGGCTCTCGATCCCGCTACTGGCAAACTCCTCTGGTATTACCAATACCTTCCCGCGGACGATTGGGATACGGACCACACCCACGAGCGCACGCTCGTGACCACCACGTTTAATCCCGATCCCAAAGCGGTGAAGTGGTACAACACCGAGGTGCCGCGCGGATCGAAACACGATGTCGCCGCGATCGTTGGCGAGAGCGGCATCATGTTCGTGAACGATCGCAACAACGGGCAATTCCTCTGGGCCGAGCCCGTGCCGGTCGATGCGCCGAATCTTGCGATTTCCAGCATCGACGGCAAAACCGGCAAGGCCACCATCAATTGGGACGTGGTCATGAAAAAGCCCGGCGATCATCACGTAATTTGCTACTGGAATGGCCGCAGCTACTGGCCCACCGCGTACGATCCCGTAACCAATTCTCTCTACACGGGCTACGTCGATAATTGCCTGGATATGACCGCGAATGGTTTGAGCGGATTCAGGCATGGCGTTTTGCGACCGGGTTCCGATATCAACGCGATCGCCGGCATCGCCAAGATCAACCTTTCAACGGGTGAGATGATGAAATTCGGCGTTCAGCGCGCGCCGGGCACCGGCGCGATCCTCGCTACCGCAGGAGGCTTGATCTTCCACGGCGACATCAATCGGCGCTTCAGCGCCTACGACGCTGCGACCGGCAAGCAGCTCTGGCAATCCATTCTCGGAGGGCCGATTTCGGTGAGCACCGTCACCTACGCGATCAATGGAAAGCAGTACGTGATGGTGATTACCGGAGACAATCTCGCCGAGCCGGTGCTCAGCAGGCAGAGCGGCATCGATCTCACCAGAGGACACAACGCAATCTACACCTTCGCGCTGGAATAAAAGCCTGCGTGTCATGTGGAGTGCGGGAGCTTGCTCCCGCCGTCTGCCGACCGGGCTTGCCCGGGCGTGCTCCTCGCACTGAGCGGTCAGGGATGTTTGCTTTTGCCTTCTCCTGGGAACGCCAATCTCCCGATTGGCGCCTTTTCTTACTCCCCCAGAGGCACTTCGTAAAACATCATCGGCTTGCTCGGCGGAACGGTGCTCACATCCGGGACGTAAAGGCTCGCGTTTTGCACCAGCGACATATTGTGGTTCAAATCGAAAAATAGGAACCCGTGAATCGTTCCCATCGGCGGGACGATATCCGCATCGAGCGACAGCGGCTTCAGGATTTCCGCCAGCTTGTCCGCTTTGCTGTCCTTGCCGGAAGGTACGCCAATCGGAAAGCGGCGCGCGGTTGGCGCAGCCGGCCCTTTCGGATGAGCCACCTGGTTCGCCACCTGCTGCGGTGGAAGCCAATCGATTTCCTGGTGATGGTCGTCCGAAAAATGCACTTCGAGCTGAATGGTGCTCAAGTCCACGTGAATCGGGCG
>DASYZC010000288.1:0-7964 GCA_035949735.1 Candidatus Acidiferrales bacterium | reverse complement strand
ACGATACCTTCGGGTTGTTCTTCGATAGCACCTTGGTGATCGCCGCCGTCAACGTCGTCTTCCCGTGGTCGATGTGCCCGATCGTCCCCACGTTTACGTGCGGCTTGACCCTCTCGAATTTCTCCTTCGCCATCTCTCTTCACCCTCACATTAAAACTTCGCGGCAGTGCCGCGCCAAATCTCTTCACTTCCCCATCGTTTCATCGAACGCAAGCCGCCTACAAAAACACAGCTATGGAGCGGGGGACGGGGCTCGAACCCGCGACCATCTGCTTGGAAGGCAGAGACTCTACCACTGAGTTACCCCCGCTCATGCCCTGCGAGCCTCCAACATGGAGCCTGGGACCGGGATTGAACCGGTGACCTCGTCCTTACCAAGGACGCGCTCTACCAACTGAGCTACCCAGGCCCAAACCGGTTCTACATTCCCCTGCGGAACCCTGCGAAAACTGGTGGACGGGGGAGGATTCGAACCTCCGTAGCCCGCAAGGAGCGGCAGATTTACAGTCTGCTGGTTTTAGCCACTCACCCACCCGTCCCGCGATGCACTGGAATGTCAATTCGAAGCTCGGTGAAATGCATCCAGGACACAGCTATCGTATCCCGCTAATCCAACCAGATCTCAACCGGACTACTGTACGGGGGTGCTCCGCAAACGCAGAAAAGGGCTGTGTCCAGAGACACCAGCCCTATTCGCTTTTCTCGCGAGGAATCCGTCCGTATCACAAACCGAAAAATCTCGGTCCCCTCAAAATCAGCTGGCGGAGGGAGTTGAACCCCCGACCCTCTGATTACAAATCAGATGCTCTACCAACTGAGCTACGCCAGCCCCGCGCAAACCGAGTAAAAATATCACGCGGGAACTAAAATTGCAAGCGAGTTCCCCGACCCAGCAAAACCATTGCCACTACTCAACTTAAATAGAGCAATCCTGACTATACCATGCCTTATCACGCAGCACGACACAAAACCTCTCGCCCGAGAAACGCCTCGGTTCGCCCACACTCCAAGCATTCAATTGTTAGATGTCTTAATTGGACGCGTCTTCTCCTTCCCAGGTTGCTTGCTTTTTCATGCACCCAATTGCGGACCCAGACATTACACTAGATCGCGCTAAACAAATTACAATTCTCCTTCTTTCGTGACCTCTCCTCAAAAAACGCGGCTGCTGATTGCGCTCCTCGCGGCAATTGCCGTGATCGCCGGCGCTGCCTACCTGTACCGCGCGAGGCGCGCCGCATCGCCGGCAACAGTTGCGCTCGCCCCAAACATCCTCAGCCTGCTTCCACCGCATGCGCTCGCCATCGCTTATGTTGACGCGGCCGCCCTGCGCGGGTTGCAAAATTCTCCCCTCGCGGCCATTCTTGGCCTCACCCAGGCAGGGCCGCAGCCCGACCGCGACTACCAGGATTTTGTCCGCGACACCGGCTTTGATTACACGCGCGATCTTGACAAGGCAGCCATCGCCCTTTGGCCTGCGATCTCTTCATCCGGCGATATCGGTGAAAATCGCGTCGTCGCAATCGCCGATGGACGTTTCGATGAATCCAAAATCAAGGCATACGCGCTCCGCACCGGGCGCGTTGTCACGCACAACGCTCGTTCGATCTACGAGGTGCCGGGCAGCCCGCCGGTTTCATTCGAGTTTCTGTCATCCACCCGCATCGCTCTTGCTGGCGGACCCGGCTCCGACAGTTTTTTACCCGTGTCGACGTCCTCACCTCTCGATCCAGCCATGCAGGCGCGCATCAATCGCGTCGCCGGCGCTCCGATATTCGCCGTCGCGCGCACGGATAATCTCCCGCCAGAATTTTATGAGTCTCTGCGCAGTTCCCCGCAGTTTCAGAGCTTGGCGCGCAGCGTACAGGGCCTTGCTCTGGCGGCACGCCCCGACCACGATCTGATTCATTTGACTCTCGACGCGGAATGCAATTCCATGAAAAACACAATCGAATTGGTGACGCTCCTCGATAGCCTGCGCATTTTCGGGCCCGTCGCCCTCGCCGACCCAAAAACGCGCCAACAAATGACTCCCGCGCAGATCTCGCTCCTCGAAACCCTCGTGAACAAAACAACGATCTCTCGCGAAGACCGCGTTGTTCGCCTCTCGCTCGACCTCACCCCTGCCATGCTGGGCGCCACCAATTCAAATCCGTAGCAGGGCGCTGCGAACAACGCCCCAAAAAATTCCTTCTCCCTGTTTCGGCCCGCGATACACTTGTGCCGGCATGATGCCTCCTGACCTGACGCCTACAGCCAAAAAGGGCCGCAAGCTCCGCATCCTTGGCGTGGACCCGGCCGTTACTGGCGCCACCGGCTATGGCGTGATCGAAATTGACGGCTCTGCGGCGCGGCCCATGCGGTTTGGCGCATTGCAGCTGCCATCGCGCGCCACGTTCGCCGTGCGGCTGCGCGAAATTCACTTCCTGATCTCCGGGCTCGTCGAGCAATTCTCCCCGGACGCTGTGGCCGTCGAGTCGGTTTTCACCGCGCTCAACATACACACGGCCTTGAAGCTCGCGGAAATGCGGGGCGTTGTCCTGCTCGCTGCGGCACAGGCGCAGATTCCAGCGCACAGCTATTCGCCCCGCGAAGTCAAGGTCAGCGTGGCCGGCTTCGGCGGAGCCTCCAAGCATCAGATCCAGCAGATGGTGCGATCGCTTCTCAATCTTCCCGATTGTCCTCAGCCTGCGGATGCTTCCGACGCGCTCGCCGTCGCTCTGTGCCATGCGCAGGCGGCTCGGGCCCGTGATCGCATCGCAAAAGCCTCCCTGCGCTGGCGCGTTTCACCTTCCGCCTCCGGTAAACCTCGCGCATCTCAGGTTCCTATCGTTCGCGCCTGACCTGTTGCATTTTGGGTGTAGAGAGATTTACAGTCGTGAAGATCACCCTTTAATTGTCGAGGTGGCGTAGTGGGGCTTGGATGTTCGGCAGCACCGCATGGAACCGGCTTCCTCGCGCTTGCCCGAAGGGCGGCCGTTCTTGGAGCTTTCCTGCTTTTACCCGTTGCCGCTGTAGCGCACGCAATGCCACCCACAGCCTCCGGCGCCACGATCACCTTTCGCAAGATCTTCAAGTCCAGCTATCCCGAGTTCGTCGAAATCAAGATAAACGAGTCCGGCGCCGGCACGTACGACATCAGGCAGCTCAGTGATGATCCCAGTCCTCAGCCTATGGAAGTCGATCCCGCGGTCGCCCAAAAAATCTTTGCTCTCGCCGCCAAACTTCACGATTTCGACGGCATCAACTTGGAGATGCACCGCAGAATTGCCAATCTCGGTCAAAAGACGTTCCAGTATCAGCTCGGCGCTGTAAAGCATGCGGTCACTTTCAACTACACGCAAGATTCCAATGCCAACCAACTTCTCGATGTCTTCGAAGGTCTCGCGCGTCAACAGAGCGATCTCTCCGATCTCCGCCGCGCCATGCGCTACGATCGGCTCGGCGTGAATGACGTGCTCCTCCAGGTTCAAAAGGACTACGATCGCAATCTCCTCATCGAGCCCCAAAAATTCCTCGCCTCCCTGGACCAGCTTGCCGCGGACGACCACTTCATCAACATCGCCCGCGAGAAGGCTCACGATCTCGCCGCCCGCATTCGCTCCGCCCGCTGACCGTCCGCTTCAAGGCCGCAATTCCAGCGCCGCGCTTGTGGCCATTCGTTCCGCAGCTTCTCCAACTGAGATTTCCCACAAAAGAAATTTGGAACTTTCTGGCTCCGCCGAGGGAATCGTTTTCAGCACTCGCAAGTTACAAGTGTGTGCGGAGGTACAATCGCTGCGGCTTTCGCGCATTCCTGCCCACGAAGTCCGCTGACGCTACCACCAATGGACGTCAAAGGCCCGCCCGTGCGGAGCGCGATCCTCGCTTGGGTGTCTTCCATCAGCCACGCGGGCAGTTTTGCCGCGCAACTTCGCGCCGCGGCCGGTGTTTCAACTATAGCAACTTCGAATTCGGGCGGCGTCCATCCTTTTCGAAGTTTAGTAGCATCCGAGATATCCGACATGCGAACCCAACCCATTCTTGCAGCCAAGCTGCTGCCCGTTTCAGCTTTCTGCTTGATCGCTTCCACTGCTTGCTTCGCGCAGGTACCCAGCGCCCGCGTGCGCATCACCCAGCCCGTGGACGAAACGAAGCTCACCGTCTTGCATGGCAATACGTATCCGCTCGCGCGCCCTCAGTTCGACCGCGGCGCCGCGCCCTACAGTCTCCCCATGCAGCGCATGCAACTTCTTCTCAAGCGCAGCCCCGAGCGCGAGGCCGCCCTCGAGACGCTGATGGCGCAGCAGCAGGATAAGTCTTCGCCCAATTACCACAAGTGGCTCACGCCGGCAGAATTCGGCAGCGAGTTCGGCCCTTCCGACCAGGATATCCAGACCATTACGTCCTGGCTACAATCCCACGGATTTCAAGTCGATAACCTCTCCAAAGGCCGCACCTTGATCGAGTTTTCAGGCACTGCGGCTCAGGTGCAGCAAGCATTCCACACACCGATTCACAGTTTCGTGGTCAATGGCGTGCCTCACTGGGCGAATGTCAACGACCCCGCAATCCCAACTGCCCTCACTCCGGTGGTAGCCGGCGTCAGTTCTCTTCACAATTTCTTCCCGAGGCGCATGAGCCGCTCTATTAATGCCCGGGCGAGGTCAGCACGTGGATCAATACGCGGCTTGGCCATGCCCCAGTTCACATTTACCGACAAGCAGAACAATACAAACTTTGCCCTCGGTCCCACCGATTTCGCCACGATCTATAACGTTCTCCCGCTTTGGAACTCCGGCATCGATGGCACCGGCCAAACCATTGCCATCGTTACTGATAGCAACATCAACGTTCAAGACATTCAGGATTTCAGAAGCGCTTTTGGACTTCCGGCGAACAATCCCAAAGTTACTGTGAATGGTACCGATCCCGGGATTGATATGAATGGCGACGAGATTGAAGCCCTGCTTGACGTCGAATGGGCCGGCGCCGTAGCCAGAAATGCCAACATCAACTTGGTCGTCTCCCAATCCACGAATACCAGTTTTGGCGGCGATCTTTCCGCGAACTTCATCATTAACGAAAACCCTCCGCCGCCCATCCTCAGCGAAAGTTTCGGAGCCTGCGAGCTGGATATAGGGACCGCCCAGAACGCCCTGTATAACTCCATGTGGCAGCAGGCAGCCTCGGAGGGAATTACCGTCCTCGTGTCCACTGGCGACAACGGCTCAGCCAGTTGCGACGTCACGCAAGTCAATGGGCTCCCTGCAGGCCCCGCGCAGTTTGGCCTTGAAGTGAATGGAATTGCCTCCACTCCTTTCAATGTTGCGGTGGGCGGCACGGACTTCGACGATTTCTCTGATGCGAATACGTTTTGGAACAGCACCAACGCCCCCGGCACGCAGGCATCCGCCAAATCCTACATCCCAGAAACCACCTGGAACGACACCTGCACCAATGTGGTGGTTTACGCAACCATCTTCAGTTTCTCGAACGCTACAACATTCTGCAACGACCCACAGGCTACGACGAATCAGTTTGGCGTCGATTTCACACTGCCTGTGGCGGCCTCCGGTGGCAAGAGCAACTGCACCACTTCCGATGGGGTCAACCAATCGAGCTGTACCGGTGGATACCTCAAGCCTTCATGGCAAGTGGGTGTGACTCCGAGTACCGACCTCACGCGCGATCTTCCCGACGTTTCCCTGTTTTCCGCCGACGGCTTGATCTCCGGAAGTTTTTATGTGGTCTGCGAGCGCGATCAGCAGGGACCCACGAGCACCACTAGCGCCGCCTGCAATCTTTCAACTGGAGCCTTCCTGGGCGTCGGAGGTACTTCCGTATCGGCGCAGGCCTTCGCTGGAATCATGGCTCTGGTGGACCAAAAAGCCGAATCCGCCCAGGGCAATGCGAACGAGGTGTTATATCCATTATTCGCCGCCCAGAGCGGCTCGTGCAACACCAACGGCCCGCCAGCCGCCAGTTGCATATTCAATGACGTCACCAGCGGCACCATCGCGATGCCCTGTGTGAATGGCAGTCCGAATTGCATCAGCGGAGGCAATCCCGTCGGTGTGCTCTCCGGATTCGATGCCGGTACCGGCTACGATTTGGCCACTGGCCTTGGCTCCGTCAACGTCGCCAATCTGGTAAACGCCCCATCGGCATGGACCAGCTCCACGGGTGGCGCCGATTTCAGCTTGTCGATTAGCCCCTCTACGGTCACCGTTGCCAGGGGCGCTACTGGCACAGTAACACTCACAGTCGCCGCGAACGGCGGCTTTGCTGGCACGGTTACGCCCACTTGCTCTGATTTGCCCTCGGGCGTCACCTGCTCGGGGCCCGCCGTGATGGGCAGCGGCAGCAGCACCATTACGTTTACGGCGAGTTCTTCGGCCATGCTCGCTCCCATGAATCGGCCAACCAGCTTCGCGGGACTGTCGGGAACTTCGCGCACTACGGTCCTGTTCGTCCTTTGTGCGCTCTGCGCGGCTTTTCTTCTTCTGACCTATCGGCGGGAAAAGAGAAAGTCCTCCGCAGTGTTCGCGGCGGTTGCTCTGGGGCTCCTATTCGCCGCCGGGTGCAGCGGCAGCTCCAACAACGGTGGCGGCGGGAACAAGGGCCCCACCGGGACCTCGAACGTCGTCATCACCGCGACGAGCGGCTCCATTCAGCGTTCCGTGGTTGTCTCACTTACGATCGACTGAGCGTCAAGCAGCGAAAAAACTTTTCGACTCGCCGCAACATGCTATCGAAGCACGATACCGGCGTAGCCGACAACTTCCTCGCGATCGCCGGTGATGTCGCCGGAAGTCGCATAGCGAATCAGCGCCGATTCCTTCGCACCTAGGTCGCGCAGGGCGGTCAGCATCGCCACCGTGGCCGCGTACCCGCACATCGAGATTTCCTCGGCTCGCACAGTGTCGTAAAGCCCGCGTGCATCCAGAGCCAGAATGCGCTCGATCGCGCGTCTATCTTTTGCTCGCGTGATTGCGTCGCTTTCGTAATGATTCATGTCGGTGCTGGCAATCACCAGCACTCGATCGTTCCGGGCCGCCATCACCCTTGCCACGGCGTGCCCCAATTCTTCCATGGCGCTATAGCGGTCGGTCCCAAGCACTACCGGCACGAATCGAAAATCCCCGCGGAGCTGCTGCAGAAACGGAATCTGCACTTCCAGGGAATGCTCGCTCGCGTGCGCAACAGGATCCTCCCGAAGCAGCGTACATTCCCGGGCCAGATCCTCGGCCAGTTCCTCATCAATCCGCGCTTCGCCCAGCGGAGTCACAAAGCTTCCCTCGGTAAGGATCGCCAAGGGCTGCCCTTGCGGAAAATGTCGCGGACCTAGCAGGATGCAACGCGACGGAATTTCAATCGAGGAGTAAACCGCCCCCGCAACATGTCCCGAGTACATGTATCCCGCATGCGGCACCACGCATCCGAGCGCGCGCACTTGCGTCGTTTCGTGCGGCGAATATTCCTCGATTTGTCTTGAGAGTTTGCGCGCCTCCGCCGGATAAAAGCGTCCAGCAACAGCAGGCGGCCTAACCATACGTGCAGTTTTAGCACACTCCGCTCCTCGCAGCGGCGCGGCACTGCCACCTCTGTAGGACCGCCATCCTGCTTGCCCTGACAACGGAAGGGAGCGAAGTCGCGCGCGATTTTGCCTTTCCCGTGATTTGTGCGGGCGCGCGACCTAGCCGAAGGATCTCTCTTCGATTTCACTGCGCCACAACGTCCGCTATCGGCTGTCGTAGGAGGACGGGACACGGCGCCCGGCGTGCATGCTGGGCTTCCTGTCGCCATCCGCCCCGCAGCTCTTGCAGCGCCGCCATCTTGGCGGCGCCTTTGGTTTTGCGCGAAGCGTCGGGACACGCAGTGAGGAATCTCTCTTCGATTGCCAAAATCGCCGATGCCGCCGTTTCGCCGCGCAGTTCGGCACTCGGCACAGAAAGCGCGTGACTCAGAATTGCGATGGGAAA
>DASYZC010000287.1:0-2056 GCA_035949735.1 Candidatus Acidiferrales bacterium | reverse complement strand
GATTTCGGCGCTCGCCGGCAGCCATACATCCACGCGCGAGCCAAAGCGAATCATGCCGATGCGTTCGCCGAGCGCGACTTCATCTCCCACTTGCTTCCAGCAAACAATGCGCCGCGCCACCCAGCCGGCAATTTGCTTGAAACTCATTTCACCGGACGCCGTGGCGATCGTAATTACGTTTTGCTCGTTATCTGCGGACGCCTTCCCATTCCACGCGGCCATGAATCGTCCCGCATGGTACTCGACTTTCCGAATTTTTCCCGCCACTGGCGCGCGATTGACGTGCACGTCAAAAACGGAAAGGAAAATGCTGACGCGCCTGCCCGGGCGGCCATCCAGCGCTTCGTCCACAATCTCAACCACGCGTCCATCGCCAGGCGAAACGACCGCGCCAGCATCCGTCGGAATCTGCCGCTCGGGGTCGCGAAAAAAGTACAGGACGAATAGCCCCAGCGCCACCAGTATCGCCGCCCACCACCAACGAAACGCCATCAGGATAATTCCAAGGATTAGCGGCGGCAGGGCAAATCGATATCCATCCTTCACCATAAGGGACGCAGCATACCTCGTGCAAAGACACTTGCATTGTACGACAGAACAAGACTCTACGGTGCGGGGTTAGCTCGCCCGGCTCTCTCGTCGCCGGCGCGCAATAAGCTGCTGCATCTCGTCTTTCAATCGAAGCTTCAATTTCTTGATTTGCGTTTCGAGGAGTATGTCCTCTGAACTGCGGTAGGGCTGACGAATCAACTGGTGGAGTTGCTCTTCGTACCGGGAATGTTCTTGCGCCAGCTTGCGAAACTCTGCGTCGTTCAACATCAAGTCCCCTGGAATTTCCTGAGCCGTCTCGGGCATCCGTTCCCTCCAGGTTGAAATTTGGTCTACATGGAGGAAAACTATCATAGTTTCGGACTGGACGCCAAACATCTCTCGAGAGAATTTAGAAAAATCCTTCCCTGAGTATCGCGCGAGCTGTCAGCAGAGGCACTGCGATTGATCAATACGGCTTAGCTTGTCGTAGCACGAGCTGATGTTGAGGCGTTGAGCCGAGAAACGTGAAGCCGCCCGGAGTGTAACACGCGAGCGCTCCGCCGATACCGGGTGGCAGACGGTAGTCTGCGAGCCTCTCTCCAGTCTGTGCATTATAAATCGAAACGGTCTGGACTTGTACACGCACCGGCGGCCTCTCGTGCCCTTTTCCTTGGGGGGCTGATGATTGCTCGAATGTTTGGAACACGATCGCGATCTGACCGCCGCCAGCGTCGCTGTAATGCAAGCCCCCGACCTGGCGAGCTGTCGGTGACGGAGGAATCAGCTTTAACGTGTGCAGGAGAGAGCCGTCCGATGCGATCACATACACGGTGGG
Organism: Candidatus Acidiferrales bacterium; assembly: GCA_035949735.1. Lineage (GTDB taxonomy): Bacteria > Acidobacteriota > Terriglobia > Acidiferrales > UBA7541 > Palsa-295. Next base: position 690 of record DASYZC010000287.1, on the reverse strand, counting down.
CTTGATGGAGTGTCGTGCCAGGTAAACGTTGCCGTCGCTGGCAGAAACCGCATCACCAAGTGTAATTTCCGCGGGTTCTTCGCCAGATTTGGTTGTGAAGTCGGGATCGGATGGCTTCGGCGGCTTGGGATCACCTTCAAGGGTAAGCTTTTTCACAACATCGCCTGTCTGGTTTATTACCTCGGTGAAAGGGATGGAGACAGCGGGCTCTCCTTTGCCGTAAAGTCTCTCGTCCTGGGTTCCCGAGATGAGAAGATTTCCAGAGGAGAATACTGCGACTTGAAACGGGTTCCGAGAACCCAATTCAATGGTGGAATCGGAATCGAATGTTCCATCGCTCTTGAACATCAGCACGTAACCTTCGCCTAACTTCGTCTTCGGATTCTGACCCCGCACCGCAACGGCCACGGCACCGTCGGGGGTGACTGTGAAACTGTCAATGTACGCATTCTGGAAGTCCTGAACTGATGCGAGCGAGAAGACTCGTTTCTCCTCGCCGTCAGCGGAAATGCGCAGAATTGGCGACTGCGGATTTGCGGGTTGATAGAATTGCAGGTAGACATTTCCCTGCGCATCGCACCGTTGCGGTGCCTGAAGCGACGAACTGGTTGTCCCAGCAACTGAGATCGTATCGTACACGCGTAGGGTTGATTGGGTCACAAAGGAAGATTGTCCGGTAGCCTGCATTGC
>DASYZC010000286.1:0-18857 GCA_035949735.1 Candidatus Acidiferrales bacterium | reverse complement strand
CGAAGGACATCCGTTTTCAATCGCCAGCGCAACCACATCTTCCGGCGGCACGTGCGATGATCGCACCTGATCGGCCCGCGATTTCGAGATGTCCCAGTTCTGGCAGAAAAAGCAGCCCATGTTGCAGCCTGCCGTGCCCATGGAAAAAACGCGCGTGCCCGGAAGGAAATGGTTTAGCGGTTTTTTCTCAATGGGATCGATTTGCAGCGCGGCGGGATGAGCGTAACCCAGGCTGTAAAGCTTGCCGCCCTGATTCGCGCGGATAAAGCAGAACCCGGATTGCCCGTCCCCAATGTGGCAGTGCCGCGGACACAGGTAGCAGTGCACCTTGCCTTTGTCCTCAGGCTCCCACCATCGAGCTTCGTGGAGCCCCACTGTCTTTTCGGGCGTTGTGAGGTTGCCCATGACGAAACCCCGCAGAATTCCATTATACGCCCGTTCCGAAATGACGGAGACCGCGGGCAGCCAAGTCCGGCTTGCCGTGTTCATAACCTTGCGCGGCGAGCAAGTTCGTGGCAAGGCAAGAACCAGGGCCACCCTCCGGAAAACCAAAAACGAGCGCGAGGCAATCTAAACGGAGTAGAATAGCGGCGACTGCTCAGGCCGTTCCGGGCCTATCGCATTGTGCGGAGGTGCCGAGATGTCGAAATCCCTCCTTTCAAAAGCATTCATCCCATTGATAGCCATGCTTGCTCTTGCGCTAGCACCCAATCCCGCGTTTGCGCAGCGCGGCGGAGGACACGGCGGTGGCGGCTTCCACAGCGGTGGCGGCGGGTTTCATGGCGGAGGTGGAGGTGGCTTCCACGGCGGTGGCGGCTTCGGCGGGGGCGGGTTTCGTGGAGGCGGATTTCATGGCAGTGGCGGATACCGTGGCGGTGGCGCGTTTCGCGGCGGAGGGTATCGCGGCGGCAACTTCGGCGGCGCGCGATCTTATGGTGGAGGCGCCTACCGAGGTGGCTCGTTCATGGGCAGCAGGAGCTTTGGATCTCGTGGATCCCGCGGATTCGGACGCGGCTTCAATGCTGCAGGTCGCGGATACGGAGGCCGCAACGGCTACCGGGCTCCCAATGCGATCGCGGACGGCAACTGGCATTCTTTTGGGCGCGCTCGAGGCTCCTTGAATGCAAGAGGTTCGACGGGATTTCGCAATACCGCAATTGCGGATGGCCGGTGGCACTCGTTTGGTGGCTCAAACTCAGGTCTATCGCGAGGATTCAACCGGGGCGGCGGCTTCCGCTTCTCCCGGCCGGGTCTGGGCAATCGCGGATTCGGCAATCGCGGGTTTGGCGGTAGGGGTTTCCGCGGACGCGGATTCGGAGATCGCGATTTTGACGACTTCGGCTTTTTTGATCGCGATTTTGACGACTTCGGTTTTTTGGGCGGTTGCTGGGGCTGCGGCTGGAGTTGGGGATTAGGCTTTGGCTGGGGAGGTTTCGGCTGGGGAGGGCCGGGTTGGGGACTCGACTGGTGGGGTCCCGGATGGGGCTGGCCCGGCGGATATGACCCGTGGTGGGGTTCTGACGGCTACCTCGGGTACCCGGCAGATGGCTACCTATACGGCCCTCCGTATGCGCCACCTCCGGACGATTCCGATTATGGAGACTACTACTCTTACGGTCCACCTTACGCGGCGCCGGATTCAAATTCGAATGACCATTCCACGCCGCCGCCAACGCCAGAGAACGATCAGCCTCCCGCCACCCAGCCCTCGCCCGGCGCCGAGGCTCCTCCTCCGACAACCAGTTCACCGGCCAAGCCACAACCGACACCGAATATTGAGCCGATTTCTTTCTTGCAGCACGGCGGGTGACCGTCACGTTGCATTCGGCTGTGCCGGGCGTAAGGTCCGTTCGATCCGTCCGACGCGCGGCTCCGGAATTTCGTACGCCACCTGAGCAGCAGAGGGAAATTTCACTTTCGAAGGTCTGCCTTCTTTCATCATGCGGTAGTGAGCTTCCTGCCAGGAAGGAAGCGTGTCCGTTAGCTGCGTCCAATGCACCACCGCCGCTTCGTCGCACCACTCGAGCAGCTTCGGCATCACGCCGCCGTGCGCGCCCTGCGTGCGAAACACATTCATCGCCGAGCCGTCTTCCCAGGCCGTCAATGTCCAGAAGACTCTTTTTGCCTCGACAAGCAGCCTGCCGCCCAGAAAGCCCGAGGTGCGCTGGGCCTGCCGCGTAATCTTCATGGTTTCCCACAAGAACGGCGCGAGGTACCACGTGGAATGCATCCGCAATCGAGTTACAGAAACGAAGGTCACGAATCCCTCCAGTGCTCAAATGATTCGATGACTCGCGCGTTCAAAAAGAAGCGTCATCCTGAGCGGAGTTTCGCGCGCATCCTTGGGTTCCCGCGGTTCTTGCGGGCGCGCGAACGCAGCCGAAGGACCTCTCTTCGATCGGGCCGCTCGGCCCCGCTCCCCCGACTTCTTGCCACGCTCCTGTTGACATCCTACAGGGCGTGTGCCATGCTCCTGTGGCCAACGCACAGGAGAATCTCCCGTGGCTGACGCCAAATCCGAAATCTTGCAAGGCACCCTCGATCTGATGGTCCTGAAAACCCTCCACGCCATCGGGCCACTGCACGGCTACGGCATCGCCCGCCGCCTCGAACAGATCAGCGACGACGTTTTGCAGCTTAACCAGGGCACCATTTACGCTTCCCTTGCGCGCCTGCTTCAGCGCGGCTGGATCTCGGCTTCCTGGGGCGCGTCGGAGAACAATCGCAAGGCGCGCTTCTACTCCATCACCAAAGCCGGCCGCAAGCAGCTCGCCGCCGAAACGGAAAACTGGAAACGCATCGCCGGTGTTATCGGCCGCGTCCTGCGTCTCGCGGAGAGGAGCTAGCCGATGTTTCCCAGGCTGCGCGTGTTGGCATCCCGCATTCGCGGCTTCTTCGCGGGCCATCGCCTCGACGAAGATTTTCAGCGCGAGCTTGCCTCGCACCTCGATCTGCTCACCGAGGAAAACATCCGCCGCGGCCTCCCGCCCGACGAAGCCCGCCGCCAAGCGCGTCTCCGCCTCGGAGGCGCCGCGCAACTTCGCGAGACGCAGCACGACCTCCGCGGCCTCCCCTGGCTCGAAACACTCCTCCAAGACGTCCGCTTCGGCCTCCGCATGCTGCGCAAGAATCCTGGCTTCACCGCCGTCGCCGTCATCACCCTCGCTCTCGGCATTGGCGCTACTACTGCGATGTTCACCGTGTTCGATGGTGTGCTGCTGAAATCGCTTCGCTATCCCGATGCGCAGCGGATCGTTGCGATTAATACGCAGTGGACCGATTCCGGCAAGGTTTTTCCCGCGACAGCCGGCGGTGACCTGGAAGACCTTCGCGGCGCGACCGATTCCTTCCAGGCCTTCAGCTATTACGACGGCGGGGAGATCGGTGTCCAGGTTAGCCGGAGCGCCGAATTCGTCGGGGCCTATCAAGTTGATCCCCAGTTTTTCCACGTGTTCACGATATCGCCCTTCGCAGGTCGGACGTTCGTGGCTGGGGATGCAGGCCGGGCCGCGGTGGTGAGCACAGGATTTGCTGAACGCAATTTCGGTTCTGGACCCGCAGCACTGGGTCAGACGCTACAGATGGACCACACAGCCTACGAAATCGTCGGCGTCATGCCGCCCATGTTTCAATTTCCCCGGCACGCCCAGGTTTGGGCTGCAGTTTCGCCCGTTCCGCAGAACCGCGATCGCTCAGCCTACAATTACTACTCCGTTGCAAAATTGAACCCGGGCGTTTCGTTGGCGATGGCGGATGCCCACCTCCTTAGCATTGCTAACCGCTTAGCGGCTGCGTTTCCCGATAGCAATCGCAACAAGGCATTTGTAGTGCAGCCCCTTCAGGAGCATCTCGTAGCGTCGGTCCGCACAAGCTTGTTCCTGCTGATGGGTGCGGTCGGAACGGTGCTAGTCATCGCTTGTGCCAACGTTGCCAATCTCATGCTGGCGCGCGCGACTTCGCGCGTGCGCGAATTCACCATGCGATCGGTACTCGGTGCCGATCGCAAACGGCTAGTGATGCAATTGCTCTCCGAGAGCGTAATCCTCGCTCCTGCCTCCGGCCTTATCGGGCTGGGCCTCGCCTTCTGGGGCACCAAAGCGCTGCTAGTGCTTGGGGCGCGCTTTCTTCCAGCCCCGCTGCTCGCGGACATTCACTTCGATTGGCGCGTGCTCGCCTTCACATTGGCCACCTCGTTTCTCACCTGCATCTTATTCGGCATCGGGCCAGCGTGGCAGGCGGCGCGCGTGGACTTGCATGACGCGATCAAGCGGGCCGGAGCGAGCGGTCTTTCGGGCGGCGGTCCGTCTCGGCTGCGGGATTCGCTCGTGATAGCACAGATTGCACTCTCATTGGCGCTGGCCATTACGGCGAGCTTGTTCTTCCGGACGCTCCTTGCACTACATGGCGCTGCATTAGGCTACCGCACCGAAGGCATTCTGGTTGCCTATGCGGACGCACCCGCACGAACATTGCCCGAGGCATTGCAGGCCGGCCGCTTCTTCGACGATCTGTTTGCGCGATTGCGCCAGATACCCGGTGTGATCTCAGCGGCTGGCGCGATGGGACTGCCGGCTGGCCAGTACAGCTCAAATGGTTCCTTCGCAATAGAAGGTAAGCAATCGTTCGGCGGTGATTTCCGAAAGCTTCCGTACGCTGGCTTTCGCCTCGCCAGCCCCAGATATTTTGCGACCATGGGCATTCCATTGATCCGCGGCCGCGACTTTGACGATGGTGATCTTTATGACCGGCCCTTCGTCGCGATCATTAGCGAATCGCTCGCACGCCAAAACTTCCCGAACGAAGATCCGATTGGACATCGCATCATGTGTGGGTTGGATTGGAATCTAAAATGGATGACAGTCGTAGGAGTGGTGGGCGACGTGCGCCAGAGCTCGCCTGCGGCACAGCCCGGCCCGGAGCTTTATATGCCGCTGCAACAGCATCCGTTCACGGCCAATGAGGCGGAAGTGGTAGTGAGGACTTCGGCCAATCCCGAATCGTTGATCCCAGCGGCGCAGAAAATCATCCACGAAATGAATCCGGATGTGGCAACCAAGTTCACGACTATGAATGAGCTGGTCAGCGATTCGATCAGCGGTCAGCGTTTCAGCACAGCGCTGGCCTCCAGCTTCGCCGCATTGGCTTTGTTGCTCGCACTGTCGGGCATGTATGCGGTCGTGAGCTACGCGACGACGCAGCGTACAGCGGAGTTCGGCATGCGTTCTGCATTGGGCGCGCAGCCTGCCAACATCATCCGCCTCGTGGTCGGCGGCGCGGCCAGACTGGCGGCAATCGGCGTGATGGTCGGTGTGCTGCTCTCGATTCTCGCTGGGAGCCTGTTTTCGTCGATGCTTTTTGGCGTCAAGAGCGTGGATGCGCCCACGTACGCGCTCGTTATTTCCATTGTGCTTCCTATCACTCTTTTGGCGGCGGCCTTACCGGCCTGGCGTGCTTCCCGCGTCGATCCCATGGTCGCCTTGCGCCACGAATGACCTTTGCGGAAAGGAGCTAGCCCATGCTCTCCCGGTTGCGCGTCTGGGCTTCCCGCATCCGGGGCTTATTTGCGGGCCATCGCCTCGACGAAGATTTTCAGCGCGAGCTTGCCTCGCACCTCGATCTGCTCACCGAGGAAAACATCCGCCGCGGCCTCCCGCCCGCTGAAGCCCGCCGCCAAGCCCGCCTCCGCCTCGGAGGCGCCGCGCAACTCCGCGAGACGCAGCACGACCTCCGCGGTCTCCCCTGGCTCGAAACACTCTTCCAAGATGTCCGCTTCGGCCTCCGCATGCTGCGCAAAAACCCCGGCTTCACTGCCGTCGCCGTCGTCACCCTCGCCTTGGGTATCGGCGCCAACACCGCCATCTTCAGCATGGTGAATGGGTTTCTTCTGACTCCGCTTCCGGTGGCGCACCCCGGAGAGATTGTCGCCCTCGCCGTACAGGAGAAAGATACCCCACTTGGTACGTCTGGACTGTCGTATCCGGAGTTCGTCGATTTTCGCAGCCAGACCGACGCCTTCTCCGGAGCGTTTGCCAACGTTTTGAGCACGGCAACGCTCCGCGAGAACAGCAGAGCGGATCAACTGTCGCTCTCCTATGTTTCAGCCGACTTCTTCACTGTCCTGGGTTTGAAACCCGCCGTCGGTCGCTTGATTCTCCCAAGTGACGAGGAATCGTTTGGCCAACCGTCCCTTCTCGTTCTCGGATATTCGTTCTGGCAGAAGCGTTTTGGCGGCGATCCCAATGTGGTCGGCACGCGGGTCCGTATGAACGGGAAAGTCGCCGCAATCATCGGCGTTGGCCCGAGAAACTTCCACGGCATGTTTTCCCCGTTTGAGATAGACGCGTATCTCCCGCTCGGCGTGCTCGCCAGTGAGGATCCCTCCAGCCGTTTCGTCGTCGATCGCGGACAAAGACGAATCCTGGCTTTTGGCCGGCTGAAGCCGAATGTGACCCTTCGCGAAGCGCAGAACTCGCTCGACGTAATCTCTTCGCGGCTGGCTCAACAGTATCCCGCAACCGACGGTGGGGTCCGCATACGCGCGATCCCGGAGAGGTTGGCTCGACCGCAACCCTACGCAAACAACGCTTTCATCGTAATTGGCGCGCTGTTTTTGGCTTTCGGCGGACTTGTCTTGCTGCTTGCTTGCATGAACGTGACCAATGTCGTGCTCGCGCGTGCGCTCGTCCGTCGGCGCGAGATGGCCTTGCGCGCCGCTCTGGGCGCAATCCGCGGTCGCCTGATTCGCCAAATGCTTACCGAAACGGTTCTGCTCGCGCTGCTTGGAGGGATGGCAGGGCTCATTCTGGCGGCGCTGGCGATTCGCCTGGCGCCTTCCATTCATCTTGCGAATTTTCCCCTGCGTTTCGACTTCCACTTTGATTGGCGAGTTTATGCGTACGCTCTCGCAGCTGCAGTTGTCTCAGGCATTGTCGCCGGGCTTCCCCCCGCGTTGCGCGCTTCTCGTGCCGACGTGAATGCCACTCTGCGCGATGAGGGACTGAGCCGCGGCGGAAAGCACCGTCTCCACAGTGATCTGGTGATCGCACAGATTGCCTGCTCGTTGATGTTGCTCATCATGGCCGGGATGTTTCTCAGCAGTTTGGACCACATTGAGAAAACGTATCTCGGCTTCGATGCCGATAACGTCGTGAATTTGACTGTCGATCCCTCTGAGGGCGGTTACGACCGCGCGCGGACCATCACCTTCTATCGCGAACTCGAAGACCGCATCCAGGCGCTGCCAGGTGTTCAGTCGGCGAGCCTTGCCGAAAACGTGCCCATCGGATCGTTCCCTGCGAGGATGCCGGTTCTTGCTACACCCCTGCCTCTCAATCCGAGCCAGCAACCTCCTTCAATTTTGTATAACGCGATCGATTCCGGCTACTTCAGCACAATGAGGGTGCCGATCCTTCGCGGCCGCAGTTTCGTCGAAGCCGATAGTGACGCCGCGCCCCCCGTTGCTATCGTGAACGAGACCATGGCCAGGAAATTCTGGCCTCACGAAGATCCTCTGGGCCGCGTCTTTCGATTGCGAAATGCGAGCGGGCCGCTCGTGGAAATTGTCGGTGTCGCAAGGGACGGAAAGTATCAAACCATAGCCGAGGATTTTCAGCCTTACTTTTACGTGCCGCTCGCTCAGCATTACATTTCGCGAAGAGTTCTCGAAATTCGCACTCGCGTCCGGCCGGAAGCGCTTATGCCCCTGGTGCAGAGGGAAATGCACGCGATTGCTCCCGATGTTTCAATCATCGATTTGCGGACCATGAAGCAGTCGCTTGAGACGGGCACCGGCTATTTCATTTTCCGGCTGGGAGCGTCGCTTGCCGGTCAGCTGGGCATTCTGGGCCTGCTTCTCGCGGTGGTCGGCGTATATGGCGTGGTGTCGTTCTTGGTCACCCAGAGAACGCGCGAAATTGGCATTCGCGCGACGCTCGGCGCCAATCCTCGGGCTATTGTATGGCTGGTCATGCGCCAAGGAGCCGCATTGATCATCACTGGGGTGCTTGCCGGCTTGGTCGCCTCTTTTGCTCTTGCACATGCGGTCGGTCATCTTTTGGTTGGCGTCAGCTCCACTGATCCGGCCATATACGGCGCGGCAGCAGCGATATTGTCGTGTGCGGCTTTCCTGGCCTGCTACATCCCGGCCCGCAGGGCCACGCGCGTGGATCCCATGGTCGCCCTGCGCCACGAATGACTTTCACGGAAAGGAGCTAACCCGATGTTTTCCCGGTTGCGCGTTCTCGCCTCCCGCGTTCGCGGCTTCTTTTCGGGCCATCGTCTCGACGAAGATTTTCAGCGCGAGCTTGCCTCCCACTTCGACATGCTCACCGAGGAAAATATCCGTTGCGGCCTGCCGCCCGACGAGGCTCGCCGCCAAGCTCGTCTCCGCCTCGGAGGCGCCGCGCAACTCCGCGAGACGCAGCACGACCTCCGCGGTCTCCCCTGGCTCGAAACACTCTTCCAAGATGTCCGCTTCGGCCTCCGCATGCTCCGCAAGAATCCCGGCTTCCTTGCAGTTTGCGTGGCTGCATTGGCATTCGGTATTGGCGTAAACACCGCGATGTTTAGCGGGCTCTACGCCGTGGTGTTGAAACCCTTTCCCTTTCCGCAGCCGAATCGCATCGTGGTGGGATGGAAGGCCGACCCCGCGAGGGGCACCAATGACGCGGAACGCGGACTCATCGAACTTTCATATCTCGACTGGAAAGACTGGCGCAGCCAATCCAAGAGTTTCGAAGATATGGCCGCCATGCCGACGACCAGTAACGGCTACAGCTACACCATAACCGGTAAAGGAGAGCCCAAGCAGATTGAAAGTTCGCGCGTAACCGCAAACTATTTTTCTGTGCTCGGCGTTACGCCTCTTTTAGGGCGTTCATTCAAACCGCAGGACGATCACCTTGGCGCTAATCCAGTTGTGGTTCTCACCTATCAGTTTTGGCGAACTCAGTTCGCGGCGAATCCGCGGGTCATAGGTGCCGGCCTCGCACTGGACGGAACCGCATTTACAATTATCGGAGTTTTGCCCCGTCAATTTGTTTTTCCGCAAGGAGTGGACGTCTTTACGCTTCTCACCACGGGCGACCGCGACCAGGCCTCTGCCCGGTGGATCCTCGAAAGCCGCGGCGCGGTCTTTCTCCAGATCGTGGGGCGATTGAAACCGGGAGTCTCCCTGAAGGCCGCGAATACCGAGTTGAATACCATCGTCGCAAGGGTTGCCGCGCAGAATCCTGAAACCAAGGGTGAAGGACAAATCGCTGCACTACAAACTTTGCCGGACTATATCACCGGCACGAATAAGACCCTGATCTATTTGCTTTTCTCCGGCTCCGTAATTTTGCTTCTGGTTGCTTCGATAAACTTGGCAAGCCTGCTTGCCACGCGAGTCGTCGGCCGCAGCGCTGAGATCGCTGTTCGAGTAGCTTTGGGCGCGGGCAAGAAGCGTCTGCTTAGACAGTTCCTCACGGAAGGTTTGATACTTTCCGGCATCGGTGCCGCAGCCGGCATTGCCGTTGCCTTTCTCCTCGTTCGCGTAATTGCCCATCTCGCGCCGCCGCAAATTCCGCGTCTTGCATCGGTCTCGATCAACGGCTGGGCTCTCTCGTTTTCAATTGCCTGTCTCATCCTGACTGCACTGCTCTTTGGCCTCACGCCGCTCGTGCTCATCCGCGAGCACGGATTGCAGACCGTCATTCGCGACGGCAGTAGCAGTATTTCAGGTTCCGTGCGCGGTCGCAGAGTCGGACGAGTATTTCTGATGGCGGAAATATCCGCGACCTTGGCGCTTGTGGTCTTGACCGGCACTTTCGCCAAAAGTTTCCGCAACCTTCAGAATGTGAATCTCGGCTACAAACCCGATCACGTGTTTACCTGCGCCGTGTTCTTAAACCCCATTCGCTATTCGAATGTCCTCGCTCGCCGCCGATTCTTCGAGGACCTGATGGAGAGACTTCAGTCGAGGCCTGAAGTGATAGCGGCTGGAGCGCTGGTTCTGAGGCCGCTGGAAGGCTTGGTTGGATGGTATTCGGATTATATCTTGCCTGACCAAACGGCCGATGAGGCGCGCCAGAATCCTCGCGCCAACTTCGAGGTGGTTACTCCGTCGTATTTCAAGGCGATCGGAACACCTTTGCTAGCCGGTCGAACATTCGGCGAGGACGAGGGCGAATCCAAGCCCCTCGCGGCGGTTGTTAGCGAGAGCATCGCGCGGGCCATCGCTGGCACGCCGTCAAAGGCGCTTGGCCGGCATTTCACGCTTGGAAATCGCGGAAATGGAGATTGGACCATAGTTGGAATCGTCGCTGATGCCCGCTACAGGCGGCTGAATCAAGTCAGCGGCAATATTTTCCTTTCTTACAAGCAGTCCGGCATTCCCCTCCGCTACCTCATCGTGCGAACGAGAGTCGATCCTTCGGCAATCGGCTCGATCGTGCGGCATGAGATCTCTCAGATTGACCCCTCACAATCCGAAGGCGACGAAATCACTATGCAGGAGATCGTGAATGTGGCTCTCGCGCAGGATCGCTTTCATAGCAGGATGCTCCTGCTATTTGGTGCGACCGCTCTTTTCCTCGCCGCTGTCGGCGTATACGGCGTGGTTTCCGATTCCGTAGTCACACGAAGAAAAGAGATCGGGATTCGCATGGCGTTGGGAGCACGGCCGGCGGGGATCGTCAGTCACGTTCTGCGCTCCGCCTTGCTCTGGATATTGTCAGGCGAGATCATCGGCATCGTGGCCGCGACAGTTTCGACAATTGCCATCCGCTCGACGCTGTTTGAAGTGAGTCCCGTTGATGTGCTTTCGATTTGCAGCGGTTGCGCCGTCATTCTTATCGTTTCGTTCATTGCGTGCGTGGTTCCGGCTTTGCAAGCCGCAAGCACCGATCCAAGCCAAGTTTTGCGAGAATAAATGACTTTTGCGGAAGAGAGCAGCGAGGCGCGGCGATGGCGGATACAATTCAAATTGAACCTGCCAGCGACGGGACATTTCGTGTGCGCGTGAGCGACGGCAAACTCGAAACGTCTCACGTTGTGACGCTGAAGTGCGCGGATTACGACCGGATCTCGAGCGGCAAAGTCGAACCGGCCGAACTTGTAAGGATGGCGTTTGAGTTCCTGCTCGAGAACGAGCCCAAGGAATCGATCCTGGGGCGTTTTGACCTGCCGCTCATAGGACGCTATTTTCCGAATTTCGAGCCCGAGATGAAGCGGCGTCTCGCGAACCGTTAGGTCCTGGTGAAATCGCACAGCTAAGCGGTGGATCTGGCTCCGGAGAGGGCCGTTTGAGCCACTTTAGTGTGTCTAGTTAGAAGGATTTCGTGCATCCAACTTGAAGCAAAAATTGCGGGGTTTTTTCGCTTTTATTTCACCCAGGCTAAAATACGATGAGCGGCTGCCCGGCAGAATAAATAGCACTCGATCACAGATTCACGATTGCAGAAGTGCTCCCTCCAATTAGAATCGGGATGTGGGTGGAACGCTTGAATTCACGGTGCTTATCGCGGCCGGATCATTTTTGGCGGGACTGCTGGGCTCGCTGACGGGGCTTGGCGGCGGAGTGATCATTGTGCCGCTGCTCACGCTGCTTTTCGGCGTGGACATTCGCTATGCCATTGGCGCCTCGCTGGTCTCGGTGATTGCCACTTCGTCCGGCGCCGCAGCCGCCTACTTGAAAGAGGGATTTTCGAATATTCGCGTCGGCATGTTTCTCGAAGTGGCGACGACGATCGGCGCGATATGCGGCGCGTATCTGGCGACGCGCATACCAACAGCGGCGATTGCGATCATCTTCGGGATCGTACTGCTGTACTCCGCGTGGATGTCCGCCAAGCCGGAGGACGTGGTTCCCATCCAAGATCGGACAGGACCTATCGCGCGGGCGCTGAGGCTGGACGGCAGCTATCCCACGCCCGAAGGCACGGTGGCTTATCACGTAACCGGAGTGCCGCTCGGATTTTCGCTGATGTATGTGGCGGGAGTTCTCTCCGGGCTGCTGGGAATCGGGTCCGGAGCGGTGAAAGTGCTGGCCATGGATCACGCGATGAAAATTCCGTTCAAGGTTTCAGCCACCACGAGCAATTTCATGATTGGCGTGACAGCGGCGGCCAGCGCAGGCGTCTATTTGCATCGAGGATACATCGATCCCGGCCTGGCCATGCCGGTGATGCTGGGCGTGGCGCTAGGGGCGCTGGTGGGTGCGCGCATTTTGCCGGGGGCGAAGGTAAGAACACTGCGGATTGTGTTTGCCGTGGCGATTGCGGCCGTGGCGATCGAAATGATTGTGAAGGGCGTTCGCGGGAATTTGTAGAGGTGTTCGCGAAGAAAGTTGCGCAGCGATGCGGCGGCAAGAAGGCGGCTTGCAGATCGAAGAAAGATTCTTCGGCTGCGCGTCCCGGCGCTTCGCGCAAAGGCAAAGGCGCGGGACGCTTCGCTCCCTTCCTGCGTCAGGGCAGGCAGAATGACGACCGCATGCGAGGAAAAGATGACTGAAGTTCATGGCTTGAGCGAGAAGAGATTTGAGGCGCTGATCGGATTGCTGCTGCGCACGGGAGTGCTGCTGGCTGCGACCGTGGTGCTCGCGGGCGGCATTTTATATTTGACCAAGTATGGAGGCTTGAAACCCGACTACAGAATTTTTCGGGGAGAGCCGACCGACCTGCGATCCATTGGAGGAGTTGTCGGGGACGCGACTTCACTGCACTCGCGCGGAATTATTCAACTTGGCCTGCTGCTGCTGATCGCAACGCCGATCGCGCGCGTGGCATTTTCCGTGGCGGGCTTTGCATCGGAGCGCGATTGGCTTTACGTGGGAATTACCCTGGTAGTGCTTGGCGTGCTGATTTACAGTTTATTGAGCAGTTGAGGAAACGCTTCGCGCAAGACGACGAAAGGACGAGATGAAGGGTTCATTCGAGTACTTTCGCGCCCTCGGATCCATTGGCGTTCTGACTATTTTGGTATCGAGCGTGCCGACCGGCGCGCAGGCGCCCCCCGGACCAATTCGCCTGGAAGTGGACGCGTCGCACGCGCCACAGAAGATTCTGCACAGCCAAGAACAAATCCCGGTGCGGCCAGGGCCGCTGGTCCTTTACTACGCGAAGTGGATTCCGGGCGAGCACATGCCGGATGGTCCGATTGACAACCTGGCGGGTTTGAAATTCACGGCGAACGGCAAAACGATTCCCTGGCGGCGCGACCTGGTGGACATGTTCGCGTTTCACCTCGATATTCCGGCGGGAGTTGCGTCGCTGGACGCGGATTTCGATTTTTTACTATCCGCGCCGGCGTCGGGATATTCGTCGGGCGCATCGGCGACGGCCGATCTGGATGTTCTCAGCTGGAATCAGGTGCTGCTCTATCCGCAGGACTACGCGCCGGATCAATTGACGTTTGTGCCCAGTCTCCGCCTTCCAGATGGATGGAAATTCGGGACGGCGCTGCCTGATCCGAAACAGAAGGGCGACACGATCGATTTCGCACCCGTTCCACTGAACACTTTGATGGATTCGCCGGTGCTGACGGGGCGGTATTTTCGCGCGATTCAGCTTACGCCGGGCGCAACTCCCTTGCATGAAATCGACATCGTGTCGGATAACAAAGCGGCGCTGGCAATGACTCCCGAGACCCAGATGCATTTTCACGAGCTTGTAAAGCAGGCGGGCACGCTCTTCGGATCGCGGCACTACCGCGATTATCATTTCCTGCTGACGCTGAGCGACCAGGTGGCGCACTTTGGGCTCGAGCATCACGAATCGAGCGACGACCGCACCAACGAAAAAAGCCTGATCGACAGCGACGCCTTGATCTATTTTTCCGATCTTCTGCCGCACGAATTCGTCCATTCATGGAATGGAAAGTATCGGCGACCGGCCGATCTGGTGAGCACGGACTACCAACAGCCCATGCGAGACGATTTGCTTTGGGTGTACGAAGGACTGACGAACTATTTAGGAGAGGTGCTCACCGCCCGAAGCGGGCTCTGGAACGCGGAGCAGGGGCGCGAGGAGCTGGCGCGGCTCGGGTCCATATACTCGAAGCGGCCGGGGCGGGATTGGCGGCCGCTGCAGGATACGGCGGATTCAGCCGTGTTCCTTTACGGAGCTGATGTGGAATGGGCCAACTGGCGGCGCAGCACGGATTTTTACGAAGAAGGAGAGCTGTTGTGGCTGGACGTGGACGCGACGCTGCGCCGGCTGACGAAAGACAAAAAGTCGCTCGACGATTTCTGCCGCGTTTTTTACGGGGGGCCGGGCGGCAAGCCAGAATTGAAAACGTACACGCTTGACGACATTGTGGCGGCGTTGAACAGCCTAGCTCCCTACGACTGGAAGGGTTTCCTGCGGACGCGCCTCGATTCCACGGAGCCTGCGACGCCAATCGAGGCCATCGAAAACAGCGGTTGGAAACTGGCGTACAACGACAATCCCAATGAAATCGAGAGCGTCCGCGAAATGGTGCGAAAGACGATCGACCTAACGCAGTCCATCGGGCTTTTGCTCGAGGAGAATGGCCGGATATACGATGTGATTTACGACGGACCGTCATACAAAGCCGGAATGGGACCCGGAATGAAAATCACGGCAGTGAATGGAAGCGTGTATTCGCCAAGCGTTTTGAAGGAAGCCATTGAAGCCGCTCAAGCGACGACGGCGCCGATCCGGCTGATCGCCGCCAATGGGACCGAGGTGCAGACGTACTCGGTTGACTACCACGACGGCATCCGCTATCCGCACTTGGAGCGGGACGAGAGCCGGCCGAATTACCTTGACGAGATTCTCCATCCATTAGCGCTCAGGTGAGAATGGATGCGACGGGCCACGGCAGTTCCTGGAGATAAGCGATGAAGAAAATCCTTCTAACGCTGGGAGTGGTGCTGATGTTGATCGGCGCGGCAGCGTTGATCCAACCGGAAGTGAAGATGCCGTCAAAACAACGCGAAGTGGACGTCGCAGGGCAGAAGCTGATCATAAACACGCAGCAGATCGTGACGGTGCCTGCTGTGCTGAGCGGGCTTGCCATCGTGGCGGGCGCAGGGCTGGTTTTCGCGGGCGTGCAGAAAAAGAAGGCCAGCGAAAGCTCGAAATCCACGCAATGAAATACAAAGGGGCGGATAAGCCCGCCCCTTATTTGCGAATAAGCTGGGGTTAAAGGTTATCCCACTTGGGCGGCTTGCGTTCGGCCCTCGAACTTGATTTCATTTACCTGATTTTTGTTGGAGAAGACTTCGGAAGCGCTCGGCTTTTTTTGCAACTGCACCCAATGGCACGGAACAGTAGCAATCACTTTGCCGTCTTTCAGAACGTTTAATCGGCTCTGATCTTCCTTCGCTTCGAAAGTGTAGTGCCCCGGCTTCAGTTGCGTGTTTCCGATGGTCGTTCCCTGCGCAGCGTCGAACCCGGTTGAGTCCTTGTGAGATGAAGTTGAAGCGGCCCAGGCTGGGACGGTGAGAATAACTGTCGCTACTACAGCGCCGAAAAATTTCGGTTTAAGAAACATTTTGTAGATGGCCTCCTGAATCAGCTATGAGTTCCCTTCGCGGCCCGGGATTCCGAACCGCCGGGAAGAGCGCCGTTTGTCAAGCTGGATTTCGGCGCTCACTGTTGTTAGATGCGGATTCCTCGAATGACGTTCAGTCACCGGCATCCGCTCGGCAGGACTGAGGCGTACGTAGGAACCGCAATTGACAGGGCGCGGCGATTGGTGACATGGTGTGCCTCTAATTCCTCGGAGGGCTCCGATGCAGCCATCGAGGCGCAACTGTCTATGTGCATTGCTTGCGCTACTGGTATTTCCGCTGCTTTCCGCCGGGCGAGCACACGCCGCCACTCTGACCATCACGAGTTCGCCGCCGGGCGCGACCGTCGAAATCGACGGCGTCATCGTGGGTACGACTCCGTTTCAGATGAAGGTTCCCGGCGGCTACTTCCATAAAACCAGAACTGTATTCGGCCAGACCCTGCAGCACGAGATGACACTGCGTATATATAAGGATGGCTACACGGCGCAGGACTTGAGACTGACGGAAGGCCCTTTCGCATGGATTTCCATGAATGGCCGGACGGAAGGCCATTACTGGCTGCTGAAGGCCAATCATATCGAAGCGACACTGGAACCGGTCTCGACGGCATTCACGGGCAGAGTAAACAGAGTGAAAAAGACCGACGCGCGCGCGAGCGAGGTGAACGCCGGAGCCGAGCTGACGACACAGGAAATCGTGGAGAATGCAATTCCCGCGGTGGTGCGGCTCAGCAGTCCGGAAGGATGGGGAACGGGTTTCCTGATAACGGATACCGGCGTGATCGCGACGAACCGGCATGTGGTCGAGGGCCGGAATTCCATGACGGTTCGCTTGTCAAACGGGACACAGTTGCTGGGAAAAGTGATCTACACAAGCCCTGCGGGCGGCCCCGATGCCGCGCTTGTGAAGGTGGAAGGAAGCGGTTTCCCCTTTCTGCCGCTTGCGGATAGTTCGGAAGTTCATCCCGGCGAAACGGTGATTACCATTGGAAACCCGGAACGCGGCATGCCCGATACTGTTACCAAAGGGATCGTGAGCGCGGTGGGCCGCGATCCTCTTGCCGGAAGCGGAACTTGGGTACAAACAGACGCGCCCATCAATCCGGGAAACAGCGGCGGGCCGCTTCTCGATAGCCGCGGCGCGGTGGTGGGAATCAATACCTTGCTGATGCGCGATCCCGAAAACCCGGACACAACCTTGCACGGGATGAGCTTCGCGCAGAGCTCGCATGACCTGCTCGAAATTCTGGAGCGGTTTTATCCGCGAGCGAGAGACGGTTCCGAACCTGTAGCAGCTTCAGCTTCGCCACGCACAGGACATGGCAAGGTGACGATATCGTGCGACGTGGCTGGTGCGGAAATTTATGTGGACGGGAAATTCGTGGGGCAAACTCCATCGACGCTGCAGCTTGCGAGCGGCACTCATCACATCGAAGTAAAGTCCGAAGGAAAGCGAGGCTGGGAGCGCGACCTGGAAGTTCTGAAAGACAGCCAACTCACCCTGCATCCCGTGCTCGGTGGATCGCGCTAGATCGCGAGTTTCGCGAGCTACACGGGCTTTCTGGCACGCACGAAGGCGCTGATGAATTTGCCTTGGACCTGCGCACCGATGGAATCTGCGTCGATGCCTGCCGCTTTCAAAAACTCCCTTGCATCGGCGACGTTGTAGATGCGGGTCGCCTCGATTTCGATGGATTCGAAATGCGCGGTCTGAAGCTTCTCGCTGTACTCATCTTCCGTAAGCGCGCCGGCCACGCAGCCGATCCAGAGTTCCATGTTGTGGCGAATCTCTGGCGGCGCTTCTCCGCGGATCACCACGTCTGAAATTGCCAGGCGGCCGCCCGGCTTCAGGACTCGAAACGCTTCCTGAAGGACGCGGTCTTTGTCGCCGGAAAGATTGATGACGCAATTCGAGACGATCACGTCGACGGAATTTTCAGGCAAAGGAATATTTTCGATTTCACCTTTCAGAAATTCCACGTTGGTTAAACCGGATTTGCGCTTGTTTTCTTCGGCGAGAGCGAGCATCTCGTCCGTCATATCAAGGCCGAAGGCTTTTCCAGCGGGGCCGACGCGGCGCGCGGAGAGAAGCACGTCGATGCCGCCGCCGGAACCGAGGTCGAGAACCGTTTCGCCCGGCTGTAAATTGGCGAGCAAGGTCGGATTACCGCAGCCGAGCGATGCTTGCAACGCGGCTTCGGGCACCACTGCGGCTTCGTTATCTTCGTAGAGGTTCGAGGTGATCGGGTCGCAACACGCGGCCGCAGACGAAGGGCTCGTGCCGCAACAGGTTGAACCTTGGCCCGCGGCGACACGTTTTGCCGCCTCTCCGTATTTTTCTCTAACGATTTCGCGAATGTTTTCGGTGCTCATCGGAATCACTCCTTTGTTTGCGCGGCACTCATTTCGGAGCCGTCCGCGAAGACGACGTTGTTTGCTTCGCGACGCAGGCCGGAAGCCAGCGAACGAAAAAGAAATGTTGCGGCCAGAGCTCCCAAAAGCTGCGCGAGGATGAAGAGAGGCGCGTCGACGGGACGAATGCCTGCGAATGTGTCGCTGAGCGACCTCGCGATGGTGACTGCGGGATTCGCGAAAGACGTCGACGACGTGAACCAATATGCGGCGGTGATGTAAGCTCCCACCGCGAAGGGCACGGCCGTGGACCGCAGGCGCGCGCATCCCCAAATAATTGATAGTAGGCCAAAGGTCGCCACGAACTCGCCAAGAAACTGAGCGCCGCCACTGCGAACGTGGCGCGAGACTGAAACCGCCGGAAGGCCGAACATCAGGTTTGCCACCACGGTTCCGGTGAGCCCGCCGAGGATTTGAACCGCGGCGTACTGCGAAGCGAGGGTCCACGGGAGGCCGCCCTCGAGCGCGTCCGCCAGACTGACGGCGGGATTGAAGTGCGCGCCGGAGATTGGCCCAAACGCCAGAATTAATGCGACCAGGGCGGCGCCGGTGGCGATGCTATTGGCGAGAAGAGCCAAGGCGACATTTCCGTCGGCAAGTTTTTCGGCCATGATTCCGGAGCCGACCACCGCCGCAACGAGAAATGCGGTGCCGATAAATTCCGCCGCGAGACGGCGCGCGGGGGAGACCGTCATTGCAAACCTATGCGATCGATTTCGCGTTTGATGGCGAGCGCGTCGAGGCTGGAGATCGGCAATGAGAGGAAGAGGCTGATTCGACGGGCGAGAATGGTGAACGCGTCGCGGAACGAGCGTTCCACTTGCTCCGGCGTGCCGTGAACGTATCCGGGATCGGGAACGCCCCAATGCGCCGTCATGGGCTGGCCGGGCCAGACGGGGCAGATTTCGTTGGCGGCGTTGTCGCAGACG
>DASYZC010000285.1:0-2133 GCA_035949735.1 Candidatus Acidiferrales bacterium | reverse complement strand
GAATTTATCTTTTCGAGACGGGTGCAACGTGATTCGATTGGTCTCGCGTGGCAAGTCTTCGCCGATTAGCCAGACGCCGGCAATATTCGAGTAGCTATCGACAATCGAAGCGCGGTCGCGTCCCCATGCGCCGGGAACGATATTCTGGGCAAAGCTGGGCAGGCCCTGCGGCAGCAACTCCATCTGATAACCGCCCACGAAGCCTCGCTTGGTATCGAGACGCGCCTCGTCCATTACAATTCCGGATTGAGCCGTGCCGCGATACATGTGAACGGGGTTATCGAAAATCGCGAAGACGGTGGAGGTCACATGGCGCATGTAGTTCTTGCCAACTTGCCCTGAGGAGTTCGCCAAGCCTTGCGGGAATTTGCTGGAGGAAGAGTTGAGCAAAAGACGCGGGCTCTCGATTGAGTTTGCGGCGACCGCGACGATGCGCGCCTTCTGACGCTGCATGACGCCCTTGCTATCGACGTAGACGACGCCGGTAACTTTTCCCGAAGCATCGTGTTCTATGCGGAGAACCTGCGACTCAGGACGGATTTCGGTTTTGCCCGTCGCCTCGGCCCTGGGAATTTCGGTGTAGAGCGTAGACCACTTCGCACCGAAGGTGCAGCCCTGAACGCAAAAGCCGGTCTGCTGACAGGAGGCGCGGCCATCGCGAGGCACGGGATTGATGGCCATGTTGGTGGTTTCGAATTTCGTGTAGCCGATCTTTTTGGCACCAGCAAAGAGAACCTTGCCGTGATTGCTGGCAGGCAGACGAGGAATCCCGTGCGTCCCAGTAACTCCCATTTTCAGCTCGGCTCGGTCGTAGTACGGCTCCATCTCGTGCAGATCGATGGGCCAATCGAGCAGATTGGCACCGGAAATTTCACCGTAGCGAGTGCGCGGCTTGAACTCGTATTCCTTCATGCGCAAAGCGCACGCCCCCCAGTGGATGGTGGTGCCGCCAACGAGTTTGCAGGTCCACGCGGGAAGATCGGGGGATGTTTTCGCGACGTACCAATTACCGGAAGTTGTGCGCGGGTCGAACCAAGTGAAGAGGGCGAACATGGCGTCTTCGTCATTCTCGAAATCGGAGATCTCGATGCGTTTTCCGGCCTCGAGTACGACCGAAGAGATGCCCTTTTGCGCGAGCTCGTTCGCCAGCGTTCCACCGCCTGCGCCGGAGCCGATGATTACCACAACGGATGAATCGTTCAGGTCAAATTTCGCGGGCATGGAATCCTCACGCCTTATCCGGCCAAGAGATGTCGCTGAATCCGCGGTGTAGGTAGCCACCCTTCGCGGATGACGGCCCTTCGTAGCCGAACTTCGCCCAGACTTCGGGTTGGTTGTAGAGTCCGACGATCGTGTCGTCGTAGACCTTTTTGAAGAACGCGCCCGCCTCGATTTTCTCGATTATGGCTGCGCGCGTTGTTTCGCCGGCAACATCCGCGTAGGGCCTGCCCGAGGCAGCCACGGCGAGACGATTGAGCTGGTCGATTCCGCCGTAAAGCAGCCTCCTAACAGACGGATCCTTGGCGGCTTCCTTCTGCAAAGGGACGATGGCTCTCGCATAGAACGAATCGTCGAGGCGGTCGTGCGGGAAGAGGTCTCGCGCGAACTTCACTAGGGTGCGGACTCTCTGCGTGTGGGCGTCTTCGGCTGGCGCTGCTTGTGCATCGGCGAGGACTGTACCGCCGGTGGCAGCCACAGCGGCAACAGCCGTGGCGCTCCCGGCGAGAAAACCACGCCGGGAAAATCTTCTGGTCCAGTTGAGCAGTCTCATTGCTTTCCCCCTGGTCTTTTGTTGATTCTATCTCAACTGGGCTTGAAGTATGTCGCTGGGGTGAATTTCCGCGACGCAGGTTTCCGATCTGCCATCAATCGGAACCACGAACTCGTGCGGGACGTTTGCGCTCCTTCTATCGCAGCGAATAGTCCGCTACTATAGCTCGCATGAAAACCCGCGAGCGACGGAGCGATGACAACGACAAGTTTCCGATGTGTGCGGTACTACTTGCCGGAGGGCGGGGCACGCGTTTTTGGCCACGCAGCCGCATGCGCACGCCAAAGCAACTGCTGAACATTGTCGGCCGCGAGACAATGCTGCGCGAAACGATGGCGCGGCTCGATCCGCTAATCTCGCCG
>DASYZC010000284.1:0-2629 GCA_035949735.1 Candidatus Acidiferrales bacterium | reverse complement strand
GGCCGGCCATTTACGAATTGAAAGACGAGAAGGACTTGGCCAGCGTGCTGGCATTGGCCGGAGGCCTGCTTCCAACGGCTACATTGCGGCATATTGAGGTGCAGAGAACGATTGCCCACGAGAAGCACACGATGCTTAGCCTCGATATACCGGCTTCGGACGACGATGCCGCAGCGACGCAAAAGCTCAACTCTTTCCAGATACAGGATGGGGATCGCATTCGAGTGTTTCCGATTAGCCAGGGTAACGAAGACGCGGTGTATCTTGAGGGCCACGTGATTCGTCCCGGCCGGTATTCCTATCATGATGACATGCGCGTGACCGACCTGATTCCGTCGTTCAAGGATTTGCTGCCCCAACCTTCGACGCAGTATGCCGAAATTATTCGTCTCAACGCGCCCGACTTCCGCCCCAGCGTGCAGAGTTTCAACCTGGCGGATGCGCTCGCAAATCCAGCGCAAGCACCAGTTCTTCACGCCATGGATACGGTTCGAGTTTTCAGCCGTTTCGATTTTGAAAATCCGCCGACAGTGTCAGTGCTGGGTGACGTGAGAGCTCCAGGCACCTACCGCACTTCGGGGCAAATTCATTTGGCCGACGCCGTTCATTTGGCCGGAGGAATGGAGCCAGACGCCCAGGCTGACGACGCGCAGGTGTTCCGGTACATGCCCGATGGCAAAGCTGAGATTTTCAGCGTGGCGCTAAATCAGGCCCTCGCCGGCGATTCGACTCAGAACATCATCCTGGAGCCGCGGGACCGGCTGCTAATACATAAAAGTACGAATGCCATACAACCTGCCGTCGTGTACATTGAGGGAGAAGTCGGAAGTCCGGGCCGGTATCCGCTGACCACGAATATGACTGTGGCCGATCTGGTCCGCGTGGGCGGCGGGCTAAAGCCCGATGCCGATACCGAAAATGGAGATTTGACGCGGTACGAATATGGGCAAGGCCAGCTGACCGGACAGCATGAACCGATTGCCATTTCCGCCGCCCTCTTGGGCGATCCAAAAAGTAACGCGCAACTTCACAACGGCGACGTGGTTAGTATTCGGCAGCTTCCCGGTTGGGACGATCTGGGCGCAACGATTACCCTGAAGGGCGAGGTGAAGCATCCTGGCACTTACGGGATTCGGCCCGGTGAGAGGCTAAGTTCGATTTTGGAGCGGGCGGGCGGATTCTTGCCAGACGCTTATCCGTATGGCGCCATCCTTGAACGCGTGCAGGTGCGGGATCTGGAAACGAAAGAGCAGAACAAACTCGTGCTGCGCGTGAAGGACGCCGAGGGTAGCCTGCAAGCTATGCCGGATACTACGCCGGCGCAGAAACAAGCAAAGGAAATGGCCCTCGGTCAATATGAGACTACATTGATGCAGTTGACCACTAATGCGCCCGTGGGACGCATCCCAATTCGCATCTCCTCCCGCGTCGAACGTTGGAAAAACAAATCGGGCGATATCCAAGCGAGAGCAGGAGACACGCTCATCATTCCCAAGCGGCCCGACTTCGTGATGGTGACGGGGCAAGTCTTCAATCCCACGGCGGTTGCCTACCGGCCCGGCAAAAGCGTGAAATGGTATCTGGAACAGGCTGGCGGAGTAACAACCACAGCGAATCGGAAGGCCATTTTCGTGATTCGCGCAGACGGCTCGATAATCGGGCGGAGGGAAGGCTTGTGGATCGGAAGCTCGCTTGGATCGGTGCTGCAAGCCGGGGACACAGTAGTGGTTCCGGAGAAGGCGATCGGTGGCGGCGTGCAATGGGCCAACTTGTTTACCGCGGCATCGGTGGCTTCGTCTATTGCGAGCACAGTGTTCATTGCCGTGCGCTACTGATGGCTGGTATCAGGGTAGAACTTCGGACAAAACTTGTGTTGGCTTGTTTTCTAATTGGCTTTACTGTTACAACCAGAACGAGTTATTGCCAAACGGCGGTGGAGGCTTCAGGTGGATCGAGCGAGGCAGCGCCCAGCGCCGTTGAAAGGTCCGACAGCCCGGTGCAGCCCGGAATCGCCTCGTCGGACTCCACGGATGGCTCGGACGATTACAACAATTCATTGGGAGTTTCGCTGCTGAAGCACATTGCGCTAGATCAGGAAGGGCTCTGGACTGCACCGGCTCGATTGCGGGTGCAGGACAGCATTTGGCTTGTGCCTTTGGGTGGACTAACCGCCGGGCTGATTGCGACCGACAGGGACACGAGCCTGCACATATCGAATAGCCTGCATACCCAGAACCGATACGTGAGTTTTTCGAATTATGGGATCGCTGCCCTAGCCGGTGGCACCGGTGCTCTCTATCTATGGGGACACTTTACGGATAACGATCACGCGCGCGAGGCGGGCTTGTTGGTCGGAGAAGCGGCGGTGGACAGTCTCGCGATCACCACGGCAGTGAAATACGCGACTGGCCGAAATCGGCCGTTTCAAGGCAACCACAACGGAGAATTTTGGAGCGGCGGTGATTCTTTTCCATCCGATCATGCGGCGGTGGCGTGGGCGGCCGCTAGCGTTTTGAGCCATGAATATCCCGGGCCGTTGCCAAAGCTCCTTGCGTACGGAGCGGCCGCCGCAATTAGTGCAGCGCGCGTCGAAGGCAAGCAGCACTTCACGTCCGATGTGCTGGTGGGA
>DASYZC010000283.1:0-8052 GCA_035949735.1 Candidatus Acidiferrales bacterium | reverse complement strand
CAAACCGGCCACGACGAACCCGAATGCCAGGATCAACGAGATCCGATCGTGCGTTCCGCGAAACCGCACCATGGCGTTGGCCGCAAACGTGAAGGCGATCAAACTCCCCGCCATCTCCACATATGCATCCAGCAGTGGCTCACCCCTGTAAGACGAAGTGCGGAGAAACCACAAAAGGACGCAGTAGCCCGCCAGCGAAATGGCCGCAATCAGAACGAAACGAAGCCGGAAGTAACTGCGCAGATTCTGCTTGATACCCACACTACCCCCAGGAAATGACACGTATCCCCAGAAATGAACATGCAAGTAATAGGCCGTCTAAAACTATTAAATGTCACATGGTAACTACCTTGTTTGCATAGTGATCCGAAAAAACCCGCCCAAAAGAGGCAACTGAGACAGTCGCAAAATGACACTCAGGCCCTCAAGCGGGTCGGCTGCCGTCGCGAATTGAGATATCGGGAAATTCCGCGCGGCGCTTGTGAACAGCGCAGCGCCGTACGATCTAATCCCACCTGGACGTATACTCGGCTTGATGGATGAGCATCCTATAAACGAAGTTCGGAGGAGCCTGCCGATGTCACCCCGTCTGCTTTTGGGTTTTGGACTCGCTTTCTCGATTCTAGCCTGCGCCGCGATCTCTGCATCGGAGCGGCCGATTCCTGCCGCCAAGGTAGACGCACCCCGCGCCCGCGCGGCCAAAAAAGAGACGGCCGTTTTTGCCGGTGGCTGTTTCTGGGGGACTCAGGCCGTGTTTGAACGCGTGAAAGGCGTCCTCAATACCGCCGCGGGCTATGCCGGGGGTTCCGCGGCCACCGCGACGTACAATCAAGTCGTCACCGAAACAACAGGACACGCCGAATCGGTCGAAGTGGTTTACGATCCCTCACAAATCACCTACGGCCAGCTGCTTCGCATATTCTTTTCCGTCGTCCACGATCCCACCGAACTCAACCGCCAGGGACCGGACGTTGGAACTTCCTATCGCTCCGCCATCTTTTACACCAACGATGAACAAAAGCGCATTGCCACGGCTTACATCGCGCTGCTCGACGCCGCGAAAGTTTTCCCCAAGCCAATCGTCACCGAACTCACTCCGTTGAAAGGTTTCTATCGCGCCGAGGATTATCACCAGGACTACGCTCTGAAGAATCCCACCAACCCCTACATCAAGATTTGCGACCTGCCGAAAATCAGCGCGTTGAAGCAGCAGTTCCCGGAGTTGTTCGTGGATTACAAAGGGAAATAAAGCGCTCCGGGTCGGTTCAATTAGACGTACGGCCACGCTGTACGGCGAGAACCAATCGTAATTTCAAATGAAGCAGCCGAGGTTGCCTTCGAATCCCTGTTCCACTCTTCCGTCCGGCCAAACCACGATGGGAACCATGTCGCCGTAAGTGCGAGCTTGATCCAACAGTTTCTGATCCAACTCCACTCGTCGCTCTTCGTATGCGACGCCCTCGGCGTCCCACTTTCGTAGAAGTTTCACGCACGCATCGCAGCCGCGGATGGTGTACACAACTGGAACTTCCATGTCCGCACGCCTCGGCTTATCCGCGATCCGGCAACTTCAGGGCAGTCGCCAGCAGCGCACGCATCTCTTTGATGGATTCTTTCTGCCAATCCGGGAAGCGGGGACGAATTTTCGCGATCACTTCTCGAAGGAACGCTTGCTTGTCTGCCTCTGGCACCGTTGCGAAGGTAGCTGATGGAGGCAAATTCAGTTGCCGCTTCACTTCGTCCATGATCTTGGCCAGCTCCGCATGCGCGCCTGCCGACCGTTCCGTGAAGTGCGTGATATAGCGAGTTTCGCCGGTGTAAAACACAAACACGGGTATCGCGCGCGCTTTCCCGTCGTTGCTGAGAAATTCGTCCATGATGTCCGGGTTTTCGTCGCGAAGAAACACGCGCAAGTCCATCCCGGTCGCTTCTGCGATGCGCGCCACAGTTGGTAATTCGCGGTAAACATCGCCGCACCACGCCTCGGCCAAGGCAAGGATCTTCGCCGGACCATTCGGCAAACACGCTGCCTTCTCGAAAAATGAAATGTCCTCCGCTGAAAGCGGCGACTCTCTGTAATACAGCTCAAATTTGTCGCGATTGACGGTCGCTTGCGCCAGAAAATCCGCGTAGCGAAGCCCTTGCTCGAACCGCGCGGGTGTTACAACGGTGGTCGCTTCCAGCATGTTCCCCTTCCCAATCTGCCTTACAAACAGTGTATTTTACCACGCGGCACCTCCCCTCACTCCGCTCTGAAACCAACCGCGAGGTCAAGGCCCGCAGCTTCCGCGAACACCCGGAAATCTCGGCCCTCCAGATACGCAACCCAAGTGCTCGTATATGCTGCGATCACCGGTCGGTCTTCAATTCCTTCGCCTTGCGCGTGAAGCGAACCTTGCCTCGAAGTTTGCGCAGGCGAGCGTACGTCCGTGACGCCGCCACGAGCTGCAAGCCCGTCCGTACGGTCTGTGTGACGCCGGTACCGCTCGCCCGTTGCGCCTTCTCAAGCAGTTCCTGCGGTACTTCAACAGTGATTTTTCGCATCGTCGTCATAGTGCCTGCTTCCGATCGCCTAGTCTGCTCCTGCTGCCCGGCCAATCTCTTTGAGTTGGTTCGCATCTATCTTCAAAGCCGCTGCGGCGACGTTTTCCTCGAGATGCTCAACTCGGGACGTTCCCGGGATCGGCAGCATCACCCGGGATCGCGAGAGAAGCCATGCCAACGCGATCTGTGACGGTGTAGCTTTCCATTGCGCCGCGAGGCGATTGATGGGGCTGTCCGGGCCGGAGAGTTTACCCGCCGCGAGCGGGAACCATGGAATGAATCCGAGCTTTTGTTGCTCGCAGTATTGCAGGACGTCTTCCGAGCCGCGGTCGGTGACGCTGTATCGGTTCTGGACGCTTACGATGGGAACGATCGTTTGCGCGTGCTGAATTTGCTTCACGGTCACTTCAGACAAGCCGATGTGCTTGATCTTTCCCTGAGCCTGCAAGTCCTTCAGAGCGCCGAGTTGGTCTGCGGCCGGCACCTTCGGATCGATTCGATGCAGCTGATAGAGATCGATGCGGTCCAGGCGCAGCCGTCGCAGGCTTCCTTCGCACGCGGACCGCAGATGTTCCGGCCTTCCGTTCTCCACCCACTTGTTCGTCCCCGGCCGCTCGAAGCCGCCCTTTGTCGCGATCACCAGGCCAGCCGGATAGGGACGCAAAGCCTCCGCAATAATTTCTTCCGCCACGTACGGACCATAGGAGTCCGCCGTATCAATGAAATTCACTCCCAGCTCAACCGCACGCCGCAGAACTCGGATGGCCTCCGCCCGATTTGCGGGCTCGCCCCAAATTCCTTTGCCGGTTAAGCGCATGGAACCAAATCCGAGCCGGATCACTCGCAAATCATCGCCGATGAGGAATTCGCCGGCTGTTCTGGCAAGCGCCGAGTGTTGCTGCTTAGCTGAAGTGTCCTTCTCCATTTCGGTTCCATCCTTTCCGATACGAAGCCGCGAATGGGTTTTTGCGGGCGTTTACGCGAGTGGCCTTGCCATCGCACCTAGGAGACGGTGGAAGCGTCCACATTCATGCGGGGGAGCAACGCTTAGCGTTGCGCTAAGTGGCGCTCGAATTGACCCGGCTTTAGCCGCGGAAACTCCCCGATCGCCGGTGAGAAAGCTATGGCTTGGTGACCACGGGCGGAAGATCGTAAGCCTGTATCGGACTCTGGAATCCCACCTTCTTGTGGGAGCCATCACAGAACGGCTTGGTTTCAGAATGTCCGCAGCGGCAGAGCGCAATCTTGGTGCGGCCCGCTAAGCCAAATGCCTTGCCGTCCTGGTCCAGCACTTGGAAATCCCCCTCGATACGAATCGAACCGTCAGTGCGCACTGTAATTGTTGTCGCCGCCATTCACTCCTCCAATCCCATCATCATTCTGCCTGCATGTAGCGCCACCCCTTTAGGGTGGCATCCCGCTGTTGACGTCATCCTGAGCGGAGTGTCCCGCGTTTCCGGTTTCGCGCGAAGCGCCGGGACACGCAGTCGAAGGACCTCTCTTGCATGTAATTGAAGCCGCGGTGAAGCACCAAAAGTCGCCGTTTAGTATTTCGGCACGCTCGGATCCACATCATCCGACCAAGCCAGAATCCCGCCCTTTAGGTTCCATATCTTCCGGAAACCGGCCTTCTGCAAGAAGTCCACGGCATCCGCGGAACGCTTTCCGCTCCGGCAATGCGCCACAATCTCGCGCGAGCTATCGAGCTCGTGCACGCGCTGCGGCAACTCCCCGAGGGGGATCAAGTGCCCGTTCAAATTGCAAATGTCATACTCGTGCGGTTCGCGCACGTCGAGAATATACAAGTCATCGCCCTTGTCCAGCCGCGCTTTCAGATCGCGGGGAGTTATCTCGGGAATATTTGTCACGGTGCTCGGAGCCTCCTCGCCGCGAATGCCGCAGAATTGGACGTAATCGATCAACTTCGTCACCGTCGGATGCGTGCCACAAGCGGGGCATTCGGGATTCTTCCGCAGTTTCAGTTCGCGGAATTTCATTGCCAATGCGTCGAAAAGCAGCAGCCGTCCAACCAGCGGCTGGCCCTTTCCGATAATCAGCTTCAGCGTCTCGGCCGCCTGAATCGTGCCGACGATTCCCGGCAGCACTCCGAGCACGCCGCCCTCCGCGCAAGAGGGCACCAAGCCCGGCGGAGGTGGTTCGGGATACAAGCAGCGGTAGCAGGGACCGTCCGGATAGCCGAACACCGTAATCTGGCCCTCGAAGCGGAAGATCGAGCCATACACGTTGGGCTTCCCTAGGATCACGCAAGCATCGTTCACCAGATAGCGTGTGGGAAAATTGTCCGTGCCGTCCACAATGATGTCGTAATCCTTGAAGAGCTCGAGCGCATTCTCGCTGGTCAGCTGCGCTTCGTACGCATCGATCTGAATTTCCGGATTCAGATTTCGCAGGCGGTCGGCGGCCGCCGTGATTTTCGGCCGGCCCACGTCGCTCGTTCCGAAGAGCACCTGCCGTTGCAGGTTCGTGAAATCCACGGAGTCGAAATCCACCAAGCCGATGCGGCCCACTCCGGCTGCCGCCAAATAAAGTCCCAGCGGCGCGCCCAAGCCGCCCGTCCCGATGCAAAGCACCTTGGCCTTCTTGAGCTTCAGCTGACCTTCCATGCCCACCTCGGGCATGATCAAATGCCGGCTGTAGCGCAGCACTTCCTGTTTGGAAAGCCCTACGCTCGCCGCCGTAGGAATTTGCGTTTTCGTTGCC
This sequence comes from Candidatus Acidiferrales bacterium, assembly GCA_035949735.1. Lineage (GTDB taxonomy): Bacteria > Acidobacteriota > Terriglobia > Acidiferrales > UBA7541 > Palsa-295. The sequence continues at coordinate 2,787 of DASYZC010000283.1, read as the reverse complement.
ATGAAAAAATCTCCCTTACGTGTAGCGCCACCCTTCAGGGTGGCATCTGTCGTCCAATGCCTCGTTACCAACCGTTGTCCCTGAGTGAACTGTCCCGCGCCTCGCCGTTGCCTTTGTAGCGGCCGCCGCGCTTTTTAGGCGGGCGCCTTTGCTTTTGTGCGAAGCGCCGGGATCGAAATGACTCCTGGGTCGACGGTTAGTCGAGCCCGGGAGATCAGTCGTCGAAGGACCTCTCCCTTCCTAGACTAGCGCTCCGCCTGCAATTGACGGCACGATGCTCACCGTATCGCCCTCGCGAAGGCCGGTCTGATCCTTCTGCAGGTAGCGGATGTCCTCGTCATTTACATACACATTCACGAAACTGCGCAAGCGCCCGTCTTCTCCGAAAAGGTGCTTCTTCAATTCCCCAAACTGGCTGGTCAGCGCCGAAAGCGCCTCGGCCACCGTGGCCGCCTGCACCTCCACAGCTTCCTTTCTACCTGTGTAAGCTCGCAGCGGCGTTGGAATAATCACCTTAACTGCCATTCTAAGCCCTCCTCGTATTGGCTATTTGATGCTCGCGGGGTGCGCGACGGTTTCGATCTCCTCCCGGTCATACGCCGCCCGGTCGTCATGCAGCCGCCAGGACGTCGTATCTCGCGGCTCGCCGTTTTGCACGCTTACGATGATATAGCTGTACCACGGCCACGCATGCTCCCGGTCAAACTCGCTCGGACGCGCCGGCGTATCGGGATGGGAATGATACCACCCGATCAGCTCGATTCGCTTCTCGCGCGCCGTTTTTTCCGCCAGCCGGACGTCATCCGCGGTTACCTCAAAACGGTTTCGCGGCGAATCGTCGCGCCGGTTTGCAAGCGGCAAGAGGTCGAGCACCTCGCGCGATTCGTCGCCGTCGCGGCCCAGCAGCGCCCCGCAACATTCGTGCGGATACGTTTCCGCGCCGTGAGCGTGGATTCGGCGCACAATTTCGCCGTGAATCTTCAAAAGAGCGCGGCTCACGCTTCGCTCCAGAATCGCTCGCTCAAGTATTTCTCGCCCGAATCGGGGAACACCGTCACGATCAGTGCAGGCTCCTGCGGCGGCAAACGCCTCGCCACATCCAGGCATGCCCACAGCGCCGCTCCGGCACTGACGCCCACAAGAATGCCTTCCTCACGCGCAAGTTTTTTCGCGACGCGCTGCGCATCCTCCGTTCGCACCTCCATATTTTCGTCGGCTAAACTCGCATCGTAAATCGAAGGCACAATCGCAGTCGCCATATGCTTCAAACCTTCGAGGCCGTGAAAACCGGAGTCCGGTTGCATGCTGATGCAGCGAATTTTCGGATTCAATTCCTTGAGCCGCCGTGTGGTTCCCACGAACGTCCCGCTGGTTCCCAGCCCCGCGACAAAATGCGTGAGCTGCCCTTTCGTTTGCTCCCAGATTTCCGGCGCGGTGGTGGAATAATGCGCCGCGGGATTCGCGGGATTACCATACTGATTGGGATAAAAATATTTCTCGGGATCCGCGTCGTAAATTTCGCGAACGCGCCGGATCGCTCCGTCCGTTCCTTCATCGCCGGGAGTGAAAACAATTTCGACGCCGTACGCCGCCAAAATCTGCTTGCGCTCGGGCGACGCGCTGGTCGGCAAGCAAAGTTTCACGCGGTATCCCAGCGCTGCGCCGACCATGGCGTAAGCGATTCCCGTGTTCCCGCTGGTCGCGTCCAGAATTATTTTCCCGGGGCGCAGAGCGCCGCTGCGCTCGCCTTCGCGAATCATGGAATATGCGGCGCGATCCTTCACCGAGCCGCCCGGATTGAACCACTCCGCTTTCGCGCAGATGGTGACGTTCGGGAACTCCGTGCCGGTCCGCATCAGCTTGATTAGCGGAGTGTTACCGATACGCTCGATCAGTTGCTGGCCCACCGCGGTGGTCGGACGATCGGCGGATACGAGCGGCTTGTTGGCTGCGGTCATCTTACTTGGGCCCATTCCTGTTGTGCCTGCTGGATTTACGGGCGTCGCGCGCTCCCGGACGCCACCGGAGATCAGATGCCTCGGCGATCGCGCGGTATTCAGCAAATTCAACCCAGTTTAGCAGATTCCGGGGCGTTTCCTAAGGGCGGCGGCAGCTCGAAAAGCTTCAAGTTTGCCGCATGAAGTCCTTCTAGTTTGGCGATCGAGAAACTTCTAGCTCGAAACAGTTTCGCGTCGCTTTCGGCGTCTTTTGACCGGTAAACCGGCTTTCAGAGCGCTGGCGGCGCGCCGCCCGAACAGAAGGCCAGAGCCGCGAGGCCCCGGCCGCCGATTGACCCATTTCGGGGATTGTGACAGTCTCTGGAGCCTCACCCGTGATTCGTTTTGAGCCGTAGGTTTGGGCAGCAAGGTCTCAGGAGGAAGTGATGCCCCAGAATTATGACGTTATCGCGATTGGGTCCGGCCACAACGGACTGGTCGCGGCCGCCTACCTGGCGACGGCGAGCAAAAGCGTGTTGGTGCTGGAGCGCAACGCGTGGTTCGGAGGCGGCGTGGTGACGGCGGAGCTTACTGGGCCGGGATATTTGCACGACCGCTTCAGCACGGGCCACATTTTTATTCAGGGCAACCCGCTGATCAAGAATGATGAGCTGAAGCTGCTCTCGCGCTACGGCCTGAAATACATTTATCCCGAAATTCCTTTCATGGTCGTTTTCGACGACGGCTCGACGATCGGACTGTATCGCGATCGCAACAAAACCTACCAGGAAATCGCGAAGTTCTCCAAGAAGGACGCGGACGCATTTCTGAAATTCGCGGAAAAGGCCGT
>DASYZC010000282.1:0-4822 GCA_035949735.1 Candidatus Acidiferrales bacterium | reverse complement strand
AAGCACTCCCCAAACTTCAAAATGGATCGGCAAACCCCAAAAATTCCAATTCGGCTGCCGAGTTAGCAGAACTACAACCAAAAGAGGAACAAAAAAGATCCGAAGAATCGTTAGACTATTCGGCAGGTTCATTTCACTCTCGGGTGAAAGCAATCGGCACCGTCAACGACCGCGCACCTTAGTCGCCTATCCGAATATAGTCTTCGCATCCGGTCGAGTCAACGATTCAAGGCTAGCAGCTCGTCGACTGTTCGAAAAACGACTACTCCTTCTCGGGAGGCAACTCCCTGATCTAGTTGACCTTTACATTTGAAATTGCCACATTTCTGTGCAAATTATCTCCCAGACGTGTCTTCGTAGTAGCGTCGCACCCGATGAAAGTTTAAGGTCAGGTAAGCTCCTTGCAATCAGTTACTTGAACCGGAGAATCCGTGTGGAAGGCTCAGGGACCGACGGTTCTCGTCGGTCGCCTGAGCCTTCATCTCGTCTTCGTTTTCCACAAGGTTTTCCACACACTGCATTGCCCTAAACGCAACGTAAACAATGGTCCTTTCCGCTTTAGAGCTCGACAGATCTGGCTATGGAGCCGACGATGTTCGCTCCCGCTTCTTCGGCTGGGCAATTTGACATCGAATCCACCCGATGAGTGCACCTCGATGTCGGCAGGGACTCGGCCGGTCCGCCGAAGCAGGGACCGCCGCGATTGTCTGGTTTGAGGGTACGCTCTCAACACCATTTAGAACCGCTGTCACTTGATAACAGTAGACGGCGCCTACCGCGACATTCGTGTCCAAATACGAGGTACCTAATAGCGGCGCCGAGTTCAGTTTCGTAAATTGCCCAGGGCAAGAACCTGCTCGATACACGTTGTAAATGAGTGAGGGGTTTGCTCCCGCGTCTGAACTTGCCGTCCAACTCACTCGTACGCTATTTTGCGCACGAGCGGGCACTGCGCCTAGCGCGAGAGTCAGCACCAGCACCAGCACCAGCACCAGCACTAAAGCAGTTGGTTTCATGTGAGTCTTCCTTTCACGCCCGCGAGCTGCGCAGGCGAGCGATCGGCACGCCAATGCGTGCACACCAAAATCGTATCGCCATACCCTCTCGCTAAGGTTCCACGTTCCTGTGGACTATTTCAGAAGGCAAAATCCGCGGGCGTCGTCTTTCAATCCAAGACGAATTGCTGCAGCCGTCGGGCGGCAGATTGGGGCAGCTCTGCTTCAACAAAGACATGACCGTCCGCGAACTCTGACCGAAGCACGCGACCGCGCGCCTCAAGGAGCGAAAGATTTCGTCCGTCGGATGCCGGCATTCGCAACTTGAGACGCACCAGAGGATCGACCTCCATGGCCCGGTCGATGTGTGCGAGCAAGTCTGGCAGTCCGGCCCCGCTCGCGGCTGAAGCCAGAATCCTCGCAGGACCATGCTCGTTGGCCTCGGTCAGCGCGCTTAGCTCTCCCTCGTCTAGCCGGTCGATCTTATTCAGAACATGAAGGTGCGTCCGGTCCGCCACGCCAAGATCTTCAAGGACCTTGCGAACCTGCAGATCCTGTTCTGCATGGTGTGGATTCGAAATGTCCGTGACCTGGACGACTAAAGCCGCCTCCTGTACTTCTTCAAGCGTCGCGTGGAACGCAGCGATCAATTCGGGAGGCAAATCCCGGATAAATCCGACCGTGTCCGACAGCAGAACGCGGCGCCGCGAAGGCAATCGGATCGCGCGAATCGTTGGATCGAGCGTGGCGAACATTCTGTCCGAGGTAAGCACGCCCGAACCAGTTAGCGCATTAAACAGAGTCGATTTCCCAGCATTCGTGTACCCTACCAAGGCAACCATGCCCAGCGGTACGCCTTGTCGCGCACGTCTCCGGTTGGCACGCTGCTGGCGCACAGTTTCAATTTCCCTCTGAATCTTTGCCACCTTGTCCCGAATTCGCCGACGATCCGTTTCCAGCTTTTGCTCGCCGGGTCCGCGAGTACCGATGCCACCTCCGAGCCGGGAGAGATCGTCGCTGCCTCCCGCCAACCGAGGAAGTAGATAATTCAGCTGTGCAAGTTCGACTTGGAGTTGTCCTTCACGTGTACGTGCGTGCGTTGCAAAGATGTCGAGGATAAGCTGGGTGCGGTCAATTACGCGACAACTGATGCCTTTCTCCATATTGCGGAGCTGCACGGGCGTCAGATCGTGATCCACGATTACCAAGGGAACCCGGTGCAGATTCGCTTCGACCGCGATTTCCTTGAGTTTCCCACGCCCGACAAGAGTCGCCGGATCGAGGGAATCGCGCACCTGCAAAACAGTGCCGGCGATGGCTGCGCCAGCGCTCTCGGCCAACTCCCGCAGTTCATCGAGAGAATCCCGGCTGACCGTGGAATTCAATCCCTTCAAAGTCTCAGTCCGCGCGCGTTTTTTCCAGGATACGCCCACGAGCAAGACCCGCTCCCGGCGATCGACGGATTGCGGTTTTTTCATTCGGGTCTGCAGAGGTGCAACCGGGTGGCCTCTCGACGACTATGGCTCACGACAGTTGCAATTATACTCCTATACGTCGCCCGATTACCGTCGAGGCCCAGCTCACCTTCCGGACTCCTCCTGGATTGCCTGAGCGAGTCCGATGTCGTAGGCTGTACCGGGTCTCCGGGCCATTCAGTGACCGCGGAGCGACATCCTCCGAGGGATGAGATGAAATCACGATTGCCTTTGGTTCGAATCCGCCCCCACGAGGAAGCGATGCCGCTATTGCCAATTGTGTCCCGCGATCTCGCTTTGCCGACGGACCCGGAATCGGGCTTGATGGAATCGTGGCGTTGAGCGACGTCGTTCAGCCCCGGAATCCTGGGAAGGCGAGAATTCTTCGTCTCTTGGGGTATGGACTGGCCGTAATCGGTCTTTACCGGGTTCTCTACTACTTCCACATCGTGCAATTTCTGCATGAGCTCGCCAACGTAAGCTGGCGCTGGGTTCTTCTCGGTATGATCTTCGACGTGATCAGTTATGCTGTCCAAGGTCTGCGTTGGAAACTTCTCCTTACGCCTTTCGGAAGAGTGCGGCTCACTCACGCGATTCGAGCCGTGTATGCGGGACTATTCACAAATCTGATTTTTCCGCTGCGACCGGGTGAGATTCTCCGAAGCTACCTTCTTTCAGCCTCCGAAGACATTGGTTTGGGGCGCGTCCTGGGTTCGGTGGGAGTCGAGCGTTTTGTAGATTTGGTCATTGCCACAGCGCTCCTTGCAATGGTTTCACTCTTCGTAGAGTTGCCGCGGCGCTTTCAACGCATCGCGGATACTCTGGGGATCATGACGCTCCTCATCCTAGGCGTCGTGGTGCTCGTCATTCTCTACATCGAAATCAAGCTCGGCACCGCGTCGGGACCCGGGGCTGCTCGCCGTCGGCTGCCCGGTAAGGTTATGGCTGTACTAACGGATTTGCACGCTATGGGCACGGCACCCAGCTTTTATTTGGCCGTGGTGACCTCGCTGGTGATGCCTCTGTGTCAGGTCCTGGGTCTCTGGGCCATGATGCATTCGTACGGCCTTCATTTGTCGTTTCTTGCGGCGGTGGTCGTCCTGCTCGTGATTAACCTTGGCGTTTCTCTTCCCAATGCGCCCGCAAACTTCGGTTCGTACCAACTCTTCTGCGTAGTCGGATTGAGCGTGTTCCAGGTCGAAAAGTCGACGGCGACTGGCTTTTCCTTCTTTGCTTTCGTGGCCCTTACCCTCCCGCTGGCACTTGCCGGCTTCCCGGCATTGCTGCGCAGCGGCCTTTCTCTCCGGTCTATGCGCGAGAAGGTGGGCAGCCTTTCTAGGCAGGCCCTCAGTGGGCCAGCTTAAGGAATCTTGCGATAACCTGATGGCACATCCACTTGAATTCGCTTGAGGCCTAATCGGCCAGCGCGTTATATAGTTTATGTTTCAGTCTGCTTGCCCTTGAGTGAAGCCGAAGGACTAGTCTTAAACACCCCGAACGGCTTCCAATTCTCCTAGGGACATAGAGGAGCGTTCCCCACAGGGCAGCCAAGAGGGATTATCATTATTCATGGTTGCGGACTTCAACAGACATCTCGACCGTGCGCGGCGCAGCCTCGAACGCAACAAGCTGCGGGAAGCCGTCACCGAGTATCAGCTCGTGTTGAAGGATGTGCCTTTAAACCAGGAGGCGCTGCAGGCCCTGGCCGACATCCACACCCGCCTCAACGAGCCGTCTCTCGCCGCACAGTACTACGGAATGCAGTTTGATCGTCTTCTTGATGTGGGCGATTCTGCCAAAGCTTCGGCCATCTTTTCGCGTTTTTTGCGCCCGTTCCCGCAGCCCGCGGATCGGCTCATGCGTTACGCCCTCCTGCTGCAAAAACAGAACCATCACACCGAAGCTCTCGAACAGTTCGGAGCCGCTGCCGATCAGTTTGTCGACCAGCAACGCGCCATCGAAGCACTTGCGTGTTATGAAAGTATGGCGACCCTCGACCCGGAAAATTCTGCACGGCACGTGGCGCTAGCGGAACTTGCCGAGCGCCTCCGGCATGCCGACCTTGCTGGGCGCAGCTTCCTTCGCGCGGGACAATTGACGCTGGCAGCTGGCGGCCTCGACCAGGCCTTGGAATTCTTTGGAAATGCTCACAGTCTTCTACCCAATGACCGGACCGGAGCACTGCTCTTCGCAGAGGCTAAACTTCGCAAAGGTGACGCGCAGGGCGCCGCAGCCCTGCTTGAACCCTTCGCTCCCAATGAAAAGGACACTGCGTTCCTAACCCTCTTCGGGGAAAGTCTTTTGCGCTCGGGCCGCCTGGACCACGCACGGAAAGTTCTCGACGCCTACTAC
>DASYZC010000281.1:0-2475 GCA_035949735.1 Candidatus Acidiferrales bacterium | reverse complement strand
CTCGAAGGCAGCGACCCCATATTAAAGAATGAATACGTCGTCATCAGCGCCCATCTCGACCACATTGGCCTGAGCGCGCCGCTGCCCAACGGCCACAACGTCAACAACGGCGCCGACGACGATGGCTCGGGTTCGACAGGCCTGCTCGCGATCGCGCGCGCCTATGCCGAAGGAGCGGCCAAGGGCATGCGCCCCAAGCGCAGCGTCATTTTTTTGTGGAATGGCGGCGAGGAAAAAGGTCTGTGGGGCTCGCGCTACTTCAATGAGTTCCCTCCCGTTGACCTCACCAAAGTCGTCGCCGATCTCAATATGGACATGATCGGCCGCACCAAGTCGCCGAATTCGGTCGATCCCAATCCCACTCACTTCCTCGTGAACCCCGGTGAAGTCCTAGTTGTCGGCCCGAATATCAGCAGCGACGATTTGGAAAAGACAATCGAGTCGGTCAACAGCAATTTTGAAAAGCTAAAGCTGAATCATTTCTACGATGCGACGGCTCCCGACGCCACGCATGATAACCTCGGGCCGAAGCCGAACGGCCAGCGCATCTTCTACCGCAGCGATCATTACAACTTCGCCAAGATGGGCATCCCCATCGCATTTTTCACTGTCGGGCTGCACGTGGATTATCACCGCCCCACGGACACTCCGGAAAAAATCGACTACAAGGAAATTCAGGTCGTCTCGAAGACAGTCGCCGGAGTCGCCTGGGTGCTCGCCAATCAGCCCGGCCGCCCGCACTTGAAGGCGGATTTGCCCGCACAATTGGTGAAGGACATGAAGACCGCGCAAACCGATGGCTGGGGCAAAGTAACGCCAGTTTTGCCTCCGCTGCCCGGCGAGCCTTTCTAGGCTATACTGCGGAATCCGTGCGGAAGTGGCGGAACTGGCAGACGCGCAGGACTTAGGATCCTGTGGCCGAGAGGCCGTGGGGGTTCAAATCCCTCCTTCCGCATACCTTCGTTTGTTCGTCCCGAAATTTCACCTCTTCTTGATCCGAATTTCTGGGTTGGGAAAACTTGAAGGCGGCACGGTGACAATACTTCCCGAGATCTGCTCCACGGAGATAGAGGAAGGCGGGACTGTCCCGCAGTCCCACTTTGAAGGCACATCTAAATCGGGAAAGAAATTGCGTTTGAGGCATTCCAACATTTCAACACCGGATTGGGCGGCCAGAAATCTAGCCAAGTCGGGTGTCTCGATCAAAACTCCGGCAGACTCGAAGGTCAACGGCTGGTCGGTAAGCAATTTGGCATACGCAGGATCCACTCGATCGTCTACATGCGCTCCGCCCTCCATGTTGGCAAGAGTAAGTATGACCTTGCTTCTTGTATAGATCATCTGCTTACCATCTGACCGGAAGGAGAACACGCGTCGATTCCACCAAGCGCCGATGGAACACCGGGTATAGTGCGATGATTCAAGGTCCACAGAGGGATAAACGGCGATTCCGGGGTCGATTCTGATACCAGCGGCAAAATTGAATAGTTCCTCACCGGACTGCCTCGCTTCACTGACGTGCTCCGATATTTGAAGATCAAGACCGTTCGACCGGGCCTGCTTCAGAAGGGGTTTGCATCTTCCACTCTCGTAAACAAGGGTCCGGATAGTTCCGGCAATTCTCACGCTCTCTGCGAAATTGCCCTCATAAAAGGCGACGGCGGATCTGCGCAAGAAATCTGATTGCTCCCTCAGCCTAGCTTCAATGTTTTCTCTGGACCGTTTCATATTCACCTATATCTCGAAGCGGAACCGGCGATCCTCTTTGCTTTTCCAGAGCTCGATAGTTCAAGGGGAAATCGGTAGAGAAGTCGCGAACGACCGCTTTTCTATTGCGTCAACGGAGGCGTGATGGGCCCCGTCGTCAGCCGTGGCGAGAATTTCTGCGCGCGAACCAGCCGATGCCGCGCCTCAAAATGTTTTTGCGCGCGACGCCCCCACGCGCGAACGAAATAATAATTGAGCGCCCCGCCAGCGCCAGCGCTGAGCAGTGGTATCAACCGAGCCGTCCACTTCTCCGCAATTTCCGCGCTCATCTTCGCGGCGACGACGTCCATAATGCGCGGCACCAGCCGCTCGATGGCCTGCTTCTCGATAAAATCCTTGCCCAGGTCTAAACCCGCCGCGCTCGCCGCCGCCATCCACAACTCTACCGCGTCCTCGTCCGTTGCGTATTCGAATCCGTAAATCAAGCTGAGCTTTTGCAGCAAACGCATGGTAATCGCGGACAGAATTCCCAAATCCGGCACCACGGTCATCCATCCGCCCAATCCCAATCCCATTCCCTCGAGAGCCGCGGCCTTCACCGACGAACGGATCACGCTATCGGCGTGCGGCTTCAAAATTTCCGGCCCGAGGTAAAACACATCTTGCCATTTCTCTATCGGAAGCATGTGCGCGCGCTGCACGTGCCGCAGATACGCATCGGGATCCACGCGAACGTGCTTGTACGCCTGCCGCGCGCTGGCCTCAATC
>DASYZC010000280.1:0-41438 GCA_035949735.1 Candidatus Acidiferrales bacterium | reverse complement strand
CGGCCAGCCCCAGATTTGCAAGAGCGGAGGCAAGCGAGATTCCGCATTTCTGTTGTTCGTCGCGTGCGCGAGATAGCGCGGATGTATCAATCAGGCCCGCGCGTATCAGAAGATCGCCGATCAATGCTTCGCTTACCATGCGCGTCGTCCCGGATTTGACATTAGAGTTTTCTTAATTCGCGCCGGTCCGTTTTAGCGCGTCGGTATAGCTGCATGCGCATAGCCACACCCTTCCTTGCTGAAAAAATCGTATGGAGTTCGCAGTCAATCGATTACGTGCGGCGAAGTTAGGCTCGCCGCGACGTGTTGATCCTTGGCGGAACGGAAGTGTCAGTCTGGAACTACTCGCAGAATTGACAAAAGCGACGGCTACCGCGTCGACGCATCATTCTCCGTCTGCGCCCATAGTTCGCGAATGATATTTACGCCACTGCTGGTGCCGAGCCGGCTCGCTCCAGCGTCGATCATGGCGCGTGCATCGCTCGCGGTCCGGATTCCACCGGACGCCTTCACGCCAATCCTCACGGCGTCACGCATTAGGCGGACATCCTCCACGGTCGCAACCCCTCCCAAGAAACCAGTGCAAGTTTTCACGAAATCAGCTCCGGCCTGTTCGCAGATTTCACATGCCGCGAGCTTTTCTTCCTTGGCAAGCAGCCCTGTTTCCAAAATTACTTTGAGGAGCGCCTTCTGCTCGCGCACAACATCGGCCACGCCTGAAATGTCTGACAACACGAGCGCGTGATTGCCGGCTTTAAGCGCCCCGATATTCAAAACCATATCGATCTCGCGCGCTCCCAGTTTCAACGCTTCTTTCGTCTCAAATGTTTTTACGCTTGTCAGAGTCGCGCCGAGCGGAAAGCCAACCACGGCGCCCACTTTGACCTCGCTGTTCTGTAGATTCGAAGAGGCCAGCGCGATGTGACACGGATTCACCATCACTACGCCGAAGCCGAACTCGCAGGCTTCCTCGCACAGGCGGACAATCTGATCAGGCCTAGCGTCGGGCCGAAGGTTGGTATGATCGATGATTACGGCGACGCTTTGCCAACTAGCGCTCGGAGCCTTTTTGTCCGCCGGTGAGTTCCGACTCGACATCGTTATTCGCCTTTGCGTGGGATGAAGATTGAGAGCGGGGGCGTGACGCCGTACTCTTTTGAAAAATTGCCTTGGTTCACAGCGATGCCTACTCGGCCGCGCGAGTCGATGTACACGAGCGGCTGGCCGATGGACACTCCCATAAACGTTTTCTGGTACGGGAAAGTGTACTGCTTCTTTTCGATGGTAAGTGTCACCTTATCGCCCACCGAGTAGCCCAATTCTTTGAAGTCCGTTCCCTGAATGTCGGTAATAAGGCTGCCGTAGGGATCATCGAGCGCGATCACTTCGCCGGTAATGCCTTTCGTCCCGATCGCTGCGACGGGTGGGTTTAAACGCACAAGGTTCTTCACCGCTGGCCCCGCAAGCGCCCAATCCTCACCGGCCGCTAAATGAGCTGCTGCGGGGGAAAAAATATCGCGTCCGTGAAAGGTGGACGAAATCTTATCGCCAATCATCCAGGATTGATTGGTGATTTCGTGCGCGCCTGCTATACCGTCGCGATCCGCCACAGGCGTGATTAGGCCGTTGTCGGGAAGCACAAAATATTGCCCTTTATTTGATCTCACGATCACGGCTTTTCGAGAGGTGCCTACAGTGGGATCAACCACCACCAGAAACACCGTGCCTGATGCGTAGTAAGGCGTCACGCCGGCCAAAAATCGCGCGCCCTCCGCTATAGAGAACGGAGTCACTTGGTGCGTAATATCCATGATTTGCACATTCGGCACGATTCCGACGATCACTGCTTTGCAGATGGCTACCGCATCATTCGTCGTGCCGAAATCGGTCATAAAGACAATCGTCGGCCGGGCGGCAGGCTTGGTCGTTTCAACCGGCGTCGAGACGCCGCCGCAACCGGTCAGCAAAACAGCAATGAAGAACGCCGAAACGTTGGATATGAAGCGGATTCGTGCGCGTTGCATCCTGCCTCCTCGATGAAACAAAATTCGGCGTCCGTTCGCTCCGGCGTCTTGCACCTAGAACACGGGACCTGTATGGTACGCCAAGGCGGTGAAGGGCATCAGTGTCGAATGGCTAAGGAAACGGAAGCACGGCTCGCGAAGCTCGGCATTATCCTGCCGGCTCCTCCCGAAGCGGGAGGGAATTACATTCCAGCGAAGACTGTGGGCCGCATCGTGTATCTTGCAGGTGCGATTTCGACGAACTCCGAAGGCGTCATCACCGGCACCCTCGGTCTGAATCGGACGATTGAGGAGGGCTATGCCGCGGCGCGATGCTGCGCGATGACTCAATTGGCGGTGCTGAAGCGCTATCTCGGTTCGTTCCAAGGCGTAAAGGGCATTATCAGCGCAAATGGCTACGTCAATGCTGTCCCCGGTTTTCCCGATTCGCCCAAAGTGATCAACGGAGCTTCCGATTTACTCATTGAGGTGTTCGGTGAATCCGGCCGGCATGTACGCGCCGCAATTGGAGTCTCCGCGTTGCCGCGAAATGCTCTGGTCGAGTTGCAGATGACCGTCGAACTGGAGGCGTAGCGTTTAGATATGGCCGACCACGTTCTTTCGGCTGAACCCATTCACTCCCGTTGGAATCGCGATCTCACACCGCGCCTCACCATCGCTTCGGGAGACACTGTCCATCTGGAATGTCTCGACGCCAGCGGTGCGCAAGTGCATCCTGACATGACGCTCGACGAATATATCGACATCAACCGCGAACGCATCCATGCGTTGACCGGACCGATTTTCGTCGAGGGGGCGAAGCCCGGAGACGTTCTTCAGATTGATGTCCTCGAAGTTGCGCATAAGGGCTGGGGCTGGTCGAGTGTGATTGCAGGCCTGGGCTTTCTGAAGCACCGCTTCGCCGATCCTTATCTTTTTCACTGGACGTTGGAACCCGAGGTGAGTCGCTCCCTTGCGCCTGCGATTGTTCCGCTGCGCCCTTTTTGTGGTGTGATGGGTGTCGCTCCAGCCGAACGGGGGGAATTCCGCACCATACCGCCGGGCGCGTTCGGCGGCAATATGGACGTCCGCGAACTCTGTGCTGGAGCTACTCTCTACTTGCCGGTGTTCAATCAGGGCGCGCTTTTTTCTGCGGGCGACGCCCACGCAGCGCAAGGCGATGGCGAAGTCTGCGTCAACGGCATCGAGTGCCCGGCGGACGTTACGCTGCGGTTTCGCTTGCATAATCAGCAGTCGCTGCAGGGGCCGTTTATCGAGTCGGCCCCGCGAAACGCGGCCCAGGAATCCGAAGCTTGGATCGTGGTCGAATCGGCAACGGATGCGATTGGTGCCGCCCGCGCCGCCACTTCGAGGATGATCGATCTGCTTGTGGCGCATTGGGACTTCAGCGCGATACACGCCTATATTCTTTGCAGCGTGGCGATGAATCTGCGGCTCAGCCAGATGGTAAACGAGCCGATGTTCACCGTCAGCGCAGCGCTTCCCAAACGCGTCCTTCCCGCCAAGAAAATCTTCTGACCGCCAAGATTATGCGTTCCGTTGGACAAGACACCCGGCGATCATGTCGTGCACCGCCTGTTTTTTTTCCGTCACGCCCGCCATGATGCAATCAATCAAGAAATAGAGTCCACCGACCGAAGGGACATACGCGATTCCACGACCGGCGAAAAAGCGTCCGCTCGCTCTTCCAAAGGTTAGGCGCGCTCCCGTCAAATCGGTCACATACAGCCCCAGCGCTTTTTGCCAAGCGTCGCTTGCCACGAAGAGCTTTCCAGAAGACTCCAGTACAACCAGGTGCCGACCAATCCCAAAGCCGCAAGCAGCAATAGTCGCGGAAAGAAAAGGCTGATGAACAGGAATGGGTTGGGATTTTGCGTCGCGCTGATATCGCGGATCATTGGAAGGGCGCTCGCAAAGATCGCCACCGCCATAACTACGAACGGAATGCCAATAAGCAGACCGTCGATGAGTGCTGCTACCACACGGAGCCAGAAGCCTGCGTACAGCCCTGTATCTCGCGCTGCCGCCATGCCATCTTGGACGATTGGCGGCGGTCCGCCCGCGGCAACGACAGCCCCGGCCGCCGGTGCAGCCGGTGCCTGAGCGACACTGTCACTGATTGGCTTACCGCAGGTGCCGCAGAATGTCGAACTTTCTTTCACCGTCGCGCCGCACGACGAACAGAACATAGCGCCCTCCCGGGAGACACATTCAGGCCCACATGGAGAAGTTGACTTGCTGCGCATGGTACCGGCTCAGAGCGGGAGGGTCAATGTCAGAATCGCGTCTGCAATTGAGCGGACGAATACACCCCGTTGCAATACCATGTACCGGTAACTTCTCGATTTGAAAGTGATCGAGCCTTTCGATTGGGCTATGGCGTACACTTTGCAGTTTGTTGGATCGAAGTAGGCGTCGCAAAGGAAGAGCGTAGCGCGCGGCGGATGATGGCCGCGAAGGAGAGCGCTGAATGCACCGATTCGTCGGCATTCTGGGCGTTATTTTCATCATTAGCTTGTGTTACCTGTTTTCGACGAATCGCCGCGCCATCCGCTACAAAACGGTCGCCTGGGGTCTCGGTTTGCAAATTGTCCTGGCCTTTCTGGTGATGCGCTGGTCCATCGGTCAGCTCGTCTTCAGCAAGCTCGGCGTCGGCGCCAAGTGGCTGCTCAGTTTTTCCTACTACGGCTCCTCTTTCGTGTTCGGCGATTTGGGGCAAAACAATTCGCCACGCGGCTTTTACTTTGCGTTTCAGGCGCTTCCGATCATCATTTTCATCGCCGCGTTTTTCGCTTTGCTTTATTACTACGGCATCATGCAAGTAATCGTGAAAGCGGCCGCGCGTGTGATGACCAATCTCATGGGCGCGAGCGGCGCCGAATCGCTCAACGTCGCGGCGAGCATCTTCATGGGCCAGACCGAAGCGCCTCTCACCATTCGCCCATTTCTTCCGGAAGTCACGCAGTCCGAGTTGATGACCATCATGACCAGCGGCATGGCCCACGTTTCCGGCAGCCTGATGGGCGCCTACATCGCTTACGGAATCAAGCCCGAGCATTTGCTCGCCGCCGTGATCATGACCGCTCCCGGAACCATCCTTATAGCCAAGATGCTGGTCCCTGAAACGGAGAAGCCCCTCACCGCCGGCCGCGTCGAAATGGCGGAAATGGAGAAGGAGGCCAACGCGCTCGGCGCGCTCGCGCGCGGCACCATTGACGGCTTGCATCTCGCGCTCAACGTCGCCGCCATGCTGATTTCCTTCATTGCCCTGATTTATCTGGTCGACGCGTGTTTCGCGGGAATCCACAATCTGCTCGCGCCGCATCATATGGGCTGGTTTCCTTCCAGCCTCGAACAGATTTTCGGCTGGGTTTTTGCCCCGATCGCGTGGCTCGCCGGAATTCCCTGGCGTGACTGCACCGCGGTCGGCAACCTGCTCGGCTTGCGCATGGTGACGAATGAACTCGTGGCCTTCCAGCGCCTCGGTCCCATGCAGGCCACTCTGAATCCGCGCTCTTTCACCATCGCCACTTTCGCCTTATGCGGATTCGCGAATTTCAGCTCTATTGGCATCCAAATCGGCGGAATCGGCGCGCTTGCTCCGAATAAAAGAGGTGAACTAGCACGCCTCGGTATTCGCGCCATGCTCGCGGGGACGCTGGCCAACTTGATGTCCGCATCGCTCGTGGGGATCATGCTCCGATGACAATCGTTTCGTTGGTCGTCATTCTGAGCGGAGCGACCGGACTTCGCCGTTCGTCCCGCTCTTGCGGGACGTCCGGTCGCGCAGTCGAAGAATCTCTCTTGGCTGTTGCCAGAGGCTGCGTGCCAACAACAAGCAAATGACTCCGACTCGCTCCAATTCGGCTGATCGCGTCGCAACCGAATTTGCTCGCGCCTCGCGCGCCGCGAAATTCATTCTCGCAAAAACCAAACTTCGCCCGAAAATCGCGCTCGTGCTCGGCTCAGGCCTCGGCGCTTTCGCCGACGAACTCGCTTCCGCCACGCGAATCGCGTACCAGAAAATTCCCGGCTTCCCGCGCTCCACCGTCGAGGGGCACGCCGGCGCTCTCGTAATCGGACGGTCGGGTGAAATTCCCGTCGCCGCAATGCAAGGCCGGGTCCACCTTTACGAAGGATATTCGAGCAGGGAAGTGGTGTTTCCGATGCGCGTCCTCGGACGCCTCGGCATCCGCGCCGCCATCCTTACCAACGCCGCCGGCGCGATCAATCTCGATTACAGCCGGGGCGCGCTGGTGCTGATTCGCGACCACATCAATTTGCAGGGAAAAAATCCGCTCATCGGACCGAATGACGAGCGCTTCGGTCCACGCTTTCCGGATATGAGCGGTGCTTACTTCAAGCCCTATCGCGAAATCGCTCTGCGCGAAGCGAAGCGGATCGGCCTCGGCGTTCACGAAGGCGTGTACGCGGCGCTTTCCGGCCCCAGCTTCGAAACTCCCGCCGAAATTCGCTACCTCAGAACGATCGGCGCCGATCTGGTCGGCATGTCCACCGTTCCTGAAGTAATCACCGCCCGCCACATGAACATCCGCGTCCTCGGCATTTCCTGCGGCACCAACATCGCCGCCGGCATCCTCGATCAGCCAGTCACGCACGCTGAAGTACTCGAAACCGGCGAGCGCGTGAAATCGCAATTCGTCGCCTTGCTGCGCGCGGTAATCCCGCATCTCGCCGCGGATGTTGCGTTGGCTGCCTCGCATGGATAGCGACTCTCCAAACCCGCGATGGGGCAGCTGATCGAAAACGGGGGTCTCGATTTCGTGACGGGTAGACGCGGTCGCGGTCCTTTGTTTTCTTAGAGTTGGATCACGTTCTACTCGACTCTTGTGCCGATTAGACGCCAGTGATGATTGCGGGATTTGAGTGCCGAGAGCCTTGGACGTAAGGCGGGTTTGGACGGAGGTCTGCCGCTCCTTCGAGCCTTCTTGTATCGCGCCGAATTCGATCTCTTCTGCGACGTTTCCAAGCTAGCAGAGGAGAGGAACCGGTCAAGCGCGGATTCCTGTGGACTTTTTTGTGCACGAGAGATGGAGAGCCTTCGGTCCTTTATCGTTTCCTGGTTTTGCGGCGTTGCCTGGCAACCGGAGCTTTGTATTGCAATCTCCAGATTTGAAGGAGTTTTCGACAGCCAACCTCAAAGGCTCCAGTAAAATCGACGAACTGAAATTCAGGGAGAGTCCACGACAAGCGAGAATATTCGCAAGGTCTGCGGAGAAGAGGAATGATCCTCTCGTTGTAGCGCGTTTCATTTAAGGCGAAGAGCAGCTCTCGTTTTACCCAAAGGGAGCGAACCGCATCCGGTGTCAAAACCACTAGGAACCAATCACACCGGGCAAGCGCGCGCCCAATTTCGTCGTGCCACTGTTTCGCCGCGCCAATGTGAGTAGCGCTGTACCAATACTGAATATTGTGCTGCTTAAGCACTCTTGCGACGCGCAGGACAAACTGGCGATCCGGGCTCGCGAGAGAGGAATACGTTCGGTTTCGAGGTTCGAGAGTGGCGCATTCGCACCATCTCACGCGACTTGTGTCAAAGCGTCCGCGATGGACTCACTTATTTTTGCGGGGCTGCGTTTGGCATCGAAGGTTTTGAATTTGCGAAGTATCCAAGGAATGTCGTTAGTGCGACGAACCCGCACCGGGAACACCCTGCCTTCGTAATTGGGGTCGCCAAGAGCATATTCGATTTCGCGGCGCACATGTTCCGACCGCATCGAATTCGGCGACACGAGAACGACCATAGCCTTCGATCTCTGAAGCGCTTCTCCCGTTCGCAGCCAGACGTTGTCTCCCGGCAAGATGCTTTCCTCGGAACTCCAGACAGACAGGCCCCGCCTTGTAAGCTGTGAGCCGAGAGCTCTGGCGAAAGCTTCGTCGGATTTATCGTAGCTGATGAAGATTTGCATTGGTCTTCTCTGCATACATTCTAGCACTCCCGCCAGCTTTTGGTGTCCTTGCCAAGTTTCCAAATTAGCAGAGGAGAGGAAGCGATCAAGCGCGAGTTCCTGTGGACTTTTTCTGGAGGCTGGAATCTAGAGCCTTGAGGCTCGATCGTGAAAAACGCCTGGCCTGCGCATTGCAGCGTGGAAGCTTTGGTCCCTAAGTGGTTTTAGCTTTCGCTTCTTTAGACAGCGCGAGATCGGCCAGGAAGTATGCGCGCCGCCGCGGAAGGAAAGGGGCCCGCCTGGAGGTGGCCGCTACGAAGGCGAAGAAAAGCTGCAACGAAAAGAGCGGCTCTGATCTCCCCTGCGTAGCGGCCTGCCGTTTAGACGGCGCGAGAGGGCACGGGTTCGCCGACGCGCGAGCGCGCCTGGCTTGGCCAATGCAAATAAGGTGCAAAATCAGCAGCAGCGGCACGGCGAAAGTTGGAATCAAACTGAGAGGCAGCACGGTAAGAGGAGTTGTCGAGATACCGTGCGGAGCAATCAATCTGGCGGTGGTGCCGAATGTGACCGCCAATACCAGATCTAAAATTCCAAGAACCTGCCACAGGATGAAGCTCTTGCGGTGCTCGGGATTGGCGAGCCGCAGCGCAACGAAGGGTGCGGTCGCTCCGATGAACACGTCGCCCCAACCCGCGGACAGCGCAAAAACGCCCGGCAGGATACTGTAGACATACAGGACAAGGAAAACGTAGCCGGCTATCCTCCAAGACTGCACGAAGGTTAGAGTGCCGACGTTCAAAGATTCGACAAACTGACGAAATCCTTTGGAAGCCGCAAACCACACCGCGAATACGACGATGGGCGTTAGCGCCGCGAGTCCGAGGAAAATGGCCGGACGGCTAAAATCGGTCCTGAACACGTGCTGAGCTGAGGCAACAAGAGTGAAAACAAACCAGGCGGCAATCAGCCCGGCGGTAAGCTTTCCATACTTTGCGTTGTCCATGACAAGCCTCCTTATTCCGTGACCTCGTTCGTCACTTGGTTGGTGAAGTTCATGAAATCGTTCCAGCGTTCGTTTCCAAAACGGCGGCGCAAGCGCGCTTGCACTTTTTCCCAGTGGGGCAATGCGCGCTTGAGCTGAACTTCGCCTTCTTTCGCAAGGCGCAGCCATCGCTCACGCCGGTCCTTGCCGTAGCGCGTCGCGATCCAGCTCCTCCGGCGCATGATTTCGAGAGTTCGCGTGAGGGTGGTGCTGTCCATCGCGAGAATGCGGCCGAGCTCGCCCTGGGGAACCTCTCCAGCAAGCGAAAGCGCCTGAAGGATAGTGAACTGGGTGCCGCGGAGCCCTAGCGGGCGCAGCGCCTGGTCATAAACCTGCGTGAGCGCCCGCGAAGCACGGCGGAGGCTGGCGCAGAAGCAAGGCAGCGGCGGCACGAGTGATTTGCTCATGCCTATGTAGATGCATATACATCTATTGGGATGCAGGATTCTTATGTCGGCAGCGTGCGCGGTTCTCCGGCCCCGACCGTAGGAGACTCGCCGCGCGCCCAAGGCTTGACTTCTCTGAGGTGCCGGGTAATATACGAATGGCTTAATAGATTTATGGACATACTGCAGGCCCTCGGCACCATTGAAGCACTACTCCTCGCCCTAGGAATCATCTATGCCGTGGTCCTGTGGGCAAGAGGTATTGCGCCTGCTCTATTGCGCCTCGGCAATGGCCTCGCGAAGAGAAAGATCGCTCTCTTTGCCAAAAGCGACAATGTTGCCAGCCTGAGAAACCTGCTAACCGACTCCAAGCTTTTCAGGCCAAGCAACATCTGCGAAATAAGTCGGAGAGAAGATATCGGCCGGTGTGAGTCCGCCACGATATTCCTTGTTTTTTGGCCCGATTGGGAAGGTGATATCGCGGAGATTCTCAGCAAGAAGCGCGATGAATGTGCCTTAATCGTTTACATGCCCTACGACCGAGGCAGGATTCCGGACGAATCAATGAGAGATTTGGACGGAAAAAGACATACAACAGTGACGAATTTTCGAGGGAGACTGCTTAGTGACATTGTCACGTCGATGATTACCACGAGCTATGAAAAGGAGTGAACTTAACGCCAAACTCCGCGACCACGCAAGAACTGCTTTATCACCGTCGGCGGCTGAGCAGAAGCTCGTTGACAATCTGTTCGGCGCCGTCCGCTTCGCTCTAGGCAACACCTGTTTTCTGATCGGCTCTTATCCCCGCTTCACCGCAGCAACACCCCTACATGACATAGACATCATGTTCGTGGCCGGACGATACGACATCGCCGCCTTGAATCCGGGTGCGCTGCTCTCCAAGTTACAAGAAGCCCTACAGACCAGATTCCGGAATCCCACCGCATACGACGTCGCAATCTCGCGGCAAACGCACTCCATAACTATGTCGTTCCTAGCAAATGGGGAAAAGCGATTTGCCATCGACGTCGTTCCAGCATTTACGTCGGGTACCAAAAACGAGTTTGGAGACGAGATCTTTTGGGTCCCAGAGATTCTCGAGACAAGTATCCGCAAGAGGGCAACCCAATACGTCAAACTTTTGGAAGCTAAGAAGACGGAGCGGGAATGGTGGCTGAGATCCGACCCGCTGGGCTACATAAGAATCGCAGCCGACCTGAATGCCCTGAATGGGGACTTTCGGAAAACGACGAAGTTCATCAAGCGGTGGAAGTATAACTGCGAAGCTCGATCTGACGACTTCTCTCTGAAATCGTTCCACATCGAGCAGGTGCTTTTGGAAATCTACAAACAGAATCCAGGCGTTAGCATTTTCGATGCTCTGTTTGGCTTCCTCTACGATATTCCGAAGATTATCGCGCAGCCACAAATACGCGACAGGGCAAACCATACAAAGTTTATTGATGATTATGTTAAAGACCTGACCGGACAACAAAGGAAGCGGATCATCCAGGCGCGCGATTATTTTCTAATAGAGCTGGAAAATATTCCCCACAATTCTAGTGTGGCTGGCCTGCTGGGCGCCGGTTTTCACGAGCGAGCAGATCCCGCTGAGCAGTATCTGTTCGACTCGCGAATCCCAGCCTTGGTTGACCCGAGCGCTAATCTTCAAATTACCGCGACAGTTTTGCCGCGAGATGGGTTCCGCGCCTTCGTGCTTAGCGCCTTGGGGATCATCAACATTGATCGAAAAATTCAATTTAGAGCGAATATAGACTACGGCCATCCCATCGACTTGCAAAAATGGAAAGTAAAGAATGACAACAAATCGCCACAGCCACGGGGAGAAATAACAGATCATGTGACACGCAACGACCCTGAACTCACAAAATACAACGGCTCCCATTTTGTCGAATGCTACGGAATAAAGGACGGGGTGTGCATTGCCCGAGCAAGACAAAATGTCGTACTGAAGCACGCGTAGGTGGACGGTTTGGACTTCGAGCCTCTAGCCGCTCCTAGCCTTCGTAGCGGCCGCCTTTCGCGTTTTTTGCGTCCCGGTCGCTATTTGACCGGGAAGGCGGGCGTTTTGCTGCTCGGAACATTGCCTGTGCGGATAGCCAAGCGTATATTGTCGGACGACAGGCAAAGCAAATGGCGATTCCCGCCCGCGTTTACGACCCTCCGCCGCTAACCAAGAGATGTTGCCGATATTTGAGGGATCAGGAGCTTGAATAACATGGCCAGCAGAATTTCATCTCAGGGAATGGTGGCGCTGGGCGCTGCTGCGTTGCTCATCGCGTCATTCGGCATAGTGGGCGGCAGAACAAGCGCGGGCCAGAGCAGCAAATCCGGGATCAAGGTTAACAGGAATGACATCGGCGGCATCGTCACCAGCTCGAAGGGGCCGGAAGCCGGCGTGTGGGTGATTGCCGAAACGAGCGACCTGCCCACACACTACATCAAGGCAGTCGTCACCGACGATCGCGGCCGCTACCTGATACCCGACCTGCCCAAGGCGAACTACACCGTATGGGCGCGCGGCTACGGATTGGTGGATTCTCCCAAGGTTCAGACCGAGCCGGGCAAGCTGGTGGATTTGAAGCCGTTTGTGGCGCCTGATGCGAAAAGCGCCGCGCAATATTATCCCGCGAACTATTGGTACGCGCTGCTGGAGATACCTGGAAAAAACGAATTTCCCGGGACGGGTCCGCAAGGAAATGGAATTTCGCCCGGTGTCAAAGATCGGGGGCAGTGGATCCACCTGGTCAAAACCGATGGCTGTGAACCGTGCCACCAGCTTGGCAATAAATATACGCGGACGATTCCAGCGATGTTCAGCAGCCTCGATCCCGCGCAGGCATGGATGCGCCGCGTCCAATCGGGTCAGGCCGGCGCGATCATGATGGGCGGACTGAATCAACTCGGCATGAAGCGAGCCACCGAAATGTTCGCGGATTGGACTACGCGGATCGCGAACGGCGAGTTGCCGGTGGAAGCGCCCCCGCGACCGCTGGGCGTGGAGCGCGACGTGGTAGTCACTCAGTGGGATTGGGCCGATCCAAAAGCGTATCTGCACGATGAAATCTCGACCGACAAGCGAAATCCAAACGTGAACGCCAACGGTCTGATTTATGGGTCGCCCGAAGAAAGCCGCGACTACCTGCCCGTGCTGGATCCGGTCCACAACACGATCAGCCAGGTGAAGACTCAGTATCGCGATCCGAATACTCCCGGGCAGCCGCCGCCGTTCAAACCGTCCCCCATCTGGGGCGATGAGGCGATTTGGGACAGCCATACGACGGTTCACAATCCGATGTTTGACGCGCAGGGGCGTTTGTGGTTTACGGCTCGGATTCGTGGGCGCGACAATCCGGCGTTCTGCAAGGCGGGATCGAACCTCCCATCGGCGCAACTAACTCCAACCCAAGTTTCAGGCCGCCAATTGGAAATGTACGATCCCGCGACCAAGCAGATCTCGATGATCGACACTTGTTTCGGTACGCACCATCTACTCTTCGCCAGTGATGCCAATAACACGCTGTGGACCACGAGCGGCGGTGGCGGCGGCGTGGTGGGATGGCTGAACACCAAGATGTGGGACCAGACGCACGACGCCGCGAAATCACAGGGCTGGACGGCGCTCGTCCTGGACACGAACGGCAATGGAAAGCGGGACGCCTATGTGGAGGGTGAGCAGAAGGTCGCCACCACGCCCGGTGGCGAAAGTTTGGGTGCGGCGTCGGCCCTAAACGCAACGCCGGATCCCACCAAGGATACGCGGCTCAACGCGGCGTTCTATGGTCTGGGAATCGGCCCGGATGGGATGGTCTGGGGCACGGTGCTGGGATTTCCGGGAGGAATCGTGAGGTTGGATCCGGGAACAAATCCACCGGCGACAGCTCTTGCGGAATATTACGAAGTGCCGTGGAATGATCCGAAGGCGCCGGTCTGGGGTTTTTCACCGCGCGGGCTGGATGTTGGCAGCAACAACATTGTCTGGGTGGCGCTGGCGAGCGGGCACCTCGCTAGCTTCGACCGGCGCAAGTGCAAGGGGCCGCTCAACGGACCGAAGGCGACGGGGCGCCAGTGTCCAGAAGGGTGGACGCTGCACCAAACGCCGGGACCGAAGTTCAAAAACGTGACGGAGTCGGGAAGCGACGACTCTCACTATTACGTTTGGGTAGATCAGTTCGATACGCTGGGGCTGGGCAAAAACACGCCGATCATCACGGGCAATTCGTCGGATTCGCTGATTGCCCTGGTGAATGGGAAGTTCGTGATCATGCGCGTGCCCTATCCGATGGGCTTCTTTGCAAAAGGAATGGACGGGCGCTTCGACGACCCCAATGGCGGATGGAAAGGGAAGGGTGTCTGGACGACATGGGGCACGCGCACGCCATTCCATAGCGAGACGGGGAAAGGGACGTACCCGAAGGTCGTCCATTTCCAAATTCGCCCCAATCCACTCGCTGATTGAACGAAACATCTGCGGCTGGCACACAGCGCATCCGCGCACCTACCTCAGCGCTTGCAGAAAACTGACGCCGTGGGGAATCGAGGCGTCGAAATTTTCGGCCACGGTTTGGCCCATGTCGGCGAGCGTGGAGCGGATGCCGAGATTCGCGCCGGGCCTGCCCGCCGCGGCGGGGCTGCAGGCGAGGATGGGCACATACTCGCGCGAATGGTCCGTGGTGGGATTCACGGGATCTGGATCGCAGCCGTGATCGGCAGTAATCAGCAGCACGTCGGACGCGCGCAGCGCCGCGAGAAATGGGCCGAGCAGCGCGTCAAATTCTTCGAGCGCGCGCGCGAAGCCTTCCACGTCCTTGCGGTGTCCATACAGCATGTCGAAATCAACCAGGTTCGCGAAAATCAGGCCGCGCGATTGCCGCGCAAGCGATTCCGTGAGCTTGGCCATGCCGTCCGCGTTGTTTTTCGTGGTCTCGTAATCGCGCACGCCGCGGCCATTATAGATGTCGTGAATTTTTCCCACGCCGAAGACCGGCACCTTCCGCTCCGCGAGTACGTCGAGCAGCATGGGGCGCGGCGGCTCGACCGCATAGTCATGGCGCCGCTCGGTGCGTCGAAAATGTCCCGGTGTCCCCGTAAATGGACGCGCGATCACGCGGCCCACGCGGTTCGGCCCATCGAGCAGCACGCGCGCAATTTCGCAAATGCGATAAAGTTCGCCGATCGGAATCACTTCCTCATGCGCAGCGATCTGGAAAACGCTGTCGCCCGACGTGTACACGATCGGAAATCCCGTGCGCGCGTGTTCCTCGCCCAGTTCCTTGATGATTTCGGTTCCAGAGGCGGGCTTGTTGCCGAGCGTGCGCCGGCCGATGCGTCGCTCGAACTCCGCGATCAGTTCTTTCGGGAAACCGTGCGGATAAACGGGAAATGCGCGCTCCAGCCAGATGCCCGCCATTTCCCAGTGTCCTGTCGTGGTGTCTTTTCCAGGCGAGACCGTCGCGCCCTTGCCGAAACTTCCTTCGGGCCGCAGCGGAGGAACGAGATGGTCGAGCGGCTTGATATTCGCTAGCCCGAGGCGAACAAGATTCGGAATCTGCAACGGACGCGAACGCGCAATGTGGCCAAGTGTGTCGCGTCCCACATCACCATAGTCGGCGGCATCCGGCAATTCGCCGATTCCGACGCTATCGAGCACGATCCAAATCACGCGCTCAAATCGAGATTTGTTTTGCGTCAAATGGATTCCTTGTCTATCGGTTCGTTTCGCGCACGCCCGCTTCGGTTCTTGCTTCCCGGTTATTTCGCGACTGCGGGACCCGTCTCGTTTTGCGCCGGCTCAGCGCTTTCGAGCCACGCCGTGTACCAGAGATCGAGCAGCATTTGCGCGCCGGCGGCGAGTCTCTGTTCCGTGAATTTCACGGCGTCCAGCGTTCCGGCTCCGTTGAAACTTCCGGATTTATCGAATTCGTAGACCTGCTTCACGAAGGCGTGCGACGCCAAAAGGTATTTCAGATAATCGTCAAAAGGATCGGTCAAGTGGCGCGGCGCTCCAACCAGCGAAGCAAAATCTTTTGCGGTAATCGTCCGGTTGACGAAATCGTTTTCAAACCGCCGGTGAATGCCGTGTTGGGTCGTGAATCCGTCGGGATTGGCGCCGACCCATCCATCGTACTCAATCGAAGTGTGCAACGGCTGCGACCCGTCGGCGACGTAATGCCCCAGCCAGCCCGCGTAAAAAATGGCATCTTGCTCCACGGGCTTGGTGTCTTTTCCAGCTTGCTTCAGGCTTCGATAATCGCGGAACGCCACCTTGAGCCGCTCGAAAATTTCCATGGTGATGTATGGCTGCAGCCCCACATTCTCAGGCAGAAACTCGTCTGGATTGGTTCGCGTGGCCGCCCGTTTTGCATAGAGCAATTTGTAGAACTCATAGCGTCCCCGCGGAAGTTTGCCCAAGTCTTCGATCCAATCCAGGTTAATGAAGTGATCGGGACTCTGAGCATTGTTAAGGGCGTATTCAGAAGCGCCGCGCCACCGGTCGGGCTCCGGTCCAAGATAGGCGATGCGCGCTACAGCGGAACTTGTCCTCAGAAAGGACGGCATGGATTCGGGAATTTTGCCGGCAGCAACAAAATTTATGTCCGTGTGGCCCTGATCGCCCCAGCCAAACGCAGTCATCTGCCCAAAGACCAGAACGATCAAAGACAGCGAGACGAATGCTCTAGATGCGCTGTTGCTCGTGCCTTTCACGATGCTCTTCCTTTTGTCATGCGGGGTATGCGGCTAAAATGTCTCCGGTCGCTTCAAGTCTAGCCCGAAATGCATATATAAGGATGCGAATGACCCGTCTCTGCCGGTATTTGTCTAGCTTAATCTTGGCGTGCCTTTGCGCCGTCCCCGTCTTCTCTCAGTTGAAGGCGCAATCTCCCCACCATTCCGCGCAGGCGGCACCTGAGCAGCACACCGCACACGTGCTGGATACCGCGCGGGCGAACCCGCTTGACCTGCGTGCGTTTCTCATCGGCATGCCCAAGGGCGGGGACTTGCACATGCATCTCACCGGTGCGGTGTACGCCGAGTCGTGGATCAAGGAAGGCGCTGAAGATCAGCTCTGCGTGGACATTGTGTCCTTGTCCTTCGTGCGTCCAGCGGCCGAAAACGCGCCTTCAGCCGCTTCCTGCGACAAGGGAGACGTTCCCGCGGCGCAGGCTTACCAGGATCAGCACCTCTACGACGCGCTGATCGACGCCTTCTCGATGCGCGGTTTCGCGCCGTCCGCCGGCGTAACCGCTCACGATCACTTTTTCGACGCGTTCGCTCGCTTCATCATCGTGAACGGGAGCCACGCCGGAGAGTGGCTCGACGAGGTTGCCACCCGAGCCGCGTCGCAAAACGAGCAGTATCTGGAAATAATGGTCACGCCTCCGTTCGATCATACCGCCGCCATCGCGAAGAAGCTCGGATGGCATGCCGGTCAGCCATTCGGCGAATTTCGCCAGCAGCTTTTCGCTCAGGGTTTGCGAGACGACGTGGCCGTGACGCGCGCCTATCTGGATCAGGCCGAGTCGCTTCGGAAAACGCGCGAGCATTGTGGCGAGCCGGGCCAGACCGCCGCGTGCAGCGTTCGAATCAGGTACATCTACCAGGTTCTGCGGGCATTTCCCCCGGAGCAGGTTTTTGCGCAGACACTACTGGGCTTTGAGGTGGCCTCGGCCGACCCACGCGTGGTGGGTATCAATTACGTTCAGCCGGAAGACGTCCGCATCGCCATGTCGGATTACGCCTTGCACATGAAGATGCTGGAGTTTCTGCACAGTGTCTATCCCAAGGTGCACATCAGCCTGCACGCGGGCGAGCTCGCTCCGGGCCTCGTTCCACCAGACGGACTTTGCTGCCACATTCGCCTGGCCGTCGAGCAAGCGCACGCCGAGCGCATTGGCCATGGCGCCGATGTCATGTACGAAGATCGCCCGTACGATCTGCTGAAGGAAATGGCCGCAAAGCATGTGATGGTCGAAATCAATCTGACCAGCAACGATATGATTCTCGGCGTCGCCGGGAAAAACCATCCGTTCCCCATTTACCGAAGATTCGGAGTTCCCGTCGCACTCTCGACGGATGATGAAGGAGTGTCGCGCATAGACCTGACACATGAATATGTGCGCGCTGTCCAGACCTACGGGCTGACCTACTCGGACCTGAAGCAGATGGTGCGTGCCAGCCTCGAACACAGCTTCCTGCCCGGAGTCAGCCTGTGGCGCGACCGCGATCGTTTCAACCGTCCGGTTGGGGCTTGCGCGCAAGATTCCTTGGGGACTCAGCACCGTTCGACGGCGTGCGCTGAGTTTCTTCAAGCGAGCGAACGAGCGCAACAGCAATGGGAATTGGAGCGCCGCTTTTTGTCATTTGAGGCGTCTCATTGATACGGGCCCTGCTGTCAACCTTTTGTCTCACTCCGCGACACTCTATCAATTGGCAAATGGCTTGCGAGAAGTAAAGAAACCGGCGCCGGGTGTGCTTTGTGCCACGCAGCAGTTGGAGGGTTAAATGCAAGATATTGCAGGTGTTACGCCAAACGAAGTCCAGGAAACCGGCATCCGCCGAGGACTGCTTGAGGACATTGCGCTGAAGACGTTGTACCTCAATGGTGAAATGTCTTTGGCCGACCTGAGTAAGCACATGTGCCTCAGCGTGGGCGTAATCGACGAAATCTTCCAATTCTTCCGCAAGGAGCAGCTGTGCGAAGTGAAAGGGATGGTTGGGGGAAGCCATCGCATCGCGGCCAGCAACCAAGGCAGGTCGCGGGCCGCGGAACTCCTAGCGATGAGCCAATACGTCGGGCCGGCGCCCGTATCCCTTACGGATTATCGCTCGCGAGTCGCCGCGCAAACAATCCAACAAACGGGGATCCAGCCCTCGCATATTGAGAAGGCCCTTCACCCTCTAATTCTCGATGCCGCTTTCCTTGCGCGCCTGGGCACAGCGGTGGTTTCCGGCACGTCTATTTTCTTGTACGGTCCATCGGGAACGGGAAAGACCAGCATCGCCAGCTGCATTCCCGCCATTTATAACGATAGCGTTTGGATCCCTTACGCCGTTGAGGTCGATGGGCAAATCATCACTGTTTACGATCCCGGCGTACATCGCGAGTGCGGGGAAGCGGTTCCCGAGGACGCCGACAAGCGCTGGGTTCTTTGCCAGCGGCCGCGCATCCTGGCCGGAGGGGAGCTGTCGTCGGAGATGCTGGACCTTCAGCTCAGCACCTCGAACCGTTTCTATACGGCTCCGCTACAGATGAAAGCCAACAACGGAGTGCTGATTCTCGATGACTTTGGCCGGCAGAGAATGCGGCCCGATGAGCTCCTCAACCGCTGGATGACCCCACTGGATCGTCGGGTGGATTTTCTCACCCTGCCTGGTGGGAGGAAGTTCGAGATTCCCTTTGACGTTTGCGTGGTGTTTTCAACCAACATTGACCCGCGTGAACTTGGCGACGAGGCGTTTATTCGAAGAATTCCCAACAAAATCCGGGTGCCACACGCCATGCCGGAGCAGTTTATGGAGATCTTTCGGGCAGAGTGCAGAATGCGCCTGGTCGAGTGCGAGCCGGGGTTGCCGGAGCACGTGGTTAAGGTCATCACGCAAGAGTTAAAGCAGCCGCTCAGCCAGTGTTACCCGCGAGATCTGATTAATCAGATTTTCTGGAATGCATCGTATCTCAGTGTGGAACCCCGGCTCACGCGAGAGGCGCTGGACAAGGCTTGCCACGACTACTTCGTTACTGCGCCGAAGAGCTAGGGCGTTGACATGGCATCACCCTCTCGTCGCAATGAATCACTCGACG
Organism: Candidatus Acidiferrales bacterium; assembly: GCA_035949735.1. Classification (GTDB taxonomy): domain Bacteria; phylum Acidobacteriota; class Terriglobia; order Acidiferrales; family UBA7541; genus Palsa-295. Next base: position 22,254 of record DASYZC010000280.1, on the reverse strand, counting down.
TGCTGCGATGCATAGCGGTCCTTCTCGTCCTGGGCCACCATTTCGCGTACTACGGTCTCTGGTCGAGGCTCGGCTGGATCGGCGTCGACCTTTTCTTCGTTCTGAGTGGATTCCTGATTTCTGGTCTGCTCTTTGGGGAGTATAAGAAAACCGGGTCGATCAATTTCAAGCGTTTCCTCATTCGCCGCGGCCTCAAGATTTATCCTTCGTTTTATCTCCTCGTGGCCATGGCCGTGGTCCTCTCCTACGTTACGCACTCGGAGGGTTTGAGGACGCAGGCCATCGTCAGCGCGCTTTTCGCGCAGGGCTACTATCGCGGCGTGCTGTACACAACGTTGGCCCACACCTGGTCTCTTGCGGTGGAGGAACACTTCTACTTGTTGCTTCCCCCACTCCTGATGCTGCTCGTCGCGATTCGCGGCAAACGAGAACCCTTCCGTGTACTTCCCGGCATGTTTGCTGTTCTGGCGGTGTTGTGCCTGGCGTTTCGGTGGTTCGCCCTATCGGCTTCGGTTACCGCCCGCGCGACGCATATGACGCATATGAGGATGGACAGTCTTTTTGCCGGAGTTGCGCTCCGATATCTTTACGATTTTAGGCCTGCCTTGTTTCACAAACTCACCGGGCACTACGCGTTGGCTCTCGCGTTCCTGTTCTGCTTGCCTGCGGCGATTCTCGACCTGAGCAGTCGCACTATGCAGACGTTTGGCCTCACCAGTCTGTGGCTCGGATTCAGTTTTCTCGTGGCTTGGTCCGTGGTCAGAACTCCGCGAACCTTAGGCGTCCGCGCGCTTTTGAGAGCTGCTGCCAGGATCGGCTTCTACTCGTACTCAATATACCTCTGGCACCCCATTGTCGGTGAAGCCTTGTTTCACTCCGGCGTCTCGTTCTGGAAGTTCTGGAGTTACATCGCGGCTTGCATCATCGCGGGTATCCTCATGGCTCATCTCGTCGAGATGCCCTACCTTGCATTGCGGGAAAGACTCTTCCCATCTTCTCAGAATGTTCCACAACTCCCTCCACCGCAACGCGTCGCGCTCCCTTCGGTAAGCGCCAGCCCGGTCTGATCGCGCCGGCTGCTCTCAAAGGACCGCCTCTCCCGATCTCAGGAACCCCGCGCCTAGATGCGATTTTTGGCCATCAAGCCCTCAGAAGCGAGCGAGCAAAAGGCCGACTACGGCCTGGCGTTCATTGCGGCACAGTTGTCCACCGGATCACCGCGAGAGGTCGTCGATGAATCGATGGCCCAACTCGAGCGACGGGCACCCCTGTCACCGCTCGATTTGCCGAGGGATCTACTTGTTGGTTGGAATCTCGAGATAACCCACGATTCCGTCGCGGGTCACTTTTGTCGCGATCAATTCAAGCGGCGTCCGATCGTGCGACAGCGCGAACACCACCACCTCATCGACTGCCCGATCCTTCAGTTCGATGCACTGCGTCGAGATGTACACACATACCGTGTACCGCTGTCTCTTGAGGTCCGAATCCTTCAGGACCAGAGAAACAGGGCCAACTGGCTGTGCGTCCATTCCTCGGCGCAATTCACATTGAGTCGCGGTGCGCCGTGTCTGGGCGACCAGTTGATTCACTTGGTCCCGGGTCTGGCTGATCTCTCCCTGTTGTGAGCCGACCACTCCCACCACGTCAGCAAGGCGGTCAGTCGTGGCTTCCCAAGCTTCGTGATTGGCGACCGTCGCCTCATTGAGCGCGGCGACCGCTGGCTGAGTTGTTGTTGCCGGCGGAGCGTCCGCAGCAGGGCGTGGGGTGGGGTTGAGCTCCGGCTTCATCTTACTCGCCGAAGAAACCGTGTATGCAGGCTGGGACGGATGGCTTACTTTAGCGGAGCCCACAGGGTCGGCCTTCTCTGGGGTCTTTGCAGGCACGATTGCAGTCGCCCTATGGTGCTTCTCTAAACTATCAAGGCGCTTGTTGATATCGTCCAACTGCTGTTGGATCTGATCCAGGCTAGTGTTGGTCTGTACGCTCGTACCGAACACGGAAGAACTCGATGCCAGCTTAAAGCCCAAGAAGCCGAGCGCTCCGATGACCGCAATGATGGCCAACAGCCCAACGGCGCGAACTCCCGGGCCGGGTCCTTGGTTTCCCGACGAAACCAGCATCTGCCGGTCAATGTTAATGTCTGCCATGTTTCGGCTCCTTTACTTCCCGCTTCGAGCAGTGTTGATCCTAGTGGATCGAAACGTTCGTTGGGTACAGGACTGCCATCTTAAAAACAAGCTCGCGCGTCTCGCGCGGCAACAACGCCACGGTCTGCTTGGCGGACTCAAGACGTTGTCCCCTCACTTCCACCTGGTACTTTCCTGGCGCCACGATGAGTAGCATGGGAGTGTTCCCGACAAACGCCCCATCAACCCAAACCTGCGCGGGTGAAGGCGTGGAGCGCAGCAACAACTTGCTGGCGTCTCCCCCCGCGCTCTGCTCGAGAGCCTTGCGGTTGATCACCTCCGGCGGCGGGCCCGTCGGGATTACCAGATGCTGTGAGCGCTTAGGGGCGACTGGCTTGCTCGGGGCAGGGATCATCACCGATTTCTCGGCAGCGGTGGTTGACGCCGAGACGGACGCGGCACCGCCATACTCAGCCGCAGCTTGCCCTCTGGCAACTCCGCAGAAGGCAACCACAACCGCGGATACCACGGCGAAGCGACGAAAAGTGACAAACACAAGACTCCTGTTCATTGGCAGTGGCGGACTTACCTTTAGCTCACTTCTCGGTAAAATAACCGAGCAGGAGTGGTGCCAAACCCTCTGTTTAGGGTACGATCCCTAAATTCGTAACTGCGTTGATTAGCAGCTTGCCGGTATTCGCGCAAGCGAAATCGGCTGTGATCGGACCGGCAGGCAGCGGGTTATCAAAATTTGTCATAGTATACGCCACGCACGTGTAGCCAATAGGTGACTCCTCCTCCCAGGTGGATTGCGATGGCAGAAGAGGTATCCTGGTTAGCGCGCATGGCGACAAAACATTGGAAGCATGCTTGCTAGGTTTCAGGGAGTCGTAATCGACGGGAGTAGTGTAGTGTTTTGTCTCCTAACGGGCGACTGGTGCTAGAGGACTATTTTCTCCAGCTCGCAGAACTTCGAGTTGAGGCTTTGTGCTGAAACTTCTCACGCCTGAAAGGCCAACCCGGCTTACTGCGGTCCGACAAATAGAAACACCGGCGATCCCGGTCCGAACGCCCCAGTTTATCGTGGTGCGGGATTCGGCCTCCTCCAGCTTATGGGAGTCTGTTAAGACGCTCTTCGCCAGGGTGAAACTGCCCGGCTATAGGAACTCGGGCAACCTGTTTCGTCACGTGACGCTGGAGCGTTCCGCATCCCCTAAGCGTCCGTTCAGTGCGTCCCTTGTAATTCACCTCTGCTTCATCTTGCTGATTGTGTATCTTCATCAGGCGATGCCCAGGGAATCATTCGCCGCACCGGTGTCTCCTTATGCCGAGAGGATTTATTATCGGGTGCCGTTGGTCGAGCAAGCCAAGCTGCTTCCGCGCGTTGCCCCAGCGGGGCCGGGAGGACGGCCCGGTGCCGGTTCCGTTCCAGATCGCTCGCCCGCGTTGGGAAGCTCCGCCCGGCAAATGGTCGTCATCATCTCCAAGCCGGTGCATCCGGATAATTCTCATCAGACGATCTACCAGCCTAAATCGCCCCCAGACATTCGAATCACTACAGACATAAAGCTGCCGAACATAGTCTCCGTTCAAATACCGAGGCCGGTATTCAGGTTCAAGCCAAGCGAAACGCGCCCGGTGCAGGCCGAGCGGCGGCTCAATACGGAAGTGGCGCCCGCAGTGACCGCGCAAAATGCCGCGGCGCTGAAGAGCCTTGAGGAATCGTCCGATCCGCAACTTCGCGTTCCGCTTCTCCCTGCCGTCGCAAGCGCTCCCCAGGCCCGAGATGGACGTTTCTCGAGCGTCCAGGAAGCGCCACCGATTGAAGGCGCGACGATGGGGACCGGCTTGGTCGTGATCAGTGTGGACCCCGGGGGGCCGGCCACTCCGGTCGCACTTCCACCAGGAAACCGCTCGGGTGATTTCGCGATTTCCGGTGCGCCCGGCAACGGCGGGTCGCCAGCAGGCAGCCCGAATGGGGCAATAGGCGGAGGCGCGGGCGGTAGCCACACCGGGAGCGACGCGAGCACCGGGCTCGGAGTCGAAAGGGCGGGAGGCGGAGGCGGAAGGTCCGGAGGTGCTGGCGCACTTAGTATCAACGGAAGCGGCGGAGATCCCGGAGGGGCGGGGACACTCGGTCCGGCCGTCGCAATGGGCATGGTTTATCCCGTGTCTCGCCATCTGAGCCTTCGCAAGAGTTCCATCGTTGTCTCCGCCGGCCCTGTTGGAGGGGGTGGCCTTGACGTCTATGACGTGCTGCGCTGTGGCAAGATTTACACCATCTTTCTCGCAATGCCTGGCAAGAATTGGACGATGCAATACTGCCAAAAACCTGGAACCGAAGCGGCTAAACCCGCTCCTCCGCGCTCAACCTCCACCTTCGTTCATATGGATAGCGGGCTGGTGCCACCAGACTTGGATGTGGAGACCCGATACGATTTTCGCAGGCTGCCCGTGCCTCCGGAGAAGGCCCACAAACTGATTGTTTTGAAGGGGATTCTGGGGGCCGACGGAACCGTTGGCGGCCTGGAGGTATTTCAAGGGATCTTGCCTCAGATGGACCAGGCGGCGAAAATCGCGTTCAGCCGGTGGAAATTCAAGCCCGCGATGCGCGAAGGCAAGCCGGTTCCGGTGGAAATCCTGGTCGGAGTGCCCGTGGACGCGACCGAAAATGTTTCTAACTAGAACGGAACCACGCTCCAAACTAGAAGGAAATTGTCCTACAGATTAGAAGGAAATCGGGTCGCCGAAACCTAGAGAATTTCCCGTCGTGCTGCCCATTGACACTTTCCGGCGGCGAAGGGTCGCCGAGTGTGGTGCGACCAAAAGGTGACGCCATGTTCGCAGCCGTTTGGTGTTGGAATGAGAAAATATTGGGCCCAAATGTGCTTCATCTTGCCCATCGTGGCCCAGTGTGTGTCCACTTTTGAGGACTAGGCACTAGCAAGCCTGTCGCATGTCCATGAATTGGTTGGGGCTAACCGTATTCGGGCATTTGTTGGCCCTGGCACCGGATTTGCACCCCTCACGCTCGGTTTCACCGGGTGTCCCGCAAGTACCGATGCGTTTCGTTAGTGATTGCGAATAGGCTCTAAGCTAGGGCTTGTGCGGCCCATGGCTGGGAGGGTGCCTCTCTTGGCGGATTCTGCGATTCGTGTTTGCTTCTTAAGTCAAGATGCGGGTTTAGGGAACGCCATCGGAAGAGTCTTGGGGGAAGGGTTCGCGTGCCGCTGCAGCAAAGAATTCGACTATAGCTGGCTGACGGACATGAACGACTGGTGCGACGTTGCTGTTCTGGACCTCCGATCGGTCAGCACGCAGGGCGATTCTGAGAGCGGCCTGCGCTTCCTCGACGAAATCGTAAAGATCCCCAATCATCCGCCCGCGGTGGTGCTCTGCGACACGGACAACCGCGAACTTCTGCTGGAGGCTGTGGCCCGCGGCGCCTACGACAGCGTGACAGACCTTCCAAGCATGGCGGAGCTGCGGTTGATTTTGCGGCGCGCTTACAATTTTGGTGCCGCTGAAAGGGAACTGGAGCGCCTGCGGTCCAACGCCCGAGGAACGGGGCGACTGCACGAACTTCTCGGAACGTCGCAAGCGATGCAGGAGCTTTTCGCGCTGGCCCAGAAAATTGCACCGTGCGATGTGAGCGTCCTGATCACGGGAGAGACGGGGACGGGCAAGGAGCTGCTCGCCCGCGCGATTCACCGGATGAGTTCGCGAAGCGCGCGCCAGATGGTGGCGTTTTCTTGCGCCAATCTGCCCGACACATTGATTGAAGACGAGCTTTTCGGCCACGAAAGAGGCGCATTTACAGGCGCTATGACGATGCGGCGCGGCCGCGTGGAAACGGCCGATCAGGGCACGCTGTTTCTGGATGAAATTGGCGATCTCGGACTCAGCCTGCAACCGAAGCTGCTGCGTGTTTTGCAGGAGAGAAAGTTCGAGCGGCTTGGCGGCAACGCGACGGTGGACGTGAATATCCGGCTGATCTGCGCGACGAACCGGAACCTGAGCGAAATGGTGCAGCAGGGAAAATTCCGCGACGATCTCTACTATCGCCTCAACGTGGTGCAACTGCATCTTCCGCCGCTGAGGGAGCGCAGGGAAGATATTCCGCTGCTCGTCCAGTATTTTCTAGAGACTTGCGCACACCAATTCAACAAGAAGGCCAAGCGCTTCTCGCCGGCGGCCATGCACGCTCTTGAGGAATATGAGTGGCCTGGAAACGTGCGCGAGCTGCTGAACGCCGTGCAGCGCGCCGTGGTGTTGTCGGAAGGCCCCACGGTGGATATTCGGCATTTGCCCGCAGGCTTGCGAAACGAGGGCGAGGGTCCGGTGTTGGCCCGCTCGTATGAAGAAGAGGTTCGTGAGTTCAAGAAACGGCTGGTTCTCCGGACGTTGCGCGAGTGCGGATGGAGCAAGACGGAAACGGCGCGAGTACTCGGCGTGGCGCGCGCGTATCTGCACCGGCTGATCAATCAGCTGGGAATCGAGGAAACGGAAGAAGCTCCGACGACGGTCGTGGCGACCCCGAGTTTTTCGGCCCCTCAGGCGGCGCAAGACAGGATCTCAGCGCGCGGCTTTGGATCTCTTTAGGCTGCAGGCGGTTCGGTTCGCGTTCCCCGCGCGATCGAAGGATGGTCTGGAATTGGAAGTGCGTATAATGATGCAACGAGGAACCCATCAGAAGGCGTGTGTCCCAATGGAAACACTCGTTGATTTCATGCAGTTGGCCCGGCGGGGGCGAAGAGCAAGTACTGGGAGGGCGCGATGAGACGGAAGAGTGAGGCGGGACAAGCACTGTTCATGGCGGCGTCGTCGCTGGTGGTCCTGATCGGAGTTCTGGGTTTGGGAATTGATATGGGTATGCTGCGCTACGACAAGCGCATCCAGCAAACCGCTGCTGATGCGGCGGCCGTCGCCGGCGCAAATAACCTTGCGTACGAAGGAACCGGTGCACCGATGGTGTGTGCGGGAGAAAATGCTTCCACAGCCAACGGTTTTACAGATACCAGTGGGGGTGGGGGCTGCGCCAACGGCAGCGCGAGCGCTTGCACGGCTTCAGGCGCGACCGTTGGTACCGTGTGCGTGCAGGTGAATAATCCGCCGGCGTCGGGACCGCATATTTCAGGCACGGCGAATGCAGCCGATTACGTAGAGGTTCTTGTGGCGAAGGTTCAGCCGACGTACTTTATGAGGATTTTTGGGGTGACCAGCGAAGTCGTAACGGCAAGGGCCGTGGCCACCGACTATAGTGGTGCTTCGACTATCACGCCCTGCATGATTACAGTGGGTGACCCGGCTAAGGAGATCGGGATGGACCAATACGGGAACACCACCATTAATGCCACCACTTGTGGAATTGAGGACGACGGGAATTTCGATCCTAAGGGAAATGCGCTGACCATCAATACCTGCTCTTTTGGTGTCTCGGGAACCGACACTGGCAACAACGCCGGCAACGTATACTGCAACGGTGCCGGTTTGACTCCCGGATACGGTATGCCCACGGTGCAGGATCCCTTGGCGAACCAACTGACGGCGCCCACAGTGGGGACGCCCACAATGTGGAATCAATCCAACCCGGTGCCGGGAACCTATAGCGGCATTAAATTCACTGCGAACACGACTCTCCAGCCTGGAGTTTACATCGTGACGGGGGGAAGCCCTCTCGACTGCGGCTCCAAACAGACGATAACGGGTACGGGTGTGATGTTCTATTTCACGAACAGCTCGACGCTCAACTGTCAGGGTGGGGATACTCTGAATCTAACCGCGATGACCGCCGCGCAAGCCCAGACCGCAGGATATCCGAAAGACGCCGGAATCCTTATGTATGAAGACCCGAACGATACCAACACGGGAATTCCGACCGGTGGGGGCAAGGCTCCATGTCCGCCGCCCGGTAGTGGGACCGATACTGGCCCCCAGTTGAGCGGGAACGACGGGAGCAATCTCGATGGTGTCTTGTATTTTCCCGCTGATCAGCTATATCTGACAGGCACCAGCGGGACGACCACACTCGGTCCGATGATTTCAGACACCGTTTGTACGGGCGGCAATTCAACGTTCAACTTGCAAGGCGCATCCGCGCTGCCTGCTCCGCTGCCGACCCTTGCGAACGCCATTCTGGTGGAGTAGCCCCTAAAATGAATTGCACAAAGCGAATTTGGCGGCCACTTGAGACGAGCGAATCCGGGCCACGAAGGCGCGCTCAGTTTTGGTCAGATTCGGGCCAGAGCCTGGTGGAGCTTGCGCTCCTGACGCCGTTATTGCTGCTGCTCGCGCTGGGTGTCATCGAGATGGGCCGATACATGTATATCGGCATCGTAGTAGGGAACGCCGCGCGTGCCGGCGCCTCCTTCGGCGTGGTGAGACCTGGCGATGGTCCCGGCATCACAACTGCCGCCTGCAATGACTTCCTCAATAATTTTGGAGGTAATCCGACCCCTATCTGCGATGGTTCCACGAGCACGACCTCGAACCATCTCGGCGTGACCTCGACCCAAACATGCGGGTGCGACAATTCGGGTACGATAGCAACTCTCTACACCGGTGCAGCTTTCTGCGATGCGGTGCCGGACGCCACCATGTCCGCTTGCACCGGCCATTGGGTTGCGATGATCAACGTGCAGGCGTCGGGGAAGTTTCCGGCACTCTCGAATTATCCGGGGATACCGGGTTCACTCACTCTCACCAAGACGGCTATAATGCGGGTAAATGATTGATTACTCTTGCCGACTCGACATTGATCCAGCGAAGGGGCCCTAAACCGGTCTCGAATTGTGGCCGGGCGCTGACGCGGCCTCCGCGCAAGGGCGAAACAGGAAGCTCCCTCGTCGAATTCGCCCTGGTGGCGATGTTATTCTTCTTGATGCTGTTTGGAATAATCGACTTTGGCCGCGCATTCTATACCTACCATTTCCTGTCGCATGCGGCACGCTCGGCAACGCGGTGGGCCATGGTGAACGGAAATGACTGCACGTTGGACGGCACTTGCAACGGCACTGCGCCAATGAACAACGGGCCAGCCAGCGAGGGCGACGTGCAGAATTATGTCAAGGGTTTAGTACCGACGGGAATCGACCCCACCCAGGTTGTGACGACCGCCTGCGGTGTTGTTGGGAAGACCTGCGCCGCAAGCCCGCCAAGTTGCACCAATAGTAATGAGCCCGGCTGTACCGTTTCGGTGACGGTGAGCTATAACTTAAACTTTTTGGTTCCGTTCGTCCACAGTGGCACCGTACCGCTATCCAGCACTTCCCAGATGATCATCGCCCACTAGGAGCTAGACCGGCTAAGGTCGCCCGAGGGTCACTTGGACGCGCCTTTCCTCTGAATTTGGTACGGACACATCGTGTAAACTGCGGGTCCGGAGGCTGCGGAAAGAGAATGTCCCCAAACGGTAACGTTCCTACCTTGGAGTTTAGGGGCGGAGCACGTGCGTAGGGTCTAATATTGCTGTAGCTGGCTTTTTTACATGACTTTAGACCGGAACTGCCTACTTCTGAGATTGGCTGTCCGAATGCATTTTCGCCCGTAGGCTTATCTGAAACCATGAGTGAACAGAATATAGGAATGCCAGGACTTGGCGGCAAAGGGCTCCCGATTTCCGGCGGAACGGAAGCTCCAAGGGTTGACGCCGCCATCCTGGGTGGACGATGGGCCTCGTCAGCCTCGCGTGTGTGGGAAATCTTGAAGTTGATCTTTTCTTTCCCGGCGATGCTAGGGACATTCCTGGTCGGGGCAACTTTTTACGACGGGCGGACGTTCGCGGTCGACCCCGACGTCTGGTGGCACATGAAGGCGGGGCAGACCATCCTCGCCACGCGGCATTGGCCCACCGTGGACGCGTACTCTTTTACCGTGCATGGCCAGCCATGGATGGCTTATGAGTGGCTGGGAGATGTGCTGATCGGGGCGGTGGCGCGGATCGGGGGATTGCGCGGGCTGGACGCCTTGCTGATCGCGTTGGGCAGCGCGGTGATGATAGCGCTGTACGTATTCGGAACCATTCGTTCGGGAAACTCGAAAGCGGGATTCGTAGCCGCCGCAGTTCTGGTCTCGCTGGCAACTCCGTCATTCACCATGCGCCCGCAGATGTTGGGTTACCTGTTTCTGGTGCTCACACTGATTGTGCTGGAACTTTTCCGGCAGGGAAAGCAGTGGCCGATTTGGTTTCTGCCAGCCTTGGTTCTGGTGTGGGTGAACACGCACGGTTCATTCATCATCGGCCTGGGAGTCATCCTGGTGTATCTGGTTTGCGGTCTGAAAGAGTTCCGTATGGGCGGGATCGAAGCCAAGAAATGGATGCCTAAGGAGCGGGTTCGCCTGGAATTCGTGTTTCTGCTGTGCCTCGCAGCACTTCCGATTACGCCGTACGGAACGAGGCTGGCAGTGTATCCGTTCGACATGGCGGTTGCCCAACCAATCAACGTCGCAAACGTCTTGGAGTGGCATTCGATGCCATTCGACCTGGCAGTCGGCAAAATCTTTCTGGCGCTGGTGTTTGGCTTCTTCGCCGCGCAAATGGCGCTCAGCCTCAAATGGCGTCTTGAGGAGCTGACGCTTTTCCTCGGCGGCGTGGCGATGGCCTGCGTGCACTTGAGGTTTATGCTGCTATTCGTACCGTTTTTTACGCCGCTTTTGGCAACGGTTGTGGCGCGCTGGCTACCATGCTACGACGCGAGAAAGGACAAGTACATTCTCAATGTCGTTCTGATGGCCGGCGTGATTGCAGCCATGGTGCACTACTTCCCGTCGCGGGCTTCCCTGGATAAGACGGTGGCGGAAAAATTTCCGACGAAGGCCGTCGACTATCTGCGCGAACATCCGGTTCCCGGCCCAATGTTCAACAGCTATGGTTTTGGCGGGTACCTGGTATGGAACGGACAAAAGGTTTTCATCGATGGACGAGGCGATCTTTACGAGCGCGGCGGAGTGTTCTCCGATTACCTTCAAGTTGCGCAAGTCAAACCTACGGCCGCGGCCATCCTTCGGAATTATGGCATCCAGTCATGCCTTATCGAGCGCGGCGCGATTCTAGCGAGTTTGCTGGGAGCGTCGCCTGAATGGCGCGAGTTATATTCGGATTCGACGAGTGAGATCTTCGTTCGGCAGAAAACCGGCGAAGCAGCAGTCCAACAGAGATAAGCATGAGCGAGCAGAATGCGACAATCTCAGGGATTGGCACAGCGCCTCGGATGCCGGTGCGCGCGGAAGCTCCAACTTCTGATGCGGCGGCGCTTGGCGGAGAGTCAACCACCGCAAGATCGCGCGCGCTGGAAGTTCTGAAGTGCGTGTTCTCTTTTCCCGTGATGCTAGGGGCGTTCCTTGTCGGCCTAACTTTTTGCGATGGACGGCTGTTCACGGTGGATCCGGACCTGTGGTGGCACATCAAGTTAGGACAAAACATCCTTGCCACGCACCACTGGCCCACGGTTGATCCGTATTCCTTCACCGTGCATGGCCAGCCTTGGATAGCTTTCGAATGGCTGGGAGACGTGCTGATCGGCGGCGTCGCGCACATCGGGGGAATGCGCGGGCTAGATGCATTGCTGATTATCCTGGGCAGCGCGGTGATGATCGCGCTGTACACTTTCGCGACCATTCGCTCAGGGAATTCGAAGGCGGGATTCGTCGCCGCCGTAGCCCTTTTCGCGCTGGCGAATCCCTCGTTCAGCATGCGCGCGCAGATGCTTGGATACGTCTTTCTGGTGCTCACGTTGATTGCGCTGGAACTTTTCCGGCAGGGGAAGCAGTGGCCGATTTGGTTTCTGCCGCCGCTGCTGCTGGTGTGGGTGAACACGCACGGCTCGTTCATCATCGGGCTGGGAGTCATTCTGGTGTATCTGGTTTGCGGTCTGAAGGAGTTCCGTCTCGGTGGAATCGAAGGCAAGAAATGGACAGCGAAGGAGCGGGTGCGTCTGGAATTAGTGTTTCTGCTCTGCCTGGCCGTGCTGCCAATAACGCCATATGGAACGAGACTCGCTACGTTTCCTATTCAGGTAGCATCCTCTCTCCCTGTCAGTGTGGCTCATATCCAGGAATGGCAGCCGATGCCGTTCAATATGCTGGGAGGGAAAATCTTCCTGGCCCTAGTGCTGGGCTTCTTCCTCGTGCAAATGGCGCTCAATCTCAAATGGCGCCTCGAGGAGTTGACACTCTTCCTCGGCGGCGCGGCAATGGCGTGCATGCACGTGCGATTCATCCTGCTCTTCGTGCCATTTTGTGTTCCGCTTGTGGCGACAGTTGCGGCGCGTTGGCTGCCGCACTACGATAGAGCCCGGGACAAGTACGTCGTGAATGCGATGCTAATGGCTTGTGTACTTGCAGCTATGGTGCATTACTTTCCGTCGAAGACGTTTCTCGATAAGAGAATTGCGGAGAATTTTCCGTCGAGAGCGGTGGAGTACATCCGGCAACATCCGATTCCCGGGCCAATGTTCAATAATTATGGTTTTGGGGGATACCTGATTTGGTCCCTGGGCGCCGAGCACAAGGTTTTCATCGACGGCCGAAGCGAGGTGTACGAAAAAGGAGGAGTGCTGGCCGATTACTATTACATCATGCAGATCCGGCCTGGTGCACTCACTCTGCTCCGGAATTATGGCATCCGGTCGTGCCTGGTCGAACGTGAGACCCCGCTGGCGACTGTTCTATCGAATCTGCCGGATTGGCAGAAAGTGTATTCGGATAATACCACGGTGCTGTTCGTGCGGCGGAAGGTTCAGTCGGCTTCCCGCACAGCGCTTGCGAACGCCAACGCGCCCGGAGAGTGAATATGGACCGAGAGCTCCCGATAGAATCGCGAAGGACGTCTTCGAATGGGCCGGGAGGCTCGGGCGATGGCCGGTTGCTCTTATCCGTGGTGGTGCCATGCTTCAACGAAGAAGAAGTCATCTGCGATACGAACCGGCGGCTTGCGGCCGTGCTCGCGCACGCGCCTCTGAACTTTGAAATCATTTATGTGGATGACGGGAGTTCGGATTCCACGCCGGAGCTACTCCGTCAGTTGCAGGAGTCCGACGAACGCGTTCGGGTAGTGCGCTTCTCGCGCAATTTTGGGCATCAGATAGCAATTACCGCCGGGTTGGAACATGCCTCCGGCGACGCGGTCGTGATCATTGATGCCGATCTGCAAGATCCGCCGGAAGTGATCCTCGAATTCGTAGAGAAGTGGATGGATGGCTACGATGTCGTCTACGGAGTGCGCGCCGAAAGGGAGGGCGAGACTGCCTTCAAGCTCTGGACCGCAAAGGTGTTTTACCGCTGTATCGCGCGGCTCTCGGACACTCGGATACCCGTGGATACAGGCGATTTCCGGTTGATGGACCGCCGTGTGGTGAATGCCCTTTTGGGAATGCCGGAGCGGGACCGGTTTGTGCGCGGCATGGTGAGCTGGTTAGGATTCTCACAAATCGGAATTTCCTATCACCGCGAGGCGCGGACCGCGGGAACCACGAAGTTTTCCTTCTTCAAGATGCTCCGGTTTGCGATGGACGGGATTTTTTCCTTTTCGGTGCTTCCTTTGAGGATCGCTACGTGGATCGGCTTCGCGGCGTCGGCCATTGCGATCCTGGGCGTTGTTATCGCGGTGGTTGAACGGCTTTTGGGCGTGCATGGCCTGGTCAAAGGCTGGACGAGCATACTCATCGCAGTTCTGTTCATCGGTGGGGTTCAGTTGATCTGCATGGGAATCATCGGCGAATACGTAGGTCGGACGTACGGTGAATCGAAGCGGCGGCCTCTTTATGTTTTGCGAGAAAGAATCGGCTTCGACGCACGAGAGGGCAGGAGTCCGGAACGGCGGCAGACGCGCATCGCGGCGTTCAAGGGCTAACCATGCCGACCAACCTCATTACCCAGCAGCGCGAAGCGGATTTCCACGACAGGTGGGCGAGCAGCACTCGAATTGACGATGTCCTCGTGCGCGAGTGTTTTGAAGCGCCCACGGCGATGGAAAACCGCTTCATTTTGAGCCGGATGGGGTCGCTTCAAGGCAAGAAACTGCTCGACATCGGGGCGGGCCTAGGCGAATCCTCTGTGTATTTTGCCCTAAAGGGTGCGCGCGTAACTACTTTGGATGTCTCCCCAGGAATGGTTGAGACTGCGCTCGCCTTGGGAAGAAAGTATGGTGTCGAGCTCGAAGGAATCGTTGCGGGCGCGGAAAACCTACGGGTGCCAGCGGGGGCGTACGACTTAATCTACATCGCGAACACGATTCACCATGTCCAAGATCGTCCCCGCCTCTTCGAGGAGATGCGGCGGGCGCTAAAACCAGGCGGATGGTTCTTTTCTTATGATCCCTTGGCTTACAACCCGGTGATAAATATCTACCGAGGCATGGCAACCGAGGTACGGACGCCGGACGAATCTCCTCTCACGACCGCGGACTTGAAGCTTGCGCGAAAATACTTTCACCACGTTGAGCACAGAGAATTCTGGATTTCCGCGCTGTTGCTCTTCGGCAAATATTATCTAAAGGATCGAGTGCAACCCAACGAGGACCGCTATTGGAAAAAAATCTTGAAAGAGAAGCAGGAAGATCTCTGGTGGTGGAAGCCGCTTCGCACCGCGGACACAGCATTGACACAGATTCCTCTTCTTCGATGGCTAGCGTGGAACATCGTGATGTGGGGCCAGAGGGCCTGAACGCATGATCACGAGTTCAGGCAGCATATTCCGCGCTTCGGTCCTGTGCAGTATCTTCGCATTTGTACTGGCGGGCTTCTTTGCTGTGCGAAATATTTCCTCGTGGCCGGCGAGGATCAGCTATCCCGACGATGAGAGCTACGAGGGAGTAGCTCTTGCGGAAATGATTCACCTTCACGAGGGGATTCCGATCTATGCCGGAGATGCCAAAGAGGGATTTGACGCGGCGACATACGGACCACTCTATTACTTGATCGGCGAGCATCTAATCAGCCCGGCCAATCCTTCCTATTTCCCACTCCGTTTACTTTCCGCAATCGCAATTTTGGGTTGTGCGGCTGGCTGCGGCCTGCTTGCCTTTTGGCTAACGCGAAGCCGGCTAGCTGCCTGCCTAAGTCCCATCGTTTTTCTTTCGTATGGGATGGCGACAGACCACGGAGTTGCGGCTCTCTCAGACAGCGTAGCTCTTTTTCTATCCTTCGCCGGTTTTCTGCTTGCCTACCGTCTTAGGAATAGCCGCGCCATATTGTTTGCGGCGCCTCTTATGGTTCTGGGCTTTTACTACAAGCCCCAGTATGTTGCGGGATCTTTGGCGGTACTTCTATTTCTGGTCCTTGAGAAACGATACTGGCAGGCGATTGAGTTCGCTGGGCTCCTGGCCGTTTGCGGACTGGGCGGGTTTGCCTTGTTCCAATGGATTGTTTTCGCCGGACAGGCCTTTTGGCGGCACTTGTTGCTGTACCAAACGGCACTATTGGCTTGGGACATGGTGTGGAAGGCCTTATTCGCGTTGGTTATTTTGTTATTGCTGCCGCTTATGCTCGCGGTCGCGTATTTGCGCGAAGAGCCAAACAGGTTGATCAGTTGCTATCTATTAGTGGCCGTAGTTCTCGGATTGTTAACCTACTGTAAGCAGGCTGGCGGTATTCACTACTTCTTCGAGTCCGTTCTCATCGTGAGTGTTCTGGTCCCAGCTCTGTTGGCGAAACGGCGTATGGTGCCTGTTTGTCCGCTCGATCTTGTTCTGCTCCTAGGGATCATGCTCTTCGCGGGACAGTGGCTAACTAGGCGCCCTCCGCAGCGGCCGGACATAGCAAAGTACGATGCAATGCAATCGTTTCTTCGAGAACGTTTTCCGGCACATTCAGCATCTCTTGGTATAGGTCCAGGAGACATGCTACAGGCTGGCCTTGAAACGCCCTTTTCGGGCCTTTTTCAACTCGCGCAACTGTCCCACCGAGGTATCGTCTCCGATCGTGATCTCGTCAATCAGATTCATGCCCACCGCTTCGCCGTCATTGTCGTACATTTCGATATCAGTCAAGAGCACGACCTCTATCGGCTGAACTTCTATACCCCCGCCATCCTGAGGGTGATCGAGACTGATTACGATCTCGACAAAAACTTGGAGATGCCGGCCCCCCTAAAAGAGGGGCCTCGTGACCGCTTCTATGTCTACGTGCCCAGGCCGGTCGCAACTGCGTCAGCCTCCTCGGGTTGCGAGCTCTTTCCGGGGCACGTTGCCCACGGGCAGCTCGCGACGATGCGTCTCGGGGAAAACTAGCCCTTGCGCACGCAAACGCAGATTCAAATAGACAGACGAGTTCTTATTTTCCTAATGGCGGTTATGCTGTGTCTTAACGCGGCCGTTCTTTGGAGCGGTCGGGAGGACATAGCGGCGGGGCGAAACGACTTCCCAATTTTTTATTCGAACGCCCAGATGGTTCGCGAGGGACAGTCCTCAGGTCTCTACGATTTTGATGCAGAGAACACGTTCACTCACAGAGTCACGAACGTGGCCCGACCTCCCAACAACCACTTACCGTACGAGCTGCTGTTCTTTGTTCCCTTTACATATCTGCAGTTCCGAGCGGCATGCGTAGTTTGGACAATCCTTGGACTGACGATGCTCGCCGGTGTTGCATTCACGATGTGCGGTTTTCGAGTTGGCAGATGCAGCTTCGTTCTGACGTTTCTGACTATCCTTGCGTTTTATCCCGAGTGGTATTGTTTGCTACAAGGCCAAGATTCAATTTTGCTCCTGTGTTTGTTTACTCTCTCGTTTTGGCTCTGGAGGCGAGGGAAGGACGATTGGGCTGGCTTCGTTCTGGCCCTTGGTTTGTTCCGACCGCAACTGGTCTTGCCGTTCGTTTTTATCGCGTTCTTGGCAGGGCAACGGAAGCTCGTGCGCGGTTTCATAGCTGGGGCGGCCCTGGTTCTTGCTCTCTCCACCTGGGTGGTTGGTTTGCACGGGATGGCGGACTACGCGCGGGTGTTGCTGGCACAGGGGTCGCAACAATCCGCGCGGGCGCTTGAGAAGCGCTGGGCAGTCAACCCGGGGCTAATGCCGACCTGGCGCGGTTTCTTGTCGGTGTGCCTACGCAAGTGGGTGCCGTCGGGACTGCGGACCTTCTTTTTGCTGGTGGGGACTTTCTTGGGGTTGGCGTGGGCAGCAAAACATATGCGGAGGGCAAAAGGGAAAGCTGCGGCGGCATTTGATTTGGCTTTTGCAATTGCTCTTGCGACAACGCTGTTGGTCAGTTTCCACTCATTTCTCAACGACTTCAGCCTGATGATTTTACCCTTCCTGATTTGCGGACCTATGCTGGCAACGTCAACACTGGTGCCGAGAAAGACTGGCTACCTCCTCGTAACCTTGGGGTTCCTGTTTTTTTCGACGCCGTTGTACCTTGCGCTAGGGGCAATTGGCTACATGGGCTGGCTTTTTCTCTTTGAATCATTGGCAGTATGGCTCGTAAGCCGGTGGGCGAACGATTGGCGAATGGAAACTTCGAATGCAATCACACTTGCCCCAGAGTGCAGTGTCACCACTTAATGTGGGTCCGGAACCCAATTGTCCCCAGAAGGTAACGGTAAGGAAGCCCGAAGACGCCTGGCACGGAGGCGAGCTGTACGTCGGCTATTATGTCCATATTTGTCAATAACTTAAGCGAAGAATTAGACTGGAGAAGGTTGGCGTCTAAAATGCTCTACAGTAATCGCAGTAGAGGGCTTCGGTCCAGTAAAGCACACTATTTTGAGAGGAAAACAATGAAGAATCTCTTGATGAGGCTTTGGAAGGAAGAGGAAGGGCAGGACCTGACGGAGTATGCTCTTCTGATAGTCTTGATCTCATTGGTTGCAGTGGTCGCGATGAAGGCTCTCGGTCTAGCAATCAGCGACGTGTTCAGCAACGCCGTGGAAAACTTCTAAGTTGATCCGGGAAGCACGACGGCCAAGGGCTCCGAGGCCGCTGGTTTACTGCGAGGTTTGCCAGCGGCCCGAGCTGCCCCCATTCTAAGGCAGTTGCTTTTTTTTGCCTCGAACCCGCGGGTTCTATGACTTATACAACCACTCAAATCGCATGAGCGCCGGACAAACAATCTGGTATTTCACTTTTGCTCTTACGCTCGTAGCCGCCTGCACTGACTTGCGTGATCGCAAAATTCCGAACTGGCTCACTGTCCCCGGCATTTTTGCCGGTATCGCCTTGAATTCCTACTTCAGAGGATGGCAGGGGACCAAAACGTCGCTCGAAGGGGCCGGGCTGGCCTTATTGATGATGTTACCGCTGGTCCTGCTTCGTGCGCTGGGAGCGGGTGATTGGAAGCTGATGGGCGCGGTAGGCGCGTTCCTCGGGCCTATTCTTTTTCCATTTGTTCTGGTAGGCAGCATTTTCGTGGCGGGAGCAATGGCGGTCGTGCAGATGATTCGCACGCGCAGGGTAATCGAAACACTTTGCAACCTCGCGGTGCTTGTCCAAGGCTTTTTTTCTTTGCGGGTTCACCCCGATATTTCGCTGGATAACCCAGTATTGATGAAACTGCCATTCGGAGTAGCTGTGGCCGGAGGCACGTTGATATGCATCTGCGCGGCCCGGTGGGGCCTGTAAGATCCGCGGTTAGGAGACTGGAAATATGAACCGGACACGGCTGATGATTGGATTGGCGGCCGCCATTGTTATCGCGTTTTTCCTGAGTATTTTCGTGTACCGCCAGCTGAAAAAAGCGGCAATCGTTCGTCCCACTGTCACGCAGCAAATCGTCGTGGCTGCGGTTCCTCTGCAGGTGGGAGCGCGGGTCGATTCATCCAACCTCAAATTGATTTCCTGGCCAGGTGGCGAGCCAGTGGCGGGAATGTTCACGCGGATCGAGGATTGCACGAACCGAGCCCTGATCACACCGGTAGTCGAGAACGAACCGATCCTGGACTCAAAACTTGCTCCGGTGGCGGCGGGCGCTGGCCTGCCAGCGACGATTCCCGAAGGAATGCGTGCTCTTTCCGTTGCTGTGAACGACGTGGTTGGCGTTGCGGGCTTCGTAATTCCGGGGACGATGGTGGATGTGCTGGTGACGGGACAAGTCGGAGGGGGCGGCAGCGGTAGCGACAACGTCACCCGCACCATTCTGGAAAATGTTCGCGTGCTCGCTGCTGGTCAAAAGGTCGAACAGGACCGAGAAGGAAAGCCGCAAACCGTACCGGTGATCACTTTGCTGGTCTCTCCTGAAGATGCGGCTAAGCTGACCATGGCCAGCACAGAAGGAAAAATTCAACTGGCACTCCGCAATACAGTGGATACGAAGGACGTAAATCCTGCTCCCGTTTTGCAGGCGGTGTTGTTTGCAGGTGGAGCTCCTCCGCAAACCGGGCACAAAGTCGTGCGAAAGACTCCTGCCCCACCCCCGCCGTATGCCGTTGAAGTGATCACAGGCGACAAGCGTGCAACGAAGACCTTTGAAAACCAATGAGAAAAACACAGAGGAAGCGAATGCTCGAACAACACAGTAGTGCGGGTGATAGGTTTTTTCCGGCCTTGGCCCTCCTGACGGGTCTCCTGCTGATTTCGCCCGTCGCCTTTTCCCAGCCGCAACAGGCAGAGATGAAGGCAGTCTCTCCATCGGCACAGGCCCAGACAGCAACCACGCAGGTGCAGGCCGGGCAGACGTCCGCGTCGGAATCGGCGCAGACACTGCACGTCTTGGTGGGGCGCTCGCTTGTGATTACGTCAGCAACGCGCATTAAAAGAGTTTCCCTGGCCGATCCGGCGATTGCCGAGGCCATTGTCGTGAGTCCGACTCAGGTTCTCCTCAATGGCAAGGCCCCCGGAGGTGTCTCTCTCATCATCTGGGACGAATCGGGGCAAAGCCAGGCGTTTGAGGTGTCTGTCGACATAGACGTAATGGGGCTGAGCCAGAAAATCCATGAGGTATTCCCGTCCGAGCCCGTACAAATCGCAACATCCGGACCCGTAGTCATGTTGTCCGGCAAGGTTTCGTCACCGGAAGTAGCGGATAAAATTTTGGACGTTGTGAAAAACGTTGCTCCGAAGGTAACGAGCTTCCTGGAAGTTCCCGCCGTCCCGACGGGAGAAATTTCGCTGCAAGTGAAGTTCGCAGAAGTCAGCCGGCAGGCTATCAGCCAGTATGGCGCGAACCTGTTTCGGACTTTTGGCTCGAATATGCCGATGGCAACTTCGACGCAGCAATTCTCGCCTCCCACACTCGGGAGTCTCACCACCACTTCAACAAGCGGGTCCACAACCACAACTTCTACTTCGGGACAAAATAGCTTCCAGCTCAGCAACTTGCTCAATATCTTCATTTTCCGCCCGGATATCGATCTGGGAGCTACAATCCAGGCATTACAAACGAAGGACTTGCTTCAAATACTTGCGGAACCCAACTTGATTACTCAATCAGGGAAGCCGGCCAGCTTCTTGGCAGGCGGACAGTTCCCCTATCCGGTTGTGCAAAGCGTAGGCAATGGGGCGGCGCCCGCGATCACTATTCTATTCAAGGAGTTTGGTATTCGCCTCAATTTCACTCCCACGATCACCCAGGATGGTCTAATTCATCTGAAAGTGGAGCCGGAAGTCAGCTCTCTGGACTTCTCCAACGCCCTGACCCTCCAGGGATTCTTGATTCCTGCCCTGGCGACAGACCGCGTCCAGTCGGAAATGGATCTGCGAGACGGGCAGAGCTTCGCGATCGCCGGCCTCCTCGACAACCGCGTTACCAAGCAGCTCTCGAAGATACCTGGCATTGGAGACATACCCATCTTGGGCAAGCTTTTTCAAAGCCAAACGCTCAACAAGTCCAACAATGAACTTATCATCGTCGTGACGCCGCGTGTCATTCAGCCGTATGCTGTGGGCCAGGGTCCCCAGGGGCCCGTGTTTCCCGCAACGTTTCTACCGCCGACAACTCCGCCGACACAGAAGCCGGCAGGGTCCAAATGAATGGTAGGATGGATGCCACGGAGGCCTAGGGAATCTGGACAATGCTAACGGTGGCCATAGCTAGCGGTGACCTGACGAGTTCGGCCCAACTGATGGCGACGCTAGAACAGACTGGAATGGTGAGTTCGATCCGGCAGTGGCCGATCCCTGCCGATCGAATTCCGGACGACGCTATGCCGGACGTTGTCTTTCTGGATCTGGCGCGCGACACAGACGCCTATTTCGCCTTCGCTGCTCTCCTTCGGCGCGCTCATCCGGCAACAAAACTCATTGCCTGTTCCGCCATTTCGCCGCCAAGCCACCAGCTCCTGCTAGAAGCGATGCGGAGCGGGGTTCAGGATTTCATGGCCAAGCCGATCGGCGTCGAGGCGCTGAAGGAAATACTTGCCCGGCTCTCCGGGGATCTCGATACGGCGGATCTTCCGACCTCGAACAAGCTAATAGTCGTAATGGGTTCGAAGGGCGGCGTCGGCACCACCACGGTAGCCGTCAATTTGGGAGTGCAACTGGCCACGTTTGCCCACAAGCGGGTGGTGATTTTGGACTTCGCCCGGCCGCTGGGGAATGTTCATTTGCTGCTGGACCTCCATCCTCGCTTCGGAGTGCGTGACGCCGTTGAAAACCTGAACCGTCTCGATAGTCACTTCTTCAGCGGCCTCCTCACACAACACAAAACGAAACTAGAGATCCTTGGTGGGACGGCGCAACCAGAAGAGTGGCAGGCGATTCACGTTCCCTTGTTGGAGCGCGTCGTCAACGTGGCGCAGAACAATTACGATGTTGTGCTGCTCGATATGGGCTCGCAATTTTCCTCGGAATGGAGCCCGATATTGCGCATGTCTCGGATGGTCATGATCGTGGCCGAGGCGAATGTCCCCGCTCTCTGGACCCTTGACCGTCGTCTGCTAGCGCTGAGTGGTTTTGGGATGGAGCCGGACCGCGCCCGAATCATTATCAATCGCTGGCATAAAGGGGACGAGGAAGTTCTGAAAAGTATCGAGAAGAGTGTCAACCGTCCTATCTTCGCCTGCATCCCGAATGATTTCCGCAAGGCCAGCGAGGCGGTGAATCTTGGGACGCCGCTGCTGCAGAATCACAACAATTTGCTCAGCAATCGGTACCGGCAGATCGCCGCCCAATTGACCGGTATGGATGCCACATTCGCACCGAAAAAGGGATTCTTTTCATTTCCGACAAAGAGGTAAATGAGCCATGGCACCGGTTCCA
>DASYZC010000279.1:0-8720 GCA_035949735.1 Candidatus Acidiferrales bacterium | reverse complement strand
AAAGCCGACGCGGCGCGCACGGCCATGAACGATGCGGAAAACAACATGCTCGGCGCGATGAATGACTGGCTGAGGGACGCGAATCGCGCGAAGGTGGTTCACGATCCGAAACTTTTTCATCTGCTGGCCTCCGGCGGCTCGGCGAACGGGGCCAAACCAGTTGCCGGAATCCGCCACGCCACCATGCTCTATTCCTACCTTCTGCGCCCCACTACGGCGAATCACGCTTTTGCGGAGGTGGTGCTGCGCCATTTGAATCGGACGCTATCGGGAGCGCCGGGCGAGCGCGCGAATTTTCTGCTGCGGCTTGCGCCAGTGCTTCGCGCGGAAGTGGAAAAGCAAGGTTTGTTGGACGTCTACGAGAAAATCGATTTGCCGCTCGCGCCGGTACTGGCGCGCATGGAAGCCGCCGGGGTGCGGGTGGATCGGAAAGAGTTGGAGATTATTTCCGCGAAGGCGGAGGAAGAGATCGCGCGGCTGGAAAAATCCATTTACGAACTGGCGGGTTTCGAATTCAAGATCAACTCGCCGCAGCAACTTGCCGAAGTCCTCTTCGATAGATTGAATCTTCAGGGCCCGCGCCGGAGCCGCGCCAAGTCGCGATCGACGGCGGCGGAGGTGCTGGAGGAACTCGCGCTGACACACGAGCTGCCAAGAAAAGTTCTCGAATACCGCGAGCTTTCTAAACTGAAATCCACGTATGCGGACGCCTTGCCGCGACTGATCAACGCCGAGACTGGCCGGCTGCACACGCGGTTCAGCCAGACAGGCACGGCCACGGGGCGGCTCAGCTCGTCCAATCCAAATTTGCAAAACATTCCGATACGCACGGAACTTGGCCGGGAGATACGCGCGGCATTTATCGCGTCCCCGAGCCATCTGCTGCTTTCCGCCGACTATTCGCAAATCGAACTGCGTATTTTGGCTCATCTTTCCGGGGACCCGATTCTTGTGGACGCCTTCCGGCGCGGCGAGGACATTCATTCGCGGACGGCGCAGGAGGTTTTTGGCGTTCCGCCCTTGGCGCAAACGCGCGAGCACCGCCGGGTGGCCAAAGTGATCAATTTCGGAGTGATTTACGGGCTTTCGCCGTTTGGTTTGGCGCAAGAACTGGGAATCGATACGAAAGAGGCGGCGAAGTGGATCAACGCATATTTCGAAACATACAGCGGCGTGAAAAAATATCTCGACGCGCAGATCGCGGAAGTCCGCAGGACCGGACTTACCAGAACACTTTTCGGGCGCATCCGCCCGATTCCCGAAATCAATTCGCCGCAGCTGAATTTGCGCAGCTTTGCCGAGCGCACGGCGATGAACACTCCGATGCAAGGCGCAGCCGCCGACCTGATCAAGCTGGCCATGATCGAGCTCGATCGCCGTTTGGCTGGAGAGTTCGAAGCGCGCATGATTTTGCAGGTGCACGACGAACTACTCTTCGAAGCTCCCGAGGGGGAAATCCCGCGGCTCAGGAATCTAGTGAAGGAAGTGATGGAAGGCGTATATAAATTGCGCGTTCCTCTGCTGGTGGAAAGCAAGGCGGGGCCGAATTGGCGCGACATGAAGTGATCCGGTCTTACAATCCTTATAATTTTGCGAGTGAATCTTCGAACGGCGGGCGGGCGATGCCGCGTTCGGTGATAATTGCGGCGATATAACGCGCGGGAGTGACATCGAAGGCAGGATGCGCGGCTCGGACATCCGGTGAAATGCGGAGACCGGCAAGATGCGTTACTTCTTCCTCGGAGCGTTCCTCGATGGGAATTTGCTCTCCCGAGGCAAGGGAAAGATCGAGCGTCGAAATCGGCGCGGCCACGTAAAACGGGACTTTATTTTCTTTCGCGAGCACGGCGATGCCGTACGTTCCGATTTTGTTCGCGGTGTCGCCGTTGCGCGCGATGCGGTCGGCGCCTACGACCACAGCTCCCACGCCGCCGGTTTTCAAGAAGTGGCCGACCATGTTGTCCGTGATCAGCGTGAGGGGAATGTGGTCCTGATGCAGCTCCCAGGCAGTAAGCCGCGAGCCCTGGAGATACGGCCGCGTTTCTGGAACCAGCACTTCGATTCGATAACCGCCCTCGACAGCCATTCGAATCACGCCGAGCGCTGTGCCGATTCCACCAGTGGCCAGAGCGCCGGCGTTGCATTGCGTCATCACGCGGCCGGCTTTGGGCATGAGCTCCGCGCCGAAGCGGCCAATGCGCTCGTCGGCTTCCCGGCGTTCCTGGTGGAGGATTCGGGCCTCTTCAACGAGCTCTGCGCGGATTCGAGCGAGAGCTTTTGGCTCGTCGCTTGCGGCGCCGGCGGCGATTTCATTGAAGCGGCGCTTGAATCGCTTGACGGCCCAGAACAGATCGACGGCGGTGGGACGGGTATGCGAAATCGTGTCGCAAATCGTGGCGAATTCCGAGCGCATCTCGGCGAGAGTATTTGCTTCGGAGCGCTGGACGCCAAGGGCGATACCCATCGCCGCGGCGACGCCAATTGCCGGAGCGCCGCGAATGACCATGTCTTTGATGGCCTTGGCGACGTCGCGGTAATCGGTGTAAGTGTGGTAGACAACCTCGCCGGGCAATTGCCGCTGGTCGAGCATGACCACGCCTTTTGAGGTCCATTCGATGGGTTCAACCGTACGCAACGAATTGGCTCCACTTCGAAATGCGCTTGCCGCGAAGAAGCGCGCTTCAAGGGCCGGGATGGAGAACCCGGAGCCCGTGAGTCCCTACAAGAAACGCGATGGAAATAAAAGAATTGTAACTTACGTGGAGCAAGTAGCTGCCGAGCACCGTCCGCGTGACGGCACGCACGTACGTGAAGACGATGCCCACGAGAATGAGCAATCCGATTTGCACCCAGCCACCCCAAAGCTGAGGCGCGTGGAGCAGGCCGAAAAGTATTCCCGTGGCGGCAATTCCGGTGGTTATTCCGAAGGTGCGCGCGATCAGGGGGTACAGATAGCCGCGGAAAATCGTCTCCTCGACGACGGGCGCCAGCAGAACCGCCATCAGCACCAGAAGCATGGCGGTGCGGCGGTCCTGAAACAACTGCTCCATCGGCAATTGGGTTTTTGTGCCGAAAATCGCAGAACCCACTTGGACAAGTAGCGCGAGCGAGAGTCCGCTGACGATCAGCCCCAGGTAGGCCCAGGCGCCACGAACGCGATGTGTTTGCAGAGGGCGCCAGCCGAGAGTTCGCCAGAAAGGCGCGTGAAAGCGCACACGCGTTTGCAGGAACAAGTAACCCAGCAGCACGAAAAACAGGATTCCTTGGCTAATCACAACGAAGAGGCCTTCGGCGCTGCCCGGCTTTTGAAGTCGCGATAGAGGCACACCGAAGAGTGCAAATCCGATTGCGAGCAGAATGCTGAACAAGAATGTGCCGGCAAGTGCGAGGACCACAAAGAGCAACAGATCGATCCAGCCCCAAGGGACGCGGATATCTTCGGGAAGAACCGTTGCCGGTGGAAGCGAAACTTGAGGTTCGGTTGGCGGGACCCTCTGCAGCTGCTGGTCCGTTTTCAGCAGGGCAGGCTCGGGCGGGCGCGAAGGGGCGTCTCCGGGTTCGAGCGGCTGGTCAGGCGGCGGATTGTTTTCTTCGAGATTCATGATTGCGGGAGACGCATTGCCGACGGCTTCTGGTTCATCCTGCGCTCAACTGTCGCGCGGCGGCACTGGCGGATAGGTTGACGACGTTCGAGTTCGAGCCATTCAGAGCGCGGGCTAATATTTGGCCAGTATACGATTTCTTGTTGCGCGCTACATGTTCGGGAGTGCCTTGAGCGACGATGCGTCCACCCTCTTGCCCGCCCTCGGGGCCAAGGTCAATGATCCAGTCGGCTTGTTTAATTACATCCAGGTTGTGCTCGATGATGAGGACGGTATTGCCAAGCTCGACGAGGCGGTTGAGGACAGCGAGGAGCTTGCTTACGTCGTCGAAGTGCAGACCCGTGGTGGGTTCGTCGAGGATATAGAGGGTGCGGCCGGTCTGCCTGCGGGAAAGCTCGCGCGCCAGCTTGGTCCGCTGGGCTTCACCGCCGGACAGAGTTGTGGCGGATTGGCCAAGCTGAACGTAGCCGAGTCCGACGTCGACCAGAGTTTGCAACTTTTGCTGGATCGAAGGGATATTTTCGAGCACTTTCAGCGCGTCCTCAATGGGCAAATCGAGTAGATCCGAAATCGAGCAGCCTTTGTAGCGCACCGACAGAGTCTCAGCATTGTAGCGCTTACCTCGGCAAACTTCGCAAGTTACGTAAACATCGGGGAGAAAATTCATTTCGATGCGCCGCTGCCCATCTCCCTGGCACGCTTCGCAACGCCCGCCTTTCACGTTGAAGCTGAATCGGCCCGGCTTGTAACCGCGCTCGCGCGATTCGGGGAGCATCGCGTACAACTCCCTGATAGGGG
Source organism: Candidatus Acidiferrales bacterium (assembly GCA_035949735.1). Taxonomy (GTDB): domain Bacteria; phylum Acidobacteriota; class Terriglobia; order Acidiferrales; family UBA7541; genus Palsa-295. The sequence continues at coordinate 4,320 of DASYZC010000279.1, read as the reverse complement.
CGAAGACACCGGTGTAGGTGGCTGGATTCGAGCGCGGAGTGCGGCCAATCGGCGCCTGGTCAATTTGCACCACTTTATCGACGTGCTCAGCGCCAACGAGCGCGCGATATGCTCCGGGCTTTTCCATCGAACGGTAAAGCTTGGCTGCAAGGGCACGATAGAGAATGTCGTTCACGAGCGTAGATTTACCTGAACCCGAGACGCCAGTTACAACCGACAACAGCCCGAGCGGTATAGCCACGTCGATATTCTTGAGATTATGACTGTGAGCACCGAGTATCGCGAGAACTTTACCGTTTGTGGCGCGGCGCTGAAGGGGTACACCGATCTTCATACGGCCTGTAAGATATTGACCGGTGAGAGAAGCGGAATTGGCGGCGATTTCCTCCGGTGAGCCACAGGCTACCAGATGGCCGCCCGCTTTGCCGGCGCCCGGGCCAAGATCCACAACGTAATCGGCGCGCCGAATGGTTTCCTCGTCATGCTCAACCACGAGTACAGTGTTTCCCAAATCCCGCAGCGTTTCCAGAGTGGACAGCAAGCGACTATTATCGCGCTGATGCAGACCAATGGAAGGCTCATCGAGCACGTAGAGCACGCCGCGTAACCGCGAGCCGATCTGCGTGGCCAGCCGGATGCGCTGCGCCTCTCCTCCGGATAGAGTTGCCGCCGAACGCGCGAGCGTGAGGTATCCCAGCCCAACGTTCAGCAGGAAATCGATGCGCTCCGAAATTTCGGACAGCGGCCGCCCGGCGATTTTGCGCTGCCTGACCGTGAGGCCACCGCGCATTTTGTCCACGGCCACTCGCGCATCCGATAGCGCCAAAGCCGTAAAATCGGCGATGGAAAGGCCGCCAATTTTCACGGCCAGGCTTTCGGGACGCAACCTCTGCTCACCGCAAGCGGCGCAGGGCGCGGGCGACATGTACTCCGTCAACCACTCGCGATATGAATCCGATTTCGATTCTCTGAGGCTGCTTTCCAGATATCCCACCACTCCATCGAAATTCAACCCTTTTCCTAAAACGCCTGAGTTATTCCCCTGGAGGATCAGGTTCTGCACTTTGCGCGGGAGCTTTTCGAAAGGCGCATCGAGGTCAAATCCGTGAGCGACGGCAGCGATTCGCAACGTGCGCTGCAGGGGCGTGGAACCAGAACCCGGTCCAAGGCCGCCTTCAAAAAGCGGCTTGGTCCAATCCACGATCACCTTTGCTGGATCAAATTCATATTTCGATCCCAATCCATTGCATTCCGGACATGCGCCGTAGGGTGAATTGAAGCTGAACGAACGCGGTTCGAGTTGTGGTATGGAAATGCCGCAATCCGGGCAAGCGAGTTTCTCGGAGTAGACATGCTCCTGGCCGCCCACCACGGCGATTGTTACCAAGCCGCCCGTGAGCTTCAGCGCGGTTTCAATGGATTGCTCAAGGCGCTGCACAATACCGTTTTTCAACAACAACCGATCCACCACAATTTCGATGGTGTGGTTCTTCCGCCGGTCGAGCGGCACCGGCGCATCGAGACTGACCAGCTCGCCATCCACGCGGGCGCGGACATAACCTTCCTTCGCATATTTTTCGAGTTCCTTCCTGTACTCGCCCTTGCGTCCGCGAACCACAGGCGCGAGAACCATAATGCGGTCGTCTGGCTTCAGCGCCATCACCGCTTGCACGATTTGCTCCGTGGATTGGCGTGCGATGGGCTTTCCGCACCGAGGACAATGCGGCACGCCGATGGCGCTGTAAACTACACGCAAGTAATCGTAAATCTCGGTGATCGTGCCCACGGTCGACCGCGGCGAGCGCGTCGTGGTTTTCTGCTCAATGGCGATGGAGGGCGAGAGCCCCTCAACTGAATCCACTTCCGGCCGCTCCATTTGATCAAGAAACTGGCGCGCGTAAGCTGAAAGAGATTCCACGTACCTCCGCTGACCCTCCGCGTAGAGCGTGTCGAAGGCAAGCGAGGATTTCCCAGAACCCGAGAGTCCGGTGACCACGGTGAGCGTGTTGCGCGGAATTTCCAAGTTGATGTTCTTGAGGTTGTGCTGCCGGGCGCCCCGAATGATGATTTTCTTCAGAGTCATGGCTCGATTACCGACACGGAAACATCCGCTCGACACTGGGTATAATGATCCGAGTGTAATTTTTAAACATAGCAACTGGCGCGCTGCGAGGTCAAGACAACCGCTCTAGATTTGGTGTCAGTGGCCGGGGGCTTAGAGGCACAAACTGTGGGGTTCTGACCACGCCCGAGGTCGCGCCGAAAAATTTACTGGGGGCCGGGAGTTTTTACGCAAGGCACCATTTTGACGACGTTTCGTTTCAGCACCTTAACTTTGGTTTTTAGCGTGCGAGGTATGGGCCCGTCAGAGGGAAGGAAAGCCGAGGATCCCTTTAGGGGATTGAGGGCTGGGCCGGCTTCCTTCCCTCGGCCATTCACCTTAGTACTCCGCAGCCCGCCGTCAATCCGCATTCACCTCCGCGCCAGAATCGTGTAAATTATTACACTCAGTTTGTCGCCAAGTTGGGGCGTGGTCCAATCGGTAGGGCACCTCACTGTTAATGAGGACGGTGTTGGTTCGAGTCCAACCGCCCCAGCCAACTTTTTTCGAGCTATCCCGTCGCAGCTCTCAAGGGTCCGCGAATTACTCTCTCAAGCGCGCCGGCGGGCAAGGATGCCTTGAGCTCCTCGCAAAACGCCCCATCCACGAGGACGAAGGCCATGCGTGCGGGCCCGTCAGAGCGGTTTTCCCACGCGTGATCGGTGCCCCGCTGAATCACCACGTCGCCAGCCTTCAAGTACACTTCGGAGTCGTCCAGAAGAAGGAATATCTCTCCCTCGAGCACGATTCCGTAATCAACGGTCTCCGTACGGTGAATGAAAGGTCGTGTACCGGAGCTCTCCTTTGAGAAGCCGGGCAAGAAATCCAGGATTCGAATCACCGTCCCACGCGATTTCGGTCCGAGCTCAACCAACTCGTTGGTGGGTTCAGCCTCCGCGGCTGAGAGCGGAGCTGGGCTCGCGTTTGTACTCCAGATTTCGAAGAAGGCGACGCCACGCTCCGGAAACTTCAGCCCGATGGGTGGGTGTCCATCGGACAAAACAATCGACTTCCCACTCTTGTCGTGGCCGGTGACGACGCGACGCGGCGTAGCAGTCATGGCGATTTCCTCCTTCGGAATAAATCCGAACCTCAGCCAACTCTTTGCGCGGGCCGAGCCAACCGCAATTCTTTAATCCTTGATAACGGGGAAGCCTGCCTCAGTCCAACCGCGCCAGCCGCCATCCATCGAAATCACGTTGACGTAGCCCATTTTCTGAAGATTATCGGCCGCCAGCGCCGAACGGAATCCTCCTCCGCAATACAGGACGATCGGCGTGGCTTGGTCTGGAATCGTCTTTTCGATGTCGCGTTCGATGATGCCGCGTCCGAGATGAATTGCGCCGGGAATGTGCCCGCGAGCCCATTCGGCGTCTTCGCGCGTGTCCACGAGGATGAGTTTCTCGCCATTATCGAGCCGCCTTTTTGTTTCGCGAAAAGTCTCTTGCTTGATTCGTTGCTTCGCGTCGTTTACGAGATTCAAAAATCCTTGTGCGTGATCCACTGCGCACCTCGCAGCCTCAGTTTGACTGAAAGCATCGGAATCGAAACGATATCACGTGCGGGCAAAACCGGTTACTGCGCCCGAGCCCTACTCGTAACGCAGCGCTTCCACCGGGTTTAACCGCGCCGCTTTCCAGGCTGGGTACACGCCGAAGAAAATCCCAATCATGCTCGCGACGGATACTCCAAGCAGGACGAGCGTTACGGAAACGGAGGCGGGAAAACTGGAAAAAGCCAGCCTTATGCAAAGAACAATGGACGAACCGAGAAGAACGCCAATCACGCCACCTATGCCCGCAAGAGTCACGGCCTCGAGCAAAAACTGCAGCAAGATATTTGCGCGCCGCGCCCCAATGGCCTTGCGGACGCCAATTTCGCGCGTCCGCTCGGTAACGCTAACCAGCATAATGTTCATGACCCCGATTCCACCGACCAGCAGGGCGACGGATCCGACGGCGAGCATAACGATGAAGATTCCGCTGGAGATCTGCTTCCACAAATCTAGAAACGTGTCCGTGGTGAGTATCGCGAAATCGTCATCCTTGTCGGAAGCTAACTTTCGCATTCTACGCATATATTCGCGCGTTTCGTCCACCACCAGCGGCAGATTTTCCGTGGTATCCGCCTTGGCCATGAAGACCACGTTTTTGAACTCGGGATGCAGCTTGCGTATCATCGAAAACGGCACCAGCGCGATATTGTCTTCCGGATTTTCG
>DASYZC010000278.1:0-10888 GCA_035949735.1 Candidatus Acidiferrales bacterium | reverse complement strand
ATTCCCACTTTCCCACAGCCACCACGGCGGACATCACTTCCCCAACCTTCGGGCCAGACAAAATTCCATCTCCCTGCGTCGCTTCTCGCTCAAACACTTTAACCTCGCTAGGGGGATACGATGTGACCAGGCTCTTCCACGCTTCAAGGGATGCTTGACAGCGGCGGACGTGCGGCGGAAGAATGACTGTCGGTAAACAATTGAGCGTTTGAACATAAGATCGCGATAATCCCGACAGAAGATTCAAGGAGACCAATCACAATGCCAAAGAATGCCGCAGCTCCAGCAAGGGAACACCTAAACCCCGCTTTGGAAGTGCCTACCGATTTGAGCCACGAGGGCGTCGCCGAGATCTCAGCCGCCCTGCGTGAAACGCTAGCCGACGTTTTCGCGCTGTACGTAAAAACGAAAAACTTTCACTGGCACATGACCGGCCGGCATTTCCGCGATTACCACCTGCTTCTCGATGAACACTCCGATCAAATCTTCGCCATGACGGACGATATCGCCGAGCGCGGCCGCAAGATTGGGGGAGCTACGATTCGCTCCATCAGCGATATCACGCGCCATCAGCGCCTGAAGGATAACAACGCCGAAGTCGTCAGCCCGAAAGATATGCTGGCCGAGCTTTCGGCTGACAATCAGCACCTCACGCGCTCTTTGCGCGCCACGCACGAAGTATGCGAGAAGTACAGCGATGTCGCTACCGCCAGTTTGATCGAGGTTTGGATCGACCAGACGGAGCGCCGCACATGGTTCTTGTCGGAAATTGTGCGCGATCTCTAATCCGCGGCCCTGAAGCGCCTGTGCGGGAAACTCGTCCCATCTTGCATGGTCGAGTCCCGTCATTCTGAGTGGAATGTCCCGCGCCTTTGGTTTTGCGCGAAGCGCCGGGACACGCAGTCGAAGAATCTCTCTTCGATGTAAGCCATGCTTCCAGGACGCGTCAGACTACGTCCACTTATCGATTGAGACGCTTACCGTGTAGCTCAAACTTCCGCCCTGGAAGAACGCGTTGGTTTGTCCTCCTAGAACGACCACGTTGATGTCGTCGCGGTGCGGCCAGCGCGGAATCACGGCATCGTCCGGCATGGCGTACCACGTTTTGTACGGCTCGAGTCCCTTGAGCGCGCGCGGATAGTCGAATCCGTACGCGAAATCGCGGCTCTTGTACTCCTTCACCGTTTGCGTCGTGTTTTTGTACAGCCAATCGATCAACTTGTCCTTCGTGTCGTAGCCGCGATCCTTCAAATGATTCGCTATCAGCGGATCGGCCACCACCAGGCCGCCGAAAAATCCCGTGAAGACGCTGAAAAGATCGCTGACCTGCTCTTCATATTTGGGTGTGTCCGTGCTGGTCCCTCTTGCGCCTTGTCCGGGCACGATGCCGAGCCCGCGGAACATGCTCACGACGTTTTCCTCGGCCTTGAATCCTTTCTGCACATGCAGCGGAACCCACGGGCTCGCCGCCTCGTTCTCGGCGATGATGAGGTTGTTGTAGTTGAGGTTGTTGCCCTGCGATCCCATGTACGTGTCGCCCGGAATGCCACCGTTCGCAAGGTTCCTTGAGACCAGCGTCCACGCACGCCCGATCGCCGCGTTCGCTTGTGCGAAAGGTCCGAGCGCGCCGATGCCGTAGTTCATTTGTAGCTTGTCTCGGATCGGTCCGTTGATCACCGCCGCATACGCAAACGAGTTCGTCGAGCTCATTAGCGAGGGCGTCCCCGACGATGCGATCGCCAGGATCACCGGAAAATATTCCGGCTTGCATCCTGCCATCACGGCGTTGATTGCCACCTGCCTCACCGTGTATTCCCACGGCGGATAAGCGCCGCCGGCCATCCTGCCGCATACTTCTTGCGGCTTGCGGCTCGTCCCCTTCAGCATTTCCGCAACTTCTTCTTCCGTCGGAATGATGACTGGAAGAAAATCGGTCATGCCGTTATCGTGATAGAACTGCTGCAGGTTCTTCGCGGAATCCGGTCCGTACTTTTCCGGCCCGACGGAAATCCGCACTAAGCCGCTCTTCTTCTCCTCCGCGCTGAGCGGTTGCGTCAAGTCATCCACGATCTCTTTCATCATCGGCTTACCGCTTATCGGGTCGTTCCCTTCGACGTACGCGCGAAGCTGCTCGGGTGTCTTGCTGGCCACCGGATGCGGCGTAAAGGTGATTCGCAGATGTGGCATGCCGCGTTTCGCCACGTTCAAAATCGCGAGCTCCTTGAACGCTCGCGTTACCATCGGAGTGGTCGGAATTCCCATCTTCTCAACCGTTATGCAGTGACCCACGGTCGCTGGCGTGCACGTGCTTCAATGCCCGACGGCCATGATGGCCGCATGGCCTTTCTCTTTGATCTCTTTCCAGAGCGCGGGATCGTCTTCCATGTAAGGTCCCGCTTTGCGCCGGAAGATAGTGTTCACTGTCGGCATGTTTTGCTTGAACCAAAGTTGAATCTGTTGGAGCAGCATTCCGCCGCCCTCGAATCCCGTATCAACAAGCCACACGGTTTTTCCATCCAGCGAATCGAGTCGCGGCGCCATCGGAATCAGTTGAATCGCCGGCGGCGTACCCTTCGGATTTAGCCCTTCGAGCTTGCCGTGTCCCGAAGGCTCGGCGCCCTTCGCCTTGGCCTGTTGCGCATTTGAGCTAGCGCCAGCCAGCAGCGCAGGCGAAATTCCTAAAAGCGATAACAGTTTCCGTCTATTTATGTGGCTCATATTTCGTGCCTCCTAGGTGCGATGGAAGGCCCTGAATCGAGGGGATTTCATCCGCCGCGGATGTTAGCACCACCTGCGCTCTTGTCAACGAGGTTGCGGGTTTACCGGCAGTTCGCTACGGCTACTCGATCTCTAACTGCACTCGAATTGGTTGTTGGCAGCCCTCGGATCTTTCAGCGTCACTTACGCGCATCACTCGCAGGAATGGCTGGAATCCCGTGGATTTTATGAGCAACTGGTAGGTACCTTCACCTTCCTTCCGCAAAGCGAACCGTCCACCTCTGCCAGTCAGTGTCTGTTCGAGGACCTCGGCTTTTTCGCCGTTCGCGAGCAGCATGACCTGCGCATTAGCAATAGCGGCACCCGCAGAATCAACGACATCGCCGCAGAGTTTGCTTACTTTCATTTCAGGGTATTTGGTCCGCTGTGAATAACCCAGTCCGCAACTCGACCAACCCAGATCGACATCTAATACGCGTTCCGCTGCGTTGGGACTCACATCGACTGGAACCATCCCCACTATCTGTTCTCCGTTCGAAGCACGAAGCGGGGAGGGATTTAGACGTAGGAAGTAAATCCCAGGCGGGGCCGCGTAGGCGAAACTAAACGCGCCTCTGCTATCTGTTTGGGTCGTTTCGATCACATGTGCCGAAACGCCTTCGAGGAGCGACAGCGATAGCTCAGGCTGCGTCTGCTCAGGATAGTAGTCCGGTCCCCGCAGTGTCCCGCTCACTGACTGCACTTGCACCGGCGTCGCATTAGGCCACTTCAGCGGCACGGTTACGTTCGTCGCGCCGTTGAGCACAACCTCGACGTTGACACCGTCTCCGATATCCCCGTCGTGGTCATTTGTGAGCACGAACAAGCCTGAATTTAGATTGGTGAAACGCGCATACCCTTCGGAGTCTGTGACCGCGTAAATAGCTTGGTTGTGTTCTGAACGTAGCACCAACTGCAACGATTGCACCGGCCGACCGCGATCCATCACGCGGGCGCGGAATTCTCTTCCAACCTGGACCGTACGATAAAAGACTGAGCATGCGTTAGCGATGAAAGGTGAGAAAAGCATCGCGAGCACAGCCAAACTAGCGCCGGTCGAAACTTTATGCCTCTTCCGCATACTAGGGCAGTCAATAATACGCATATTATACGTACGGTAAATAATCAAATCCAAGTCGCATCGTGCCCTCACACCTCCCAACAAAAGTCCACACCAACAACCCCTTGTCGTGGCTTTTACAACCTGTCAACCTGACCACGATGTAGCTGTGACCGGCCCTCTTGAACGAGGGCCGAAGAATCGCTCTTTGACAAATGAGTCAGCACCAGGCGCGTTGGGCGCCGAAGGCCATGCGGAGTGCGGCGGCTTCCACCCCAGCACGCAACATCGGCATGCCGGGGACCCCGGGTTGCCGCCGCTGTTTTCCGACCGATGCGAAGCCCGGTCCCGCTGCAACCACGCCCCTGGCAGCACAGTTTGTCGCTCGTTTCCGCGTCGATTCCGATTTGAAGAAGTGGAGTCTCCTCGACACAGCGGACGAATAGAAACCACTGTAAGTGACAGAAAACAAAGGATGGACGTCCATCCTACTCGACACTCCTGTGGAACCCGCGAATCGGCAATCGCAACCGGAACCGCTCTCGAATATCGGCGGCAATAGCCTTGGAAAACGATTCGCTGGATGGCCACGTGAAGTTGACAAGCCTCTGAGCGGTGTTCTATCGTCCAAACGCGCAAAATCCGTCACATTTTGCGCCATTGAACCAACCGAGGTGCGCGTGCAGCCTGAACCGAATATGGATTTGGCTCATTTGGGTCATCTGGAATTGCTGACTCCGAAGCCAGAGGAGAGCCTACGGTTCTTCGTCGATGTGCTGGGGATGACTGAAAGCGGCAGGGAAGGGAATTCGGTTTTCTTGCACGCTTATGACGATTACGAGCGCCACTCGCTGAAGCTCACCGCTTCGAAATCGTCGGGCCTGGGGCACGTTGCGTATCGCACACGCAGCCAGCAAGCGCTCGATCGCCGCGTAGCCGCGCTAAAGGGATCGGGATTCGACGTCGGCTGGAACGACGGCGATTTAGCGCACGGCCCCGCGTTCGTCTGCCAGGATCCCGACGGCCACAAGATCGAGCTTTATTACGAAACGCAGTGGTATCAGCCGCCGCCCGAGTTGCGTCCTGCTCTAAAAAATCAGGCTCAGCGGTTTCCCGCGCGCGGAATCAACGTCCGCCGCCTCGATCATTGGAACGGCTTGGCTGTTGATATCAAGGCCAATCGCGAATTTTTCGAAAAGTATCTCGGCTTCCGGCTCACGGAGCAAATCGTTCTCGACAATGGCTCCGAGGCCGCCATGTGGATGACCTGCACGAACAAGAGCTACGATTTTGCTTATTCGCGTGACGATACGGGAACGAAAGGGCGCTTTCACCACGTCACCTACGCGGTTAACAGCCGAGAAGAGGTGCTGCTGGCGGCGGATATCTTTCTCGAAAATGGCGTCTACATCGAAACCGGACCGCACAAACACGCCATCCAGCAAACTTTTTTCTTGTACGTCTACGAACCTGGTGGCAATCGCGTGGAAGTGGCCAATGCGGGTGCGCGCCTGATCCTCGCGCCGGATTGGAAGCCGATTCGCTGGACTGAAGCGGAGCGCAAAAAAGGCCAAGCCTGGGGCCTGAAGACAATCGAATCGTTCCACACCTACGGCACGCCGCCAGTCGAGGTGATCACCAAGAAGTGACGCCGCGTCCTCCGCATCTCCTGCTTCTTCCCGGCTTGGTTTGCGATGATGCGATCTGGCAACACCAGGCGAGCCACTTTTCTAAAATTACCAGTGTCAAGATTCTTGAATACGGTTTGAGCGACTCGCTAGAAAAGATGGCGCAAGTCGCTGTGCGTGACGCGCCCGAGCGTTTCGCTGTTGCAGGGCATTCCATGGGAGGCCGCGTCGCATTCGAAATTCTGCGCCGTGTGCCTGAGCGCGTCGCGGGCGTCGCGCTGCTCGATACCGCTTATCGCCCTCGCGCAACAGGGGAAGCAGGCGAACGCGAACGCGCCGACCGATTCGCGTTGCTGGATGTGGCGCGTTTTCAGGGCATGCGCGCCATGGCTCGCCAGTGGATTCCAAAAATCGTCCATCCCGCGCGGCTTTCGGACGAAGCCTTCATTACTTCCGTCATCGAGATGATCGACCGCAAGACTGCGGATATTTTCGCCGCGCAAATCAACGCCTTACTCGAACGACCTGACGCTGCGCCAGTGCTCAGAAGCCTTCGCTCCCCAACAGTGATTCTGTGCGGGCGCGAAGATCTCTGGAGTCCTCTCGCGGGTCATCGCGAGATGGCCGCACTCGTGCCGCAGAGCAAGTTGGTGATCATCGAGAACTGCGCGCATATGGCCCCCATGGAACGCCCCGAAGAAGTCACCGCCGCGTTGGGGGTTTGGCTCAACGACCTCGGCCAATCTCGCTGAGCGTTCGCGTCGCCACCCAGCGTGGAGCGAAAGGAAAAAGACTTGACACCATAGTCGCGGCTGTTGAAACAAGGAACGTACAAGGAGGAACTCATGTCATCGACTGCTCAAGCGGCCCCCGCCTCGAAAGGAATGCTTTGGACCGGACGTATCATCAGCGGCCTGGTTGTATTGTTTATGATTTTTGACGGCGGCACGAAAGTAATCAAGGTGCCACAGGTAATTCAGGCATCAGCCAAACTTGGATACAACGCCGCCACAGTTGTGGCGATCGGCGCTGCGCTGCTTGTTTGCACGGCCCTCTATGTGATTCCGCGCACCTCCATTTTCGGCGCGATTCTGCTGACAGGCTATCTTGGCGGCGCAGTTGACGCCAACGTGCACAGCGGAACAGCGCTTTTTAATATTACGTTCCCGATTATTTTCGGAGTGCTGGCCTGGCTGGGAATTTACTTGCGAGATCAGCGCCTGCGCGCCTTGGTCCCGCTGCGAAGTTAGCGCGCTTGCGGGCGTCGCGCTACTCGTGTTCTCAAACCTGCGCTATCCGACAATGATTTTGTGCGGCCGCGAGGATCGTCGGGCGTTTCGCGATTTTTGCCCGGCGCGTGCGGATTGACGCACGCTTTGTGCCCCACTAGAATCCCAAATCGGATATAAGGAAGGCGAACGGGCTCATGTCTTTGGAGAAAGGTTTCAACCGGCCGCGAACATGATCATCGACTCTCACCAGCACTTCGTTCGTCTTGCCCGTCACCCCGAAGTGGAGGGCTTTCGCCAAGCGCAACTTTCCGGAAAGAATCCCGATGTACTTCCCAACATCTCCGACGCCGACGTTAAAAAGAGTCTGGAGCAGGTCATCAGCTTGATGGATTCGCGTGGGATCGATGTCGCATTCGCTTCTCCCCGTGCGAAAGCCATGGCGACACATGAAGGTACTACGGAACAGAACGCCGTGTGGGCCGATCTCAATAACGGCCTTATCCTTCGCGCCTGTCAGTTGAATTCCGGCCGCTTTGCGCCGGTGGGCATGCTCGGACAACACCCTTCGTGTCCATCGGAGCAGGTGGCGAAACAGATCGAGCGTTGGACCAAGGAAGGTTTCATCGCGTTCAATTTCGATCCCGATGGCACCGGCGGCCGCTGGCAGAACCAGCCCTTCACCGGAAAGCACAATTACCCGGTTTTCGAAGCGGCGCAGGAGCTGGATGTGCCGCTCGTGCTGCACGGCAGCGAATCGATCAACAAGAATTTTCCACATACGGCCGTCCAATATCTGGTCGCCGATATTACGGGATTCGTGCAACTCATGATGGCGAAAGATCTGTTCCGGGATTTTCCGCGTCTGCGCTTTCTGATCCCGCATGCGGGCGGCGCGTTGCCCTGCCAGATCGGGCGTTGGAGGGCGATCGCGAAGTACAACAGTTGGGCCAGCCCGGACGAACTCCTCGGCAATGCCAACGTTTTCGTCGATACCTGCGTATACAATCGCCTCAACATGCAGATGTTGTTTGACGCGGTCCCGCTGGACAACATTTTGTTCGGCTCGGAATGCGACGGTGCGTTCCCCGGCGTGGTTAATGACGAGACGCACGATCATTACGACAACACGCGGCGCTATGTCGACGATTCGAAGTTGAACGCCGGCGACAAAGCCCGGATCTATGTCACCAACGCGCGGCGCGTTTATCCGCATGCGAGCCGTTGGGTTCAAGCGGAGCGGAGTCTGGGTCTGGCGTAGAATCTGAGTCCCGAGGCCCAGCGCCGCTGCATTGATTGACGCCGCGCTTTCGCACCGTCTAGAATCCCAACCCGAGCTCCTGAGAGAGCTACTTTTGTGGCCGATAGAAAGAAAACAGTGATCGAGAGAATCCGGCATGGGGAAGCGTATCAACGCGTCTTCCAGGATGTAACCGAGGAGTTGCGATGAGCAAGCCGGTTGTGGTGAGGCACGTCGAGCAGCCGGACCACGCTGCGGTGGCCGCGCTAGAAAAGTATGGCGTATCGACAGTCCACGAGGCGCAGGGACGTTGTGGATTGCTCGCGTCTTACATGCGTCCGATTTATGCCGGAGCAGCGATTGCGGGCAGCGCGGTGACGGTTTCACTGCCGCCGGGCGACAATTTGATGATCCACGTGGCGGTGGAATTGTGCACGCCGGGCAGCATTCTGGTGGTGGCTCCGACATCGCCCTGCACCGACGGTTATTTCGGCGAACTGCTTGGCACCTCGCTTCGCGCCCACGGCGCAAAAGGCCTGGTGATCGAAGCCGGGGTCCGCGACGTTGGTCCGCTTACTCAGATGAAGTTTCCAGTTTGGAGCCGGGCGGTGCACTCGCAAGGCACGGTGAAAGCTACACTTGGCTCGGTGAATGTTCCGATTGTGTGTGCGGGTGCGGCGATTGATCCGGGGGACGTGATTGTCGCGGACGACGACGGCGTCGTGGTGGTGAGACGGGCGGAGGCGGCTAAAGTGGCCGAGGCTTCGAAGCAGCGCGTGGACAAGGAAGATGTGGTTCGCGAGCGGCTCGCTAAAGGTGAGCTGGGCCTGGATATTTACGGCCTGCGGGCGAAGCTGAAAGAAATGGGGCTCGAATATCGTTAAGTATAAAGACGGCCGATTTTCGAGGCTACGGTAAGTGATCGCGTACACCTGGGCCGCCAGCATCCCGGGAGGTTATTGTGACTAAGTCCGTTCCTGCCAAACTGATTCTGTCGTCTCTGCTGTTTCTTACGTTCACCTGCTTCTCCTTTGGGGACGCGAAAACCCCGCTACTGCTCCAGACTCCAACAATCAGCAAGAGTCAAATCGCATTCGTGTATGGGGGAGACATCTGGATCGTCGGCAGGGAGGGAGGCGAGGCTCGCCGCCTGGTCACCGGCCGGGATTTGGAGAGCGGCCCCATCTTTTCGCCAGATGGCTCGATGGTCGCGTTTAGCGGCAACTACGATAGCAACGTTGATGTGTACGTGGTGCCATCAGCCGGCGGCGAGCCGCGCCGCCTGACCTATCATCCGGGTCCCGACGTTGCGGTTGGTTGGACGCCCGACGGCAAGAGCGTCCTCTTCCATTCGCATCGCAATAGCACGAACGACCCAGATAAGCTTTTCACCGTCCCGGTGACGGGCGGATTCCCGACGCAGCTTCCTCTGGATATGGCCGAAGAGGGCTCCTACTCGCCTGATGGATCGCAGATCGCTTACGTCCCAGTCTTTCAGTGTGAGCCGGACTGGAAGGGATACCGCGGCGGACAAACCACACCGGTGTGGATCGCCAAGCTGGCCGATTCGAGCGTGGTCAAGGTGCCGCGCGAGGATTCGAACGATCGCAATCCAATGTGGGTCGGCAAGATCGTATATTTTCTCTCCGACCGCGACGGCCCAACCACTCTTTTCGCCTACGATACGGGAACTCAAAAAGTATCCCGCGTGATCGAGAACAAGAACGGATTCGGCATCAGCTCCGCTTCGGCGGACGACCGGTCGATCGTGTATTCGCAATTCGGCGCGCTGCACGTATACGATCTTGCGACACACCAGGACCGCCCGATTCAAGTAACTGTTTCGGCTGACATGCCGCAACTGCTGCCGCATTGGGAAAAGGTCGCGAAGCACATTCTGAATTCCGGCATCTCGCCCACCGGCGCTCGCGCTGTTTTCGAGGCGCACGGGGAAATCCTGACGGTTCCCGCGGAGAAGGGAGACGCGCGCGACATCACGAATAGTCCCGGCGCGGCGGATCGCGACCCGGCGTGGTCGCCGGATGGAAAATCAATCGCCTACTTCTCGGATGCGTCCGGAGAATATGAACTCTACGTGCGAGATCAAAAGGGCCTCGAGCCTGCTCGGAAGATCAGCCTCAGCAGTTCGCCATCCTTCTATTACTCGCCCACGTGGTCGCCGGACAGCAAGAAGATTGCGTACTCGGACAAGTTTCTCGATCTCTGGTATGTGGATGTGGACCATCCGACGCCCGTGAAAGTCGATAAGAATCTGATGGAGTTTTACGAAAACGATTTTGGTCAACACTGGTCTCCTGATAGCCAGTGGATCGTCTACACCAAGGTGCTTCCGAATTATTTGCACGCGGTGTTCGTCTACTCGCTAGCTAGCGGCAAGAGCACGCAGATCACGGACGGAATGAGCGATTGCCGTTACCCAGCTTTCGATAAGAATGGAAAGTACATTTATTTCGCGGCAAGCACCAACACGGGATTGAGCGCGGCGGGATTGGATATGTCGAGCGACCAGCATCCGGTGACGCTGAGCGTGTACGTGGCGGTGCTGCAAAAGGAATTGCCTTCGCCGATTCCACCTGAAAGCGACGAGGAGAAGGGACCGGAAACCAAGCCTTCCGGGACGGAACCTGACAAAGGAAAAACTGAACAAAAGACCGACGAAAAGAAAACGGGCGATGAAACCGGGACAAAGCCGGCCGAAAAATCGAAGGAGCCGCCAAAGGTGACCATCGATTTCCCGGACATTCTGCAGCGGATTTTGTCTCTGCCGATTCCCCCGGCGAATTACGCGAGCATGTCGGTCGGGAAGGAAGGCGAGATTTTCCTGGTGGAAATGCCAGTTGTCCTTGGCGAGCAATTCCCGCCGCCTTTGACTGTTTCGAAGTTCGATATGAAGACACGCAAGACGGATAAGTTGATCAGCGGCGTGACGGCCTTCTCGCTCTCGGACAACGGC
>DASYZC010000277.1:0-11399 GCA_035949735.1 Candidatus Acidiferrales bacterium | reverse complement strand
CCGCGGGCTTTTGCGAATCGCCGCGAAGAGTATCCAGATCACGATGATTCCGATGATCACCGCAATAATCTGGCTCTTCGTCCAGTCCCAGCTCCACGATCTCCAGCCCTGAATGCTCAGCCCGAATTTTCGCGATACCCAATGCTGGCCGATGTCTCCGGGACTTTCCAAAATGGCGATCGTCAGCAGAATCAGCGGAGAGAATATTGCCGCCTGCAAGAATCGGTTCGCGGACGCCTTTTCCGCCCAAGCGCGGTATTTGCAGGCGAGCCGCCATTTCAAAATCACCAGCAGCACAACAATGGAATACAGGAACAGTACGATTTGACCCCAAAATGAGATTTGCGCTAGATGGCGCGCTTTTCGATAGAGGTCCGGAGGCAGCGTATAGGCGGTTACTTTTTCTTCGTTCTTGTCGGACGTGGAAACGGTCGACGAATGAGTGGGCTGTGTCGATTGAGCCGCGATGCTTACAGAGCCAGCGCCATCATAAGCAGAGAGAAATTTCAGCGCCGATATTCCATTTGCCAATTCAAGTGAGCGTTGCTGCGTTGGCGCAGGAAAGAAAATCAGCAGAAGCGCCAATGCCGAGCCGGAAAGGATTGTCACCATCCCCCCGCATTGATTCGCTTTTGATCGGAAGTGAGATTCAAAGCAACCGCCTTTCCGGTCCATCCAGGCTCGAGCAACATCCTTTCGTGGCGCAGGCACTCTTGCCTGCGCGGGTAAGTCCAGGCAATCGCTAAGCCACAGCCAGGAGTGCCCGTGCCAGCAGCAAACT
Organism: Candidatus Acidiferrales bacterium; assembly: GCA_035949735.1. Lineage (GTDB taxonomy): Bacteria > Acidobacteriota > Terriglobia > Acidiferrales > UBA7541 > Palsa-295. The sequence continues at coordinate 10,618 of DASYZC010000277.1, read as the reverse complement.
GAGGCACACTACCGTCTCGGAATGCTTCTCTCATAGGCTTGCGACTTATATCTTCGAGGTAACGCGGTCTCTGGCTGATTGTCGAGGACTCGCGGCGAGACGGGGTCCCGGTTTCTTCTGCCGCAACGTGGACCGGACGCTATCGAGGAACCCGCCCACGGCCGGCAAATCTTCGTCCTTTCTCCAGGCGGCGTAAACCTCGATTTTGGCGTCGGGCTCCTTCAAGGGAACCGAAGCCAGTTCGATCCCAGCCTGCGAGCGGTTTACAAAGGCTCCTGCGCCCATGAAAATCGCTTTCCCGGATGCTACCGTGATTGCGCCAGCCTCGTCGTGCGGCTCCACGGCCAGAGTGATCAGCCGCGGCGTCAGACCATGTCGGCCGTAAAGACCCAGAATCTTGTCGTACAGAGTGTTCGAATAGTTCCGGCCGAAAACAATCAACGGCTCGTCGGCAATGTCGCGCATCCGCAAGGTCTTCCGCTTGGCCAGCCGGTGCGATTTCGACAGGACTACGACGAACTCCTCCTCATAAAGCAGTTCGCAATCAAGGGCTTCCCGATCTATCGGAGGGCGCAAAAAGCCGACGTCGATTTCCCGCCTGCGCAGCGCGTCGTTCTGGAAGCTGGAAAAAACATCGTGGCACTCGACCTCGATGGCGGGCGCACGTCTGCGGAACTCGAAAACCGCCCGACTGACCGTTCCTCCGAGGCCTGACGCGACGCCGACCCTGAGGATTCCCGCGTCGCCGCCCTGCGCGTGGCGAGCCGCTTCGACCGCGCGCCCGGCCTGCGCCATCAGCTTCCTCGCCTCCGCCAGAAAAGCATGGCCGGACTCGGTAAGCTCCACGTGCCGCTTGTCGCGCGCAAAGAGCTCGACTCGCAGGTCTTCCTCGAGTTGCTGTATTTGGCGGCTCAACGGCGGCTGCGCAATGTGCAGCCGCTGCGCCGCCTCGCGAAAATTCAGGTGCTCCGCGACGGCGAGGAAATACCGAATGTGACGGAGTTCCATGCCCGGGATTCTACATCTCCCGCCGTTCGCCAGCGAGTTTTACAGAGGGCTCGCGCCGGGCTGCATCTTCTTGGCGTTGAGACTCGCCGGGTATCAGGTCGCGTCCGAAAAGGTATTGGACACTTAATTCGGTTCGGCGGGATGCTCCGCGCGGTCATTGCCGTCCCCGCACGCGTGCTCGATCGCACGTCAATGACTTGGCTGAAACAAGTAATTTTTCCGATACGGTAACTCGACAATGAACAGTGCCCTCTCGGCGGTGCAGAGCAAAAGGAGGAAAGCCATGGCCATTCTTCGAAGGTTACGCACGTTCGCAATCTGTGTTGGCGCGCTCGTCGTGATAGCGTCCGCGGCAGTTCTGCCGGCGTCTGCTGACGGTGTTTCGCCGACATGCGTGGCTCTCACCACAGATCCTGCAAACGGCATCATCAGCAACCCGGCGATCAAGTCCGCGACGAGCGTTATCGTCCCGGCGTCCGGGCCAAATGTTGCCTACTGCAAGGTCAGCTTGCTTTACGGCACCAATCCCGACCAGAACATCAACATCGTCGTGGGCCTGCCGTTGAGCAACACCGATGGAGGCTCCGGCGGCGTGCAGGGAGCTTGGAACGGTCGGACTCAGGGCCTCGGCGGCGGCGGATGCGCAGGCAATTTGACCGTGACACCGGCTGTGAATGCGGGTTACGTGGGTTCCGGCACCAACCTCGGTCACAGCGGGGGTGACTGCACCCCCGGCGTCAATCCCGACGGCACCTACAACCTCCAGTTCATCGAGGATTTCATTCGCAACGCGATCAAACAGCAGGTCCTGTGGTCGAAACTCATCACAAAGGCCTATTACAGCATGCGCCCAGAGTTCAATTATTGGAATGGCTGCTCGACGGGCGGCCGGCAGGGCCTTCTGCTGGCGCAGGAACTCCCTGATGAACTCGACGGAATCCTCGCTGATGCGCCGGCAATGTATTGGACGCGATTCCAGACGGCGCAAATGTGGGGTCAGATCGTCATGAAGGATCTGGTCGGCGGCCCGATCGCAAAACCGAAGCTCGACCAAGCTCGCGCTTCTGCCATAGCCGCGTGCGACGCCAACGACGGCGTCGTCGACGGTATCATCGACGACCCCCGAAAATGTCATTTCAGCGCCAAGTCGAATATTTGCGGCAGGCCCGGCGCGCCCGCTACAAATTGCGTGACCGATCAGGAAGCCGAGGCCATCGACCTCATCTGGGATGGCCCCCGCAACGCCGATGGAGACAAGATTTGGTTTGGATTGGACCGCGGCACCGATTTTACTGGTCCCTTTCCAGGCTTTGGCCTCGACGGCTCGATCCCGTTCTTCCTTGGAGTCATCCAGTTCCAATGGGATGAGCACGATCTCAACTTCAACTGGGAGACCGTTCCGGAATCAGGCTACCCACAAGTTGCTCAGGACGGCTCACGCAATATCGCGGATGTGACCGACACCTTCGGGCCCCTCGACGAGTTCAAGCGGCACGGCGGCAAAATGATCACCTCTGTAGGAGCCAACGATCAACTGATCTTTCCTCGTGGAGTCATCAACTATTATCGCGAGATGGCGGCGCGCTACAGCGATGATGGTGACATACCTGACTTCGACAACCTTCAGCGTTTCTATCGTCTGTTCCGCGCCCCCGGCGTTGGTCACTGCGGCAGCGATGACGTTGGAGCTTGGCCGCAAAACGGTGCGGACTTCCAAGCCCTCATAAACTGGGTTGAGAAGGATATTCCACCAAGCCAGATAGTCGGCGCAACCGCGCCGGGCGTAACTCCAGCACTCACCCGTCCACTGTGTCCCTATCCCCAGACGGCGATCTATAACGGAACGGGAGACACCAACAACGCCGCAAACTACGTTTGCGGCGGCAATCTCGAGACCCATCACACGGTCTGTGCCGACGTGCTCGTGAAGTACAAACACGAGGTGAACGGTCCTCTCGATTACAAAGGCACAGGTGTCGGCCCGGAAATCTGTGAGCGTCGAGGTCCACCGTAGTAACCAGTAGGAGGCGTGCAAAGTTCCACCATGGCTCGGGCTAGGAGGGCCGCGCGGATGAGCTAGAACAGTCCCGAGTTCTATTTGGATAGTATCTGGTAGATACTACGATGCAAACAGGCAGCCACGTTGATTCGAATGCCGCGATTTCGCCGTGGAAGAGCCTGTCCACGGCCGGCATCAAGCCTTCGGAACGCCGCGAATTCTGGCAATCTAACGTCGGCCCCCTCTGTGGCGGCTTTCATCTTGAACCGCAGAGCGACGAGCCGTTCAACGCCAATCTCAATTACACGAACGTCGCGGACCTGGTTTTCTGCCGGCTTTTTACATCCGTGCGTCACCGCATTGTCCATACGGCCGGTCTCGTCAATCGCGTCGACCGGGCTCTCGTGAAGGTCGTTTTTCAAACGGAAGGAAACAGTCTCCTGGAGCAAGATGGGCAAACCGCCGTGCTCCAGCCTGGGGACTGGACCATCTACAATCCACGGAAGCCTTCTAGCGCTGTGATCCCCGGCCGGGCCGGAATTTTTTTCCTGACTATCCCGAGCGAAAGGATCCTGACGCCGAACTTCGATCTGGGAAGTTTCGCAGCGCACCGCTTTTCCGGAAGCCGCGGCCTGGGCAAACTAATCTGGAGCCTGCTTTCGGCGACCTTCGATCAAATTCCGGAGATCGGGAATCGCGCCGGCCAGAAAGTGGCGGATATCACGATCCAGTTGATTCGTCTCGCAGTGCTCGAGTTCATCGATGAACACGTGCCCGTGGACTCCAAGGAGGCCATTCGGGAACGGGTCAAGCGTTACATCTCAAGCCATCTTCGCGACCCGGACCTGTCCATCACGAACCTCGCAGGAACGGCCGGCTGCACCAAGCGCTATCTGCACATGGTCTTTCACTCGGAGAACGTATCCATCTCCGATTACATACTGAAACTCCGGTTGCAGCGTTGCCGGGAAGACCTTCTAAACCCTGAGTTTGTCCACCGGTCCATTACGGACATCGCCTACTCCTGGGGTTTCAACAGCTCCAATCATTTCAGCCGTTGCTTCAAACAGGAGTTCGGGGTGTCGCCGCGGAGTCTGCGCACCGAATTTGCCCAGTGGCCCTCCGGCAGCGCCGAGAAACCCGTGAAGGTTTCGTGATCCGGACGAACGGGCTGACCGCTTCGTTCTTCTTCGGAGAGGCGTCTGAACGGACGCTCTCCGACTTCGCTCTGGGACGGGTGCGTTTTCCTGTCCCTACCAAAACCCGGTATCGATTGAGCCGGTTGAACTTGAGCGGCCCTCGATATAGCTCGTCGACACCATGTCAGCGATCAGGAGCCCCGGAGAAAACGTAAGACTGATTGGCGGAGGAGGTGGGATTCGAACCCACGAGACCCTTTCGGGCCTAACGGTTTTCAAGACCGCCGCCTTCAACCGCTCGGCCACCCCTCCGAAAATTAGGTCACTCTAATATTGTAGCTTGCTATCAACGTAGCCGGACATATTTCGTCATCGCTGCACCACGCTGACTAGTTACAAATCGGCTCCAGCACTGCATTTTCTGTGCGGCAGCGACACAAATAGGCTTACAGTTTTCTTTCAGAGTAACCGGTAGGAAGCACGAAGAACACGAGTCTGATTTTGCGATAGAGCTTTCACTCGCCGAAATCATCGCCCCCCTTTCCTGTTCTGATGCTGTTGCCCCGAAGCTTTCTGGCCGATTGAGGACACTGTATGACCGCGCCGGTAAACGAAACTGTTGGACCCCTTCAGGCATACAACCATGCCCCGACTCGCCTGCGCGTGCTCATACTCGAAGACAATCAGCCGGATGCAGAACTCTTCATTCGGAAGCTGCAAGAAGCGGGCTTCGAACTCGATGCGGACACGGTTGATACCGAGCAAGCCTTCGTGGCTAGCCTCCAATCCCGGGCTTATGATCTCATCCTTTCCGACTACACCATTCCCCAATGGAGCGGTCTGGAAGCCTTCCGCTTCGTCAAGCGAAGTGGAATGAATATTCCTTTTGTTTTAGTGACCGGCACACTCGGAGAAGAAGCCGCAGTCGACCTGATCAAGGAAGGAGTAGCTGATTACATCCTGAAAGACCGCCTGACCCGTTTGCCATCGGCCGTCCGCCGCGCTCTGGACGAAAAATTGACGCGCGACGAAGCCGCGCGAGCAAGGCAAGCTCTCCGCGACAGCGAGGAAAAAGTTCGGCTGCTCCTCGATTCCACCGCCGAGGCCATCTACGGCGTCAACCTCCAGGGGAATTGCACTTTTTGCAATCCAGCTTGCGCGCGCCTGCTCGGGTACGATCGTCCAAGCGACCTGCTCGGCAAACAGATGCACTCGCTCAGCCACCATACTCGAGCCGAAGGCACGCCGTACTCGGTCGAAGAGTGCCCGATTTGCACAGCCGTCCGCGCAGGTCGCGAGTTCCACTTGGACGAGGAGCTCCTATGGAAAAAAGACGGCTCCAGCTTTCCGGTCGAGTGCTGGTCGCACCCGATGCTGCAGGACGGAAAATCAATTGGTTCGGTCGTCACGTTCCTCGACATCACGGAGCGGAAGCAAATAGAGGACAACCTTCGGCGCGTGGCCGCCGTTGTCGAGTCCTCACAAGACGCAATCATCAGTGCGACGCTCGACGGAATGATCCTCACTTGGAACCTCGGCGCGGAGCAAATCTACGGATACTCCCGCGCAGAAGTACTCGGAAAATCCCTTGGCATTATTGTTCCCCCGGACCGGCAGAACGAATTTCAAGGCATCCTCAAGAAAATAAGTTGGGGCGAAAAGGTAGAACAGCTTGAAACAATTTGCGTCAAAAAGGACGGAAGCCAGGTTCCCGTTTCACTTTCTGTTTCCTCGATCAAGGATGCGCGCGGAAAAATTGTCGGCGCTTCCGCAATTGCCCGCGACATTACCGAGACCAAGCGCCTGGAAGAAATGTTCCTTCAGGCTCAAAAGATGGAGGCAGTCGGCCGCTTGGCAGGCGGCGTGGCTCACGACTTCAACAACCTCTTGGGCGTCATCCTCGGTTACAGCGACATTGTCGAGGGGCGCTTAAAAGACGATGATCCCGTCCGCGCCAAGGTCGCACAAATCAAGAAAGCAGGGCAGAACGCGGCGAGGCTAACCCGCCAACTCCTTGCCTTTAGCCGTCAGCAGATCCTTGATTCAAGAATTTTAGACCTGAATTCCGTGGTGACCGACGTCCAGAAGATGCTCCAGCGGCTCATCGGAGCGGATGTGGAAATGGTCACGGCCCTGTCGCCTAATCTAGCCTGCGTGAAGGCGGATCAAGGCCAGCTCGAACAGGTAATCATGAATCTGATCGTCAATTCCAGAGACGCCATGCCCGACGGCGGAACTCTGACGATCGAGACCTCGAACGTTGAATTGGACAACCTTTACGTGCAGAGCCATCCTGAGCTCGCTGCCGGCTCATTCGTTATGCTTGCAGTCACGGACACCGGCACCGGCATCGATGCCGAAACTCAGAAGCATATCTTCGAGCCGTTCTTTACCACCAAAGAGCAGGGAAAGGGCACCGGGCTTGGCCTTTCGACGGTCTACGGCGTCGTTAAACAAAGCGGCGACCACATCTCGGTGTCGAGCGAAGTGGGTCGCGGAGCCACTTTCAAAATCTACCTCCCTCAAACTTCATCAGCAGCCGAGAAGGACAACATTGAGCCGCGGAGGCTATTTGAAGGAACGGAAACAGTCTTGGTGGTTGAAGACGAAGAATCGCTCAGGAAGCTTACTTGCGAGATGCTCTTGGAAAATCACTATATCGTCCTGGAAGCGAGCAACGGGTTTGAGGCCCATGAGTTGGCTCAACTTCACCAGGGGACCATTCACCTGCTCCTTACCGACGTTGTGATGCCCAGAATTAGCGGTCCAAGTTTGGCCAAATCTTTGATGGCGCGAAATCCCAACATGAAAGTACTTTACATGTCAGGTTATATGAATTCTTCCGTAGTTCAGGAGCTGGCCATCAGCGGATCGGAATTTCTTCAGAAACCATTCACCAGCGATACACTTACACGGAAAATCCGGGAAATATTCGGCGTTAGCGCGCTGCGCTAAGCTTGCCTTCTGTCTCGTGTCGCGCAACTTGCAGCCGACGTTTTCGCATCCATGTGATCGGCCGTCTTGTGCCCCATTGCCCTGACGGATTGCGGGCAAGCGGGACGCGTGTTAGGCTAGGCTTTCTCTTTTCCGCTTTTTCTCGCGATGCCCAACGAGACTCTCGCGCAATCTATCCGTAAAACTTTGCTGTACGCCGCGCTGCTAATTGTTTTCCTCGGTGTGCCCCGCTTCACTGCCGCCCAAGCGCCTAAGAAACCTACGCCGAAACTTTTCACTGGCGGCGGCGAAGCTACTTTGGAAGCGGACCAGCAACGCGAATCCGGCAAAATCTTCTATGCCGATGGGCACGTGGAGGTCCGCTACGAAAATGCGCGTCTGCGAGCCGACCATGTCGAATATGACAGCGTAGCCCAAATCGTCACCGCACGCGGCCATGTGCAGCTCGATTATCGCACCCAACACGTGGAGGCCGATGATGCCCGCTACGAATTGCGCACCGGCCGCGGCACTTTTCACAATGCTCGCGGAACGTTCGCATTGCAGCGGCGACCCGCGCCGGCTTTGCTCGTTAGCCCCAATCCGCTTTATTTTGACGCCCAGGAAGCAGAGCGCTTGGACGAAAACACCTATCGCGTCCGCAAAGTGTGGCTAACCGTTTGCAAGCCGGGGCGCCCCGCATGGAAGTTTTACGCAAGTTCCGCCACGATCAGGTTGCAAAAATCCGTTCACCTTGAGAATGGAAACTTTCGCGTCTTTTCGGTTCCCATCCTGTACTTGCCCTACGCGACGCTGCCCGCCGAGAAACGCCGCGAATCGGGTTTCATGGTTCCCGACGTCGGCGACACTTCGCAAAAGGGCATTGTGCTCGGCGACTCCTTCTATTGGGCGCCGGTGGATTGGATGGATACCACCCTCGGCGCCTCCTATTTCAGCTCGCGCGGATGGAGCCAAAAGGGGCAATTTCGTATGCGGCCCTGGGAGAGCGCAAGCCTTGACGCCACCTATTTTGGCGTAATTGATCGCGGACTCGAACAGCAGAACGCGCCGCCGCTCAGGCAGGGAGGCCACGAAACAAAGCTTCTCTTCACATCCCTCTTGCCCGGCGGATGGCGCGCCGTCGCGGATTTGGATCAGCTTACCTCGCTTACCTTCCGCCTGGCATGGTCCGATACCTTTCGCGAAGCCGTTAACTCCGAGGTACGCAACACCGCGTTTTTGACCAATAATTTCAGCGGTTTCAGCGTGAACTTCGCCGCTCTCAGTTATAGGAACTATTTGAGCGCCACCCCGCAAACATCCATCACTTTGCGGACTGCGCCCGAAGCCCGCATCAGCTCCGTGGACCAGGCTTTCTTCAGCAAGCTCCCAATTTACTTTTCTTTTGACGCGTTCACCGGAGCCGAGCATCGCGGAGAAAATGTCACCCCATTTGAGACCCCGGGATTTGTCGAGCGCAGCGAATTCGCGCCCAGCGTCACAATCCCCTTGCACTGGGCCGATTGGCTCAACGTCACGCCCAGCTTTACCTTTCGTTCCACCTATTACGGCGACCAACTGCGCAATGGCGCTTTGCTGGCCCAGGGACTGTTCCGCGACACCGAAGAACTTTCAGTTGATGTACGGCTTCCGGTATTCGAGCGTGTTTGGGATGGCGGCGACACCAAGTGGAAACATGTCATCGAACCCGAAATCACTTATAACTATGTGAATGGCGTGAACGATTTTGGCCGCTTCGTCCGCTTCGATGAGGATGAAACTCTCACCGATACCAACGAAATCGAGTATGGCATTACCCAGCGCCTCTTTCGCCGCGCCGGAGCGAGCGCAGGCGAAGAATTCATTACCTGGACTTTGGCGCAGAAATACTTCTTCGACCCTACGTTCGGAGGCGCGCTTGTCCCGGGACAGCCCAATGTCTTCCAGACTCTCGATGCTCTCACACCCTTCGCTTTCGCGGACGTTCCCCGGCACTTTTCGCCTATTGTGAGCGATCTGCGGATCGATCCTGGAAAGCGCTTCGATACGCAATTCATCGTCAATTACGATCCGCAGCGTAACCGGACGACCGCCATCGGCACCCTCCTGAAACTCAAGCCGTACAAGGAATCGTTTATTACCCTCGCGCACTTTTCCACGTTGAATCTGCCGCTGAATCCATCGCCGCCTCCGCCTAATTTCGAGCAGCGCTCGAATCAATTGCGCACGCTCTTCGGTTACGGGGACCAAAACCGCGTGGGCTGGAATCTGATGATGGGAGCCAGCTACGACTTCACGCAGCAGGCGTTTCAGAACCAGATCGTCGAGGTCTCTTATAACGGCTCGTGCTGCGGCATCGGTTTTGAGTACCGAAAGTTTTCGTTCGGCGCGATCCGCAATGAAAATCAGTACAGTGTCGTATTTCGGATTGCGAATCTTGGTTCGGCCGGCACTTTGCGACGGCAGGAGAAAATCTTCTAACGGGATCCAATGACCTTAACAGCGGAATCCGAGCTTGCTTTCCTTTCGATTGATGAAGCGGCCTCGTTGCTGAGACGCAAGGAACTTTCCCCCGTCGATCTCGTGGATGCGTCGCTCGTGCGAATAGAGCGATGGAATCCTGAACTGCACGCCTTCCTCACCATTCTCGCCGAACCGGCGCGCCGCCGCGCGAAGCTCGCGGGAAAAGAAATTCTCCGCGGCTCAGACCGAGGTCCGCTTCACGGCATACCCATTTCGCTGAAGGACAACTATTACACGCGCGGCATTCGCACCACGGCGGGCTCCACAATTCTCTCTGATTTCGTCCCCGAAACCGATAGCCACGTTGCCGCCCGCCTCGCGCGAGCAGGCGCCATCTTGCTTGGCAAGACCAATCTCCATGAATTTGCTTACGGGATCACCGGCGAAAATCCACATTACGGAAGTTCGCGCAACCCATGGGCCCCTCAGCAGATTTCGGGTGGATCGAGTGGCGGTTCGGCGGTCGCCGTGGCCACAGGGATCGGATTCGCCTCCATGGGCACGGATACTGGAGGTTCCATACGCATCCCATCGGCTTTGTGCGGAATCGTTGGATTGAAGCCCACGTTTGGACTGGTGGACGTTTCTGGCGTCGTGCCGCTCGCGGTCAGTTTCGATCACGCTGGACCGATTGCGCGGAACGTGACCGACGCTTGCATTGTCCTCGAATCAGTCGCAGGGAAGTATCCCAAGGGCGCGGCGCGCCCCGATCATCGAAAGCTCCGCGAGAGCCTGCCCACGCGTTTCCGCCTCGGCTGGCCTAAACACTTTTTCTTTGACCGGCTCGATGATGACGTGCGGCGCTTGATGGAAGCCACTGCAAAAGTCTTCCAGCCGCTGGGCGCTGAAATCCAGGAGGTCTCGCTGCCGAATTTGGTGAACTCCGTCGATGAAGCGACCACCGCCGTTGTCGCCGAAGCGAGCCGCTATCACGAATCGCAAGGATATTTCCCCGCTCGTGCCCAAGAGTATGGCGAAGACGTTCGCGGGCATCTCGAGTGGGGCCACAAACTGC
>DASYZC010000276.1:0-7043 GCA_035949735.1 Candidatus Acidiferrales bacterium | reverse complement strand
GGCAGCACTTTGCCCGGGTGGGTTGTGAAACCGATTATACGACCCATAAATATGATGCCGATCCATAAGGTCAGTGAGAGGATCGCCACTGCTTTGCCCGCAGGCGGTGCTGACCGTGCCTTCTCCCAGTGATTAACGGTTCGGCCGGCGGTCATCTCGAAAACAAGCATGTTCAGACCAGCGAGTACGAGCAACAGCATCTTTGTCCTGAAAAAGGGATTGTGATAATAGATTTGGGCATTTGTAGTGAACATCGTCAGTCCGGTCGCCACGGTCAAGGCGAAAGCCGCCCATGTCCACTTCAGGATGTCCGATGCCATTCTCTGGAAGGATCTCTGGGTCGAAGCAAGTCCCAGCAACCGCAAATCTATCACCGCAATCGTGCCGACCACTAGAGTGAAACTGATGACGTGAATCGATTCGATTATCGGAAACATCCAGATCGAATCGCGAATGGTTGTGGCGAAGCGGGACGCTTCGATCACCTTGAGGACCGTATCAATTTGCATTGGGGCTCTATTCCCAAAAATGCTAATACTCTGACGTCGCCGGAGACCAAGAACCCCAGATATGGTCGTAAGCAATCAGCCGTCCCAGCACAATAATGAACAGAAAAATCAGGAACGTCAGTATCGCCAGCGACTTAACGGATCTGCGGTTGACGAGCGTTTCCCACTGTTGTTCGTCCTTCGGATGCTTGAGCAGAAAAATGCCGGAAAGTATTGTGCCCAGGGCTACGAAGACCATTTTCGTCCAAAATGAGAAGTTCACCAACTCACGAACGGGCTCCGCGATTATCATCACGATCCCCGTGACCAGTTGCAGGCACAATCCGCCTATTAACCACGGACCGAACCGGTCTGTGGTCTGGCGCAGCGTTTGATCTGTGCCTGCCCATCCCAGGATTCGAAGAACGATCATGAACACCGACCCGATTATGATTGCAATGCCGATAATGTGGATAGATTGAACACCCGGGATAAGCCAACTCTCGTGTATTCGAAAGGTGTGACTAAGGGGTGTTTTAGTCAACCACTGAGCAAATCGATCCACCTCAATCCACCTTTCCTTGGTCGTTTCGACGGCGCTATTGGTTTCGGCCTAATGCCTGTCGCGACACAATAGCGGTCGCAGTCTAGAACCTTCCACTGATAGTCGTCATACCTTGAACAGTGTCGCAGGTCTTACCCGGAGCGGGGGGTGTTCTCCAAGGACATTTGTAAATGGGGCCAACCCGTGATCCAAAATTGCCGCCGGTTCGAAGGGGATTCATATGCACGGTGAATATCGTACCCGCCTTGAACGACTCCGCCGTAATGCCTTGCTGCGCCACCGCTGCGGCACCCGCCATCTCGACGCCCCAATCAATCAGCTGCCCGTCTTTGTCCTTCTCAAGTTTGCCGTCGGGCCCGATCAAATAGAAGTGCAGCTCAGCATGATTCGCCTGAGCGATGAACTGGTGGGCTACTCCGGTTAATACGAGTACTTTGGTCTGATCGTACATGGCGAACGAATGGTGTGCGAGCGCCGGCTTGGCATAAATGCCTAGCGAGAGAAATGCAACGCATGCCGCAACCACCCACATTGTCTGTGGTTTCTTCATCTTTGCGCTCTCCGTTTTATCGGCGGCCTCAAGCTATCGAGCGTGCCTGCGGGACCGCTCAAGTCTCTACTTCTTATCGCTACCTAACATTTTGAGTACGTCTTCGGGCACAGGATTTTCGTTCGGCGTATCCTTCCAACCCTTTTCGAAATACTTTTTCCAGTCCTGGGCCCACGGCCGGCCGTAGTAGTCCACATAGTCGGGATCATCGGAGGTAAGCTGAGTCGCCCTGCCATTTACGTTCTTGATGTTGCTCAGGCACTCGATATATGTGTATCGCATCGTCGGAGAGTTCAAAAGCGCTATCCGACGATAACGATAGGTGGCGCGCAGCGGTTGGACGAACGCTTCAGGGTCATAAAATATGGTCTCCTGATCGAGTCCCACGTACTTCCCAGTGGCATCGTTTACAGGCTTCCAGATTTCGACCGTCTCCATCTTGCCACTATTCTCAAACATGGAGTGCGATAGATTCCAGGCTTGGACATGAGAAGTCCAGGTAACCAGAGTGGTTCCGTCCCAGAATCCAACCGTCTCCCCGTACCACTGCGGGACCTGCTGCACAGGCTGCCTTCCGATCCAAACTTGGCGCAGGAAGTTAGCGGCGATGCCAGATAGGAACTCGGCACTCCAAGGAGTAATCGTGAGCTGAAAATCTCCGCCTCGGGAAGCTTGAGCCCACCAGCGCAGGAAACCTTCCGGCCAGCAGAAAGAGGCTTCCCATTGGGGCGCGTTGTCTACTGCTTCGTGATAGTTGTCCTGAACCATGCGGCCCTGATACTCCGGAGTGAGTAAAGACAGAATTGTAGGAACTTGGGTAACGGTCCCCCAAATCCACTCGGCTTGCGCATCTGCTTGCATGTCCCGCGTATACCATCCGTCCCAGTCCGGAGTCGTCGCCTTGGTGTAGACAGTCGGTCCACCTTTCGCCTTTGCTGCCGCCAGCAAGGCATCGTACTGCTCCTTGGCCGTTTTGTAGGGGTAATGGCTGACAAGCTGGTCTCGCGAGATATCCCACTTGCAGTCGCCCCAAGCAGCCGATTCTGGCGCTTTCCCCGGACCAAAACGGCGCGCGGTCCACATATCCGTTAGCTGGCGGGGTGTGTTACACCGAAAATAGCGCGGGTCCGACCAGTACTTCTTATCCAGATAGAAGTTCTTCGACGTAAACAAATCAATTGGCAGCGCCTTCATGCCTGCCGGCGGACCGTCGAATGTTGGCGTACATATGCTGAGCGGCCCGAGGACATTTGTATACGGTCCGTGTGGTCCGGAAAACGCGTTGGGGCGAAATTGAAATTGCCCCCGTGCCCCCTGTGCCTTTGCGCACTCCTGTTGCGCCTGCGGATCTTGCTGCTGCGCGCTTTGCTGGTTCTGTGCTGCTGAGATAGGAGACATCCAGGTGAGCGCACTCAGGACCATGAAGACAAACGAAACTACAGACGATCCACTCTTCATTACGCTCCCCCCTCCGCAATAGCCTATTCTATTTCGACGCGCGCCGTGATATGCCGGTTGCCGAAATTTGGTGAGGATTTGAAGTCATTCCGTTCGAGCTTTCTTTTGCGCACGAAATGAATTTCGACACCCGAGCCGAGATACGCTTCCCGAAAGTCAATGTCAACAGAAGATTAATTAAGGAAAATTAATAAATGCCAGCGGCGCGAAGTGAGCAGCGCGATATCGACGGAGTGGAGTACATTCGAGGCTAGTATAGACGTCCCGGGGCGGAGATGACCGGCAGGAGCGAAAGAAAGTCATGAAACCATTCTGTTGGGTTCTTGTGGCAACTGTCGCCTTTCTTGGAATTGGGTGTCGAAAGGCGCCGGCGCCGCAGCTCCTGAGGCCCGCCTATATCAAGGACATCATGGATTCCATGGTGGATCCCAGCGGAGAGTTCGTGTTCCAATCGGTCCAGCAGATCTCGGACGAGCACGGTATCCACGAAAAAGCGCCGCAGACCGATGCGGACTGGGAGGCGGTCCGCGAGCGCCTTGTCGTCCTGCTTGAAGCGCCGAATCTCTTGGTGATGCCGGGACGCAAGGTCGCGCCGCCTGACGTCAAATCCCAGAATCCTGGAATTGAACTTGAGCCAGCGCAAATTCAGAAATTGATTGATGACGATCGTCCCGCCTTCATTCGCCGGGCGCGGGAACTTCAGGACGCTGCTGCCGTGGCAATGAAGGCAGTCGAGGCGAAAAACACAGATGCTCTATTCAAAGCGGAGGACGGTATCGACAAAGCCTGCGAGAGTTGCCACATACACTATTGGTACCCGAACGATCAAAGGGCTCGCGCAATCGCTGAATCAGAGGGAATCACCTACTAACAAGAGGGTCGAGTTCCTGCTTCTGTAATACGATCGCCGTTGAGTTCAAATCAGTCCACAATCCCCGGCTGCTGCGTGGCCACATGATCGCACAGGCGCTATTTTGCGCGGCCCTTCAGCCCCTGCGCGATCACGGGCAGCCTGTAAACCGTTGCGGCGGTCTGCTGCGGGCCTTGACGAATCGGCTGGCCCTTCTCGTCGTCCGCGCCGCTTCCCACGACGTAGAGTGTTTTTTTGTTGGGACCTGCGAAAGCGACGCTGATGATCCCTCGCGGCGTCGGGATCACGCCGAGATACTTCCCCGTGTTGTCAAAAACCTGAACGCCGGCTCCGGAACTCACGTACAGCCGCCCCTTCGAATCAACCGCCATGCCGTCCCCGTAGTTGCCTGCCGGGAGCATTGCGAAGTCGCGGCGGTTGCTGAGCAAGCCAGGCCCTTCTACGTCAAAGGCGACGAGCGCGCTCCCGTTGGTGACGTAGAGAATCTTGTCATCAGGGCTGAAAGCGATCCCGTTGGTGCGGATGTTATCCGCCATCACGGTGACCCCCTTTGAGCTGGCGTAATAAAGGCACCCGGTCGTGAAGTATGCGCCGCCATGGCTATCAGTGGCGAGGTCGTTCGGCCGCACCGTCAACGTGGTGCCATCGGCCCACTTGTCGGCGATCAACATGCGTTCTGGCGCGAGCTCCGTGATGGAATTCACGATCGACGCCTTGTCCGGCTTGGTCGATCCGGGTCTCTCAGTGCGGTGCACACCGTAGAGGCGGCCCTGCCGATCCATCGATAGTGATCCCACACCTTTGGCATCCGCCACGGCCACGGATGTCTGGCCGTCCGCATTGATCTTGAGGACGGTGTCGTAGTCTTCCTGCGCCACCAGCACGTTTCCATCCTTGTCGGGGATAATGCCGTCAGCGCTGTTGCCCCCTTCCTGCCAGACCTTCGTCCATTTCCCACCCGCTGCGACGACGCCCGGGATCGCCGTTATGTTCACGTTGCGGGGGATCGGCGGCTGCGCCGCTGGCCCCGGAGCAGGTCTCGCAGGTCCCCTTGCGCCCGCGCTAAACAGCTCGGCTGCCTGCTCCGCCGTCGGCTTGCACGTCCGATCTTGCGCGGCGGCAGGCGCCGACGTGAGGGCTTGGCCCAAAAAGAGCGCGCAAATCCACGACTGGGTCATGAACGCCGTTACGTGTCTCATTTTTGCCTCCAGGAGCGGAGATGTTACACCGGGATGACGCGTGGAGATAGCTCCACTCAACGTCGTTTCACTGCCAACGGCTGTGATGTAAACTCTGTCATTCGCAGCGGGACAGAAGCTCGGGCAGGTCAGCCCGGTCCGTGTTCCCCTGGACTCGACCAGATAATCGAGGTGGCCGGCCAACATGCACTACGTATCGAAAATTGATGAAGGCGGCGCTGAGACGCCGCAGGGCTATGCGAAGTACAGCACTGGCCTCCGGCGTTCCACATATGTGGATCGTGCGATGGGTTCGGTACACATGGGCGTAGGGATCTGTTTTTTGGGACCGCATGGATCGATTCAGCCACATCTCCACTCTTTTGAGGAAAGCTTCTACATTCTAGAGGGCTCCGTTGCCGTTCAAATTGGAGAGACGAGTCACGCTGTCGGCCCAGGCTACTTTGGATTGATTAGTACAGGGGTGCCGCATAGTTGGCAGAACTCGGGCAACCGACCTGTCCGGTGGCTGGAAATGCAAGCGCCACAACCGCGCCCGGCTGGCCACAGTCAGGATACGTTTTTCCTCGGCCACGATGTCACCACGCCAACGGCGTCCCCCAGCGCCCCAATTTCGTCCGAAGGGCCGCTCGGCCACTTCGACGAGTCCAAGTTGCCCCGCCCGGGCGGTCCGTCGCAGATGGAGGGTTTCAACCCAACCACCGGAGTAGCAATCAAAATGTTTGTGGACCGTTCCTTTGGAGCAATCCATCAATCTCTATTTTTGATTCAATATTCGCCTGGCGCAAAAATCGATCCGCACGATCATACGTTTGAGGAATCCTATTTAATTATTGCGGGCCGCGTCCGCGCGACGGCAGACGGAAAGATTTACGACTTGGGGCCTGGCGATGTCATCTGGACTGGCGTAGGGTGCATCCACAGTTTTCAAAACGTCGGCACGGAGCCGGTGCGCTGGCTCGAAACGCAAGCGCCACTGCCCCCGTCGAAGGAAGTGTTTCGCTTCGAGCGCGACTGGGTGCATTTGACGCGGCGTGACAAGGAAGGTTCTCCTCGGTAATTGGCCGAGTTGTGGTCGGAGCAATCGAGAAACCGCCGAGCAGACTTGTGAGCTTAAATCTCGCCTAGTACACTAGGCCGGCTCGCGTTCTGTTTTACCGGAGAGTATTCTGAGAGTGCAATGATTAGGAAAACAAAAATAGTCGAGAGAGCTTCCGTTGCCGGTGTCGAGGCCGAAAAATGGCTCCAGATGTACCGAGGAATGCTTGCCATCCGTCTTTTTGAAGAGCAGGTAAACGATCTCTACACTCGCACGCTGATGCCGGGCCTCGCCCACCTCTATATCGGCGAGGAAGCGGTTGCTGTCGGCATTTGTTCGGCACTACGATCGGACGACTACATCACAAGCACGCACCGCGGCCATGGTCACTGTTTGGCAAAGGGCGCTTCACCGGATCGAATGTTTGCGGAATTGTTGGGGAAAGAGCCAGGTTACTGCCGGGGTAAAGGTGGATCGATGCACATTGCGGATCCAGAGACTGGCAACCTTGGTGCGAATGCGATCGTCGCGGGTAGCACGGGCATCGCCACCGGCGCGGCGTTCTCTGCGAAGCAGCTTCGCAACGGACGTGTCGCGGTCTGTTTCTTTGGTGAGGGCGCGCTTGGCCAAGGCGTGCTCTACGAAGCTATGAATCTTGCGCAGCTTTGGAAGCTGCCTGTGATTTACGTTTGCGAAAATAACACCTACAACGAATATACGCATTATTCGGAGACAACAGCCGGCGAAGTTCTGGCCCGCCCCAGGGCATTTGGGATTCATGCGGAAAGCGTTGATGGGCAGGACGTGCGCGCGGTGTACGCTGCGGCGACAGAGGTTGTCGAGCGTGCGCGAGGGGGTGATGGTCCCGCCTTC
>DASYZC010000275.1:0-7504 GCA_035949735.1 Candidatus Acidiferrales bacterium | reverse complement strand
GAAGCGGAGCCCCGCGCTTCCAGCCAGCACCTAGACGGGAGGTGCCGTCCCCGGGTAGGTCCCTCGTCGGCGAAAGCAGCCTCGCTCGGGATGCCGATTCTCGTCGAATCGGCACAGGTTCAATCGTCCCTCCGGGACTTTCCGATTTTCGTTTCTGTGTCCCGGCACGTCCTGGAAGCTGGAGGCTAGAGGCTGGATGCTGGAAGTTAGAAGTTAGAAGTTAGAAGTTAGAAGTTAGAAGTTAGAAGTTAGAGGTTAGAAGTTAGGGGTTAGAAGCGGTACGCGCCGGAAGGAAAAGGCCAAGATGCCACCCTGAAGGGATGGCGCTACACGTTCTGGAGGCTGGGGGCTGGAGGCTAGAGAGGGCAGGGCAAGAATGCCGGGCTAAAGTACCCGGCGCTACGTTTAAACCTCCGCCGAGCTGGCACTCTGCTTCGCTGCGTGCCGGGCTATCTACAATCGCGCCTCCGGCGCTGACGTTCTGGAGGCTGGGGGCGTTCTGGAGGTTCGAGGTTGGAGGTTCGAAGTTAGAAAGCTACCCCCCCCACCCTTCGCAAACGGCGCGAAGAGTTGCGGCGCGTTCTGGGGGCTGGAGGCTAGAAGTTAGAAGTTAGAAGTTAGAAGTTAGAAGTTAGAAGTTGGAAGTTAGAAGTTAGAAGCGGCACGCGCCGGAAGGAAAAGGCCAAGATGCCACCCTGAAGGGATGGCGCTACACGTTCTGGAGGTTGGAGGCTCGAGGCTGGACGCTGGAGAAGGCGGGCCGGGCGGTCGAGATGCCGCGCTGCCCTTCCTTCGTCAGGGTGAAAAGGACGCGGCGCTACGTTTAAGTCTGAGGCACCTGCAAATTAAAAATGACGCGCAGGCTAGAAAGCAACCACTGACGGACAGGGCCGCCCGAAAATCAAGATGCCACCCTGAAGGGATGGCGCTACAGTCTGATTATGCGAACCATCACACTTGAGGAACACTTCGCGACTCCCGCTTTTCTCGAAGGGCCGGGGCGAAAGGTTAAGGAAAGCGCCGCGATCCCGGGCAGCCCTGTCGCCGGCATCCTCGACAAGCTTTGCGATATCGGCGAAAAAAGAATCGCGGAGATGGACGCGGCAAACATCAGCGTTCAAGTCTTATCGCTCACGTCCCCGGGCGTGGAGCAGCTCGAAGTCTCCGACGCGATTACGCTAGCCAGGGAAACGAACGATTACCTTGCGAACGGGATACGAAACCATCCGGCTCGCCTGGCGGGATTTGCAACCGTGCCTACCGCTGCGCCCGATCAAGCCGCCGCGGAACTGGAACGCACCGTCCGCGACTATAGTTTTAAGGGAGCGATGATCAACGGCCACATCCGCGGCCGGTATCTTGATGACAAATTTTTCTGGCCGATCCTGGCGCGCGCCGAGGCCCTGGATGTGCCGATTTACGTTCATCCAACGCCGCCCCCGCAACCCGTGATCGACGCATCGTACGGCCGATTCCCCGGGCCGGTGACGGAAATGCTGGCCGGCCCGGGCTGGGGCTGGCACATCGAAACGGCGATCCATGTGATTCGCATGATTCTTGGCGGGGTGTTCGATGCGTTTCCGAAACTCCAAGTCGTGGTCGGTCACATGGGCGAGGCCCTGCCCTTCATGTTGCCGCGACTGGACAACATGGCTGTGTCTCTGACGAAGCTGAAGCATCCCGTTAGCTTCTATCTTCGCGAGAACGTTCACTACACGTTCAGCGGTTTCAATTTCACTCCCACGTTTCTGAATTTGTTTCTTGAAGTCGGCGTCGATCGGATCATGTTCTCGGCGGACCATCCCTACCAGTCGATGTCTCGAGCGCGCTCGTTCCTCGATCAGCTGCCGGTCAGCTCTTCCGATAGGGAGCGGATTGCGCACGTAAACGCCGAGCGTCTCTTTCGAATCTGAAGTTCGGGCGGCGCCGTTCTGGAGGCTGGATGCTGGAAGTTGGAAGTTAGAAGTTGGAAGTTAGAAGTTAGAAGTTAGAAGCGGCACGCGCCGGAAGGAAAAGGCCAAGATGCTACCCTGAAGGGATGGCGCTACACGTTCTGGAGGCTGGAGAGGGCAAGAGGAATGGCACGTGTAAGAGCGACGCGTGGGGCACCCACGCGATTTTGCGCCAGGCGAGGGCGAGAATCCATCGATGCACAGGACTGTCCCGCCGGCCCCGCGATTTGGGTGTATAGTTCCCTTACTTGACGCTGGTAGAAGTGCTCATGTCATCCGGGTCAGCAGCGATTTCGACGTCCGGTCTGACGCTGGAAACTCGTCCCTGGGAAGATGCCCTAATCGTTGAGTGCAGAGGCCGTTTGATGGCGGAGCAATGCGAAGCGCTAAACGCCTACGTGCGGAATCTGCTTCCAGCCGCCAGAAGAATCATCCTCGATCTCAAAGAGATAGCACGAATGGACAGCTCCGGACTGGGTACGGTCGTTGGCCTCTACATCTCGGCGCATAAGTCCGGTGGCGAGCTTGTCTTGATCAACTACAACAAGCCGGTCAAAGACCTCCTGCGAATAACGAATCTGCTCTCCGTTTTCGAAAACTGTGCGCGTTCCGGCGCGCGGTTGCCCTAGACTAAGCGCCAACAGAAACGCCGGGTCGCGAGTACACTGAAGCTAAATGGAGGTCGCAATGGACAAGCCTCGTCATCCTCAGGTGATTCGGCATCAAACGATGTGCCACCCGCCCTCGTCAGCTAACGAACCCCGATAGGCACATCGCGGCTCAGTTGAAATAGGGCGCGCTTTCGGCGCGAATGGCGCGATTGCCGAGGAAAGGAAGCTGCACTCCTGCCGGGAGAGGTGCGACGCCATTCTCGGACGAAGGGTCGATCCGATAGTGAGCGACGGTGGGAGGATCGAGCTTGCCGGTCTTGAGCATGCCGAGGCGGCGCGCGAGCCGGTACGCTTTCCGTTTCAAATCCGGGAACGCACCTTCCTCGCGCGTGGACGGGCGGCGGATGCGCAAGTATTTGCGCAGCGCACGATTCGCCATGTAGATCTCGCGCCGGCGGAGAGAGATGGTGGATTCGTACCAGAAGGTGAGCGACACATTGAGATCGCTCAGATTCTCGACACGATGGGGCGCATGCGGCGGCCAGCACAGCAAACGCCCTTCGGGCAGCTCGAAGACGCACGCCCGCCGGTCGAACTCCTCGCGATAGGGGGCCATCTGGAAAAAACTACCGGCTATGATCTCCTCGAGCGCCCGCTGGGAAACGAGAGTCTCGTCGTTCAGAGGGTAGGTCCAAACCCGTTTGCGTCCGCGAATATGCCACAGCATGGTGGGGAACGCATCCGCGTGATAGTAGACTTGGGCACGCGCCGACGAAATCAGTATCGAGGGCTGGCTCCAAATGATTTCGAGATTGGGCGTGAGGTGAAGGATATGGGCATACACCGTTCGCATCAGGTCCGCGATTTCTTGACTGACCAGATCAACCCGCATCAGCCTTGCCCAGAGAGAGCCCCGGCGAATGGCCGCGATCAGATCCGTTCCGGAAACGCCACGATAATCGACGATATGCCAGTCCGACCAGCCAGCCTTTCCCGGTACCATGGTGGCGACTTCCAGGCGCTCATGCGGAAACCGATCAATCAACGTGGCGAGAGAGGCGTCCGAGAACACCTCGAATTCCTGCAAACGGTGACTACACACAAAGGGATCGCTGTATAAACGCCGAGCGGCGTCACGGGGCCAGTCAACCAGATCGCGGGCCTCATGTGCAGACGCGCTGCCCGCTGCTTGTCGGGACACAAATCCACCTGACCTTTTTCGTGAAGGACAGGGCCTCTCCGGAGCCGGCGCGGACCCGGTCCGAAATTCCAATTAAACTTAAGCGACATTATCATGAGGACGGTCGTCTCTGATGAGAAATGTTGTTGGGTCAACTGATTCGAGGGTGTTGCGTCGACCGTCGGCGTGTTCGACGCTGTCGCAGGTCTAGCAAGAAACGGACTGAACCCGCTACGGTCTGCTATCGAGGTCCGCGACGAGACTACGTGCCGCGAGAGAAGCTGCGCACCCTTCGCCAGCACTCAGGGCACATTCGCGGCGCTCAGTGCAAGCAAGAAGGAAAGCGCGGCGCGCGACGTCTTTGCGGCGGGGTTAAAACCCCGCCCTTCCACGTTCTGGAGGCTGGGAGCTAGAGGCTGGACGACTCGAAAGTGGTGGGCGCTCTGGGCGTTTCTGCGAGAGCGCCCGTTTGCGGCAGCTATTTATGCGGTGAGGATTCGCTGCTGAGAAAGGCGGGCGTTCCCGGCTTTCGGTCGCGTGCGTTCCTGAAAATCAACAGGAATGGGACGCAAGTCATCGTGTTTGGTTTCCGCGCGTGGATTCTGGAAACCATCTTGAACATCCATTGTGGTGCGCAGGAATCCGGACGCCCTGCGGGCCAACTCCGAACGATTTTCCGCACCGAACTTGTTGAGCAGCGTAGAAATATGAAATTTCACGGTTCGCACGGTGATATTGAGTTTGCTGGCGATTTCCTTGTTGGCATGATTGCACAGGATCGAGTGCAGAATTTCCTGCTGACGGGGACTCAACGAAGCGGGATTCGCCACGGCGCGGCCTTCTTCAAGAAGCTCCTTGGCACGCGACTCCAGGCGGTTAGCCAGCACTTTCTCCACCGGGACAAGAATCGCGAAATCCTGAGGCTCGGAACCGCGCACCAAACATTGCATGGCGAGGGTGCTGGCCATCCGCTCGATGGTGGAGTCGAGGTTCGAGTCCGAAGCGGCTTGGAACTGGGCAAGGCCGCTTCGTTTTTCACAGAATACAAACTGATTGGATGGGTTTCCTTCGGAGGGCTTTTTGTTGTGCAACAGCTTTGAAATGTTGCGGATTTTCTTCAATAGAACCTTCCCGTTCCTCGCCGCCAAAGCGTAACGAGGGAATTTTTGAGTCTCTCAACGAAACGTCTGAAATGTTTTCCAAACGGGAGCTGCCGTGATTTCCCGTAGGGATGCGATTGAAATCCCGCAAGTCTCCGGGAAAATAATGCGTATTTTACGTAATGCGTGTTTTTCCTGCGCGGACTGGTGGAAGTTTGGTGGCAGATACGTTGCCAATGTTTGTCCATCTTCGTAAGTCACACGCGGGAAAAGAGATGTATTAACGGCCCAATACAGCGAACCCTGTATTCTGTGTAGAACTTTCCCGTACCGGGCACTTTATTCCCAAAAAGGTGCGTTTTTTCCACAGAGAAATCCTCGACGCAATCGATGTGGCCGCCGTGGCATGGTGTTCGCTATTATCTCCACGCAAGATGATGAAGACCGCGGATCCCGGCGTTGCCATGTCTATGGGATGGGTGCGGAGCCACGGAAACCGCGTTTCAGTGGTGGTGGGCGTCGCTCTGTTTACGTCGATTTGTTCCGCCCAAATTTCTCCGATCAATCCGCCAAGCGGCTGGAAGGTGCCGAATGGAGCCGGTGCGTGCACCGTGGGCAAATCGTGCGCGGAGTTAGTGCCGACCATGATGCAGAGCGCGCTCGGTGCATCGCCTCTCGAAGAGAATCTCCGCTATTTGACGACCACGCTTCGTGGACGAGTGACGGGCTCGCCAAAAGCGGCGCGCGCGGTGGGCTGGACCGTGGAAGCGTTTCACCGCGCGGGCGTCGATGAAGTGCACACGGAAAAGTTCATGGTTCGCAATGGATGGAGCGAGGGGCACGCGAGGGCGATGGCCGGCCCGGTGGTGGAGTCCGAGAATGTGGTGGCGGAAATTCGCGGGCGGGAGCCGGACAAGTTCGTCGTGCTCGGGGCGCATCTTGACGACAGCTCCGACACGGCGCTGATGATCGACGCCGCGCGCGTGATTCATACCTCCGGGTCGGTTCCGCGGCGCTCGATCCGCTTCGTGCTGTTTGCCGGCGAGAAGCAGGAGATGGCAGGCTCATGGGCGTACGCGCGCGCCCATCGCGACGAACTGGATCGGACGAGCGCCGTAATTCTGTTTGACGGGGGCATTGGGACCGTGAGCGGATACTCGCTAGGAGGGCGCAAAGATGCGCTCGCGCCGGTACGCGAAGCGCTGGCACCGCTCGCGCCGTTGGGCGTGAAGGACTTCACGCTCGATGCGAGCATCGACGCAGACCGACTCGATTTTATCCTCGAGGGAATCTTGACGCTCGAACCGAATCAAAAACCCGCGGACGAAGCGACGAACCATCAGGCCGCATCCGACACAGCCAGCAAGACGGATATTCCGGCGCTCAAGCGGCAAGCAGGGATTGCCGCGATCACCACCTATGCACTTGCGGACACGAGCGAGCCGATTACGCGGCGGCAGTCGCGAGCCGAGATCGAGCAACTGTTGAAGGATACCGGCCTGAGCGGGCGGATGAAGCGCGAAGGGTTGTGGCCAGCGTGGGAGAGCGGCGAGCGAGGCCGCAAGCGGTAACCGTGACGCGTGGAAATTTATCTAACTTATGCGCGAGTTCCAAAGAGAATTGTAGGTTCGGCGGAAATTTCTACCGATCGGGAGTCGCGTATAATGAGAAGATAAGTTGATCCGGACGATTCCAAACGGTAGACGTACGGCGAGCGAAAACAGCGAGGGAAAGCCTCGGAGGATTCTGGCGTTGGATTATGGCCGGAAGAGGATCGGGCTCGCGCTCTCGGATGAGTTGGGCCTGACTGCGCGGCCGTTGACAACGATGCGGCGCACAAACCGCCAAAACGACATGAAACGCCTGCGCGAGATCTGTCGCCGAAACGGCGTCTGCCGCATTATCGTGGGCCATCCGCTGCACTTGACCGGCGAGGCTGGTGCGATGGCGGAGGAGGCCTTGGGCTTTGCTCGCCGCCTGGAGAAAGCCGTGGACATTGAAGTGGAACTGCGGGACGAGCGGTTGACGAGCTGGGAGGCACAGCGGACGGTGACGGAAACGAGGAGCGGGCGCCCGAAGAAAAGTCCCCTTGATGACGTGGCCGCCGCTATTCTACTGCGCGATTACCTGGAGCAAAAACGGGACCACGGACGCACCGGTTCCGTGGAGAAGGATTAGCGCGGGATGCGGAGACTTGGCTTGTTGGCCCTGCTCGCGATTTCCGCATTAGGGGCCGGCGCTGCGTGGCTTGATTCTCAGATCAGCAGGCCCTACCGCGGGCACCGCCCCGAACAGGTTTTCGTTGACGTTCCCAAAGGCACCTCGCGGTGGGGCGTGGCCGGAATCCTGCGGCGCGACGATGTGATACGCAGCCGGCTGGCATTCGCGCTCTTCAGCGACTGGCATTTCCGCAAGCCCATGCAGGCAGGCGAATACTTTTTCGACCAGCCCATGAATTCCCGCGAGGTTTTCTGGAAGCTCTCGCACGGGCGGATTTTTGTCCGCACGGTCCTAATACCGGAAGGCTGGACGATGTACGACATCGCGGCCGAAATCGAACAGCAGAAGATTTGTAACCGCGAGCAGTTCATCGCGGCGGCGCACAATACGTCCCTAATATCCGACCTGGATCCGCAGGCGCGGAGCCTGGAAGGATTTCTG
>DASYZC010000274.1:0-1642 GCA_035949735.1 Candidatus Acidiferrales bacterium | reverse complement strand
TTGTAATTTTGGGTGAAGGAGTCGAGAGGCTCTTTCAAGCTGATGGCGGCGGAGATGGTTAGGCTGACGGGTTGGTTGGGCGAATGAATGGCGCTGCCGCCGCAGCCAGCGAGCACAAAACAAACGAGTAACGTCGCCGGCCACACGATAATGCCGATGCCGAGTCCGCGGATGTTTTCTGGCGTACTGCTTCGTCGGATCGTCACTCGACGGCCTTGACGGCGGCCAAGGCTTTAACAGTGCAGCCGCTAGGTGAAACCGAGAGCTGCAACCGCGCCCCAGGACCAAGCAAGTCAACCTGTTTGTCGCAAAGCAGTTTGTCGGCAGCGACTAATAGTAAAAGGAAGCGACCAGGAAAGAAGTTGTAAAAACGGGCTGAATGAGAATCGACGCTTACGTCGTCGACTTCATGCTCATCGCTATACTCTCCGACAATCTTAATCCATTGTTGTTCGGTCTTCGGAACAGGACTGCCCGCGACGTAGACGGTCAGGCGAGGCTCTGCGCCAGTGTAGTAATCTCCGTGGCCTGGATGAGACCAGACACCTAGAACAACGAACGCGTGAGTTCGTTGAACTGAAATCCAAAACGGCCCGAGAATACCTCCTTGTTCACATCTGAGGATCGCCCGATACGTCTTTCCAAAGGGGATTCCTGTGCCCGTTAAGCCGTGAAACCGACTCCGGTACTCAGTCTTGTCCCCTTCATTGAAAGAGAGGAATCCTTCGACATGGCATGCGGCAATTGGCTCCCCAAAGGAACTGAACAAGCTCAGAGTTACCGTTGCGGACCGTCTCGGTTGTCCGCTAATTGAACTTGCCACAAGTCCGACACTGGCTAACATGATCGCTGCTATGCAACACCTTGACGCCCTCATGGCGCTTTAGCTCCTGAAAAACAATCCAAACGTCCAAAAACGCTTTCGCCGAACACCAAATTTCACCGTGCCAGTTTGCATCAATCGTCTCACGCCCGCAACGGGCGGATGAATTTGGGACGGTGGATATATTTTGAGGTGACTCTGGTACGATGGCGATTGCTGCGTGCGAAAGCAGGCGAAGGGGAATGTTCATGGATGAATTGTTGAAGTGGCGTGGAGAGTTTCCGATTCTGGAGAGCACGACTTACTTGATCAGCAACTCGCTGGGCGCGATGCCGCGCGCGGTGTATGAACGCGTCCACAATTATGCGGAATCTTGGGCAACGCGAGGAGTGCGCGCATGGGAAGAGGGCTGGTGGGAAATGGCCGTGTCGGCGGGAGACAAGGTCGGCGGCATTATCGGTGCAGGGGCGGGCGACATTTCGCTGCACCAGAATGTGACGCTGACGCAGGCGGTGATTTCGTCGTGCTTCGATTTTTCCGGGCCGCGCAACAAAGTGGTGCTGGTGGATCTGGAATTTCCGTCGATCGTCTATTTTTACATGGAGCAGCGGCGGCGCGGAGCGCGCGTTGAATTGCTGAAGAGCGAAGATGGAATTCATTTGCCGCTTGAGAAATTCTTGGCGGCGATTGATGAGACCACTCTGCTGGTGCCGATTTCGCTGGTGCTGTTTCGCAGTGCGACGATTGTGGACGCGAAAGCGATCATCGAGCGAGCGCATAAGGTGGGTGCACACGTGATTCTGGATTGTTTTCAAGCGG
>DASYZC010000273.1:0-8265 GCA_035949735.1 Candidatus Acidiferrales bacterium | reverse complement strand
GCTTGGCCGTATTGGCTGAGCGCCAGCTTCTCGTTCGATTGAAACTGCTGAAACCATGCGCCGAAGCTGACTTGATGCCTGCCGCGAGTGACCCTGACCTGGTCTTCATACGTGAAGATATTCCGGAAAACGTTCAGGTTCGAGCCATTGTTGCTACCGGCCAATCCAAGCTGCGTAGCTGGATTGGAGGCCGTGCTGCCTCCCACAACGAGGGCGCCGGTCGGCAAGTTGCCAATGAAGCTGGTCACTGCGGCGGCAGGCGTTCCCGGCGTGGGTTCACCAAGGAAAAAGTAGGCTGCCCGAGAAAAGCCAAATCGCGCCGTGTTCACGAATGTGGGCGAAAACAAGTGCGTCTCTTCGAGGCTTAGCACCTGTTCGCGCAAGCGAGCCAGATCTGTGCTGTAGGGATCCAGAGGCGTCGCCGTCACGTCCGCGCCATCATCAATGGTATAGACTGCGCTCGAGGTATCCTTTTCGGAAAAAACGTGATCCATTCGAGTAGTGCCAAAATCCTCGCGAATCGTCTGTAGCGGGCTGCTGAACAACTCGGCTATACCGCTGGGGTTGCCGTTCGGCAGTGTAAGCTCGGGGCCGTTCGCGAGGGGCCAGAGGTTGAGAAGCTGGTTTACAACGGCCGCGCATGCGGGAATTTGCGCCGGCGCGCATGAAGATCCCAACGGCACAAGCGTGCCGTTGCGCGCGTCGGCGGCAGGTACAAACGTTTCCGAAGTTTGATGCAAATTCTGCCGCAGGCCCTCATAGTTTGCGAAGACAAATGTTTTATCGGTCTGGATCGGCCCACCCAGCGAAGCGCCGAACTGATTGCGCTGAAACGGAGGTGCTGAATCGACATCAAAGAAATTTCGCGCATCCAGATCGTTATTGCGCAGGAATTCGTACGCCGATCCGTGCCATCGGTTCGTGCCCGATTGCGTGATGATAGACACCTGCGCTCCAGGCCGTTTGCCGTATTCAGCTCCGTAAGAGTTCCGCAAGACGTTAAATTCGCGCACAGCGTCCACACCTAGCAGTTGCCCGCTGATGCCGCCCGGCTGCATGTTGTTCTCGGCTGCGCCCGTATACTCCACGCCGTTCAATAGAAAAAGATTCTGCTGCGGTCGGTTTCCGGATACCGCAAAGTTGTTACCATTGGTCGAGTTTGACACACCTATTCCGCCAGTCTTCTCCCATGTAAAGTTCACCACGCCGGGGTTTAGCGTCACAAGTTCGTCGAAACTGCGCCCGTTGAGAGGCAGATCCTTCACCTGTCGCTCGCCGACCAAGCCCGAGACGTCACTGGTCGTAACACTCACCGGCGGCGCATCTGCCTCCACGACAATCTGCTGACTGACTTCCCCGACGTGAAGGCGCAGATCGACCGTGGCATCCTGCCCAACTGTGAGTTGAATTCCCCTCCTGACTTCCTCCGCAAATCCCTGTTTTTTCACCGCAATTTCGTACTCGCCCACAGGAAGAGCGAGAACCTGATATCGCCCTGCGGCATCCGTGACTGTGGCTCGCTGAACCTCTGTATGCATGTCCTTTACAGTCAGCGTGGCGCCTGAGACCGCGGCGCCGCTGGGATCGGTGACGGTGCCGGAAAGACTGGCAGATACTTGCGCGACCGCTATTGGTGCCAAGGCCAGGAGCGCGAGAACAAGGAGGAACACGGGCGTCAGCGAGAGTCGGCGGCCAGGCGCGGCGGGCCGAACAGCCGATTTTGGCGATCTTTCGAGTTTGACGCAGTTCGTTTCAGCAAAGTGAAGCATCCGAATCCATCAGCCTCCGCCAAGTCTTACAACTTAATATGATTAAATTAGACATGTCAATACGATTAAAAGCTAATCTCCAGTAACGGAAAGACTCATCAGACCGGGGCAAAAAACCGCCCGGAGTCTGGCAAGCGGGAAGAAAGGCCAACAACCGGACAGCAGCGTGGCGTAGCTCAAAGCAACGGAGACAGAAGAACCGTTATCGCTCGCGTGACCGTCAGATACAGTTACGGGATGCAAGTGCGGGACAAAGGGAATATGTGCTGAAGAACGATCAGGGGCGGGGAGGTAGATAGCTCCACGCCCCGATTGGCAAGGGCCAATCCGTGAACACTAGTAGTTGAACAGCAAGTTGATGAAGAACGCGTTTGTGCCGCTGGGAACTACGTTCGGAATACCGGCTGGATTGGCCGCCGCCAGAGAAGGACTGAAGGTCGCAATCTGACCGGGCGTCATCGTAAATTGAGTGTGGAAGTAGTTCAAGTTCTGGTCGTCGAACGAAAATTCGAAGTGGTCGTTATACTTGTAGCTGATCCCACCCACGACACGCTCGAAATCCAGCGGGTTCGTGCCGCTGATCTTCGTGTTGGGCTGAAAGTATTCATACATACCAAACAGCGAAAACGGCGTATGCCCAAGCCGCACGTGACCAAAGAAGTCAAACCCTTGCTGCCGCGTGTGGGTCCCGGCTAGAAGCGCTGTAGCCAAGTTCGAAAAAGGAGCGAAGGGCGTCGGGGTCGTAGCGAGCCCGAGTGCGTCGGCAGGTCCCGCACCGGAGAAGAGGTTCCCGGTACTGAAAGCATTCCGGCCTAGGTCGTACTCGCCTGCGAGCAAGAGGCCCTTGGAGTGGGTTTGGTAATGGACAAGGACAGCCACGCGGTTGAGGGGAGTGCTTATCGCATCCGGTGTCTTGGTATTGTAGCCGTAGTCCTCGAAGCCCGTCACACCGAGGCCCGTTTGATCTGAGGTGGTACCGAGAGGATACCAGGTTAGACGAACCATCCCCTGCTTCTTGTCATTCGTTTCGATTGCGTGAAAGCTTGCTGTGTTGAACACGCCTATCTGGTAGTCGAGGTATTCTCTTCCGTTAAACTCAATCGGTCCATTAAGGGCAACGCCGGTGTAGGTTGAACTCAGGCTCAAATAGTTCCAAGGGATCAGGTTCACATACCTATACCCGTAGAGGCGTTCTTCCCAGTCCACCAGCGGATTCATTTGCTGGCCTACCCTTAGATTGCCTTTCTTAAGGGTGTCGCTTCCCTTGAATAGCGTGTTGAATTGGACGTAAGCGTACTTGAGACGAAACCCGAGGTTGCCGTTCGAGCTGGAGGCGATACCCGAGTTCTTTCCGTTTCCTACAGCGTTGGAGATATCAACCTGCCGGTAGACGTTCGGAGTCAACCGCAGCGTTACCGCGTCGTTGGGAGTATATAAGAAGTTGATGTAGGCACGGGTGATGTCGAAAGAATTGAATCCCGAATTGCCCGGACCGTCCTGATTGGTCTGAGTGAGAAACTGCGGGCCAAACCCCGTATCAGTGTAGTACGCCCAATCGCCATAGAATGTGGCGCCAATCTTAATCTTACCGTTTGCCAAATCGGAAAGCTTGCCGAACTTGCTTTCCAAGGTGTCCACTCTTTTATCCAAATCCTGCTGAGGGTTAGGGGCCGCTACGGCGCCCGTCACTGGCCCGACTGGTCCGACGACGGCTGACGGCGGAGCGCTTGCCGGGGCTGCGGTGGCGACCGGTGCAGCCGGGATTAGCCCCGGCTGCGAAGCCTTTAGCTGTTCTTCAAGCTCATTCATCCTTTGCTGCTGCTCTTGAAGCTGCTTGGCTTGCGCTTCAAGAAGATCACGCATCTGCCGCAGCTCGCTCTCCACTTCCATGCTGGACGGCGCTGCCTTCGCTGCTGCTTCGGCCGTGGCTGCCGGCGCGGGGGCGCTTGCCGCCGGCGTGGCATTTGCCGCAGAGTCTCCATTTGTAGCACCGGCTTTATTCGCGGAGTCCTTGCCTCCTGGGCCGCCTGCCCTAGTCACTGTCGGCGACACAATTAGGCCGAGGACCACTGCACATGCTGCAAGTGCTCGCATTACTTCCTCCTTGAAGTTAAATACGGATGTTCGACGGCGCCGACCTCAATACTTAAGCCGATATTAAGGGCAGCCACTAACTGTAAATTTGGAATGCCTAGGAACGTGAAAACGACAAACTGGCGTCTTCTAAGGTCAGATTCAAGTGAAGCCGGAGGAGTAATGCGCGCGCGATCTCATTGCGCCACAGAAACTAGCACAAGCAACACGCACTTGCAACGGCCGCTCGAAAACCCGCCCAACTCACAATTGAAACCTGACGGTAGGTCCTAGACGCAGACGCAAGTTACGCATCCCGCTTGAATGCAGGTTGACGGAAATGTTAATTGTGTGTGACTACGGGAGTGGGCCGTGAGCGGGTTTTCTAGTGGAGCAATCCCATCTGATAATTGAGGGCGGAAGTCTGGTCCTCGTAATCGTATTTCGCGCTCGCTTGGACGATTTGGGCTTGCGTCTGATTCAACTGTGCCTCACTCAGCTCGACGATTGAACTGAGTCCCAGTTTGTAGCGCGAAGAGGCCAAATCCAGGGCTTGATTTGCTTGCGCAAGCAGCTTGTCCGTGACAGAAAGCCGCTGGTAGGCCGAATTGGCATTGAGCCAAGCCATCCGAACGTCGCGCACCACTCGATCCTGCATGTCTCGAAGGTTCTGATCTTCCGCGCGCGCTCGAGCGCTGGCCTCGCTTCGCAGCGCCCCAAATAAATGCCCGTTAAAGATCGGAATGTTGACGTCAAATCCGACCGCTGCGTATCGGGATGCGAGTTGGTCCGCACCGTAAGGAGTCAACCCTGCGGCGCCCGCTGCCGAGATCGTTGGGAACCATAAATCCCGTTCCGCCGTGGCGTAACTTTGCGCCGCGTTCGCATCCAAGCGAAGGCTTATCAGTTCCGGACGGTTCTTCAAAGCCTGCTGCAGAACAGCCGAAAAGTCCGCCGGCGGAGCCGGAGGCAAAGGCTCTTCAGCCAACTGGAATGTCCGCTGCTCGCCATAGCCAAGCGCCGCAGCTAGCTGAGAGTACGAGGCATCGACATCATTTTGAGACTGGATCAAGAGAAGCTGGGCTTGGGCGAGGGCCACGTTTGCAAAGCTCACATCCAACCCGGACTTGATTTTGTTCTGCTCGAGCACGGTCACTTGATCGGAAACAAGCTGGCGCTCCTTGACAGTCTCTTGGGCAACGGTCAAAACGGCCTGCGACCGGAGAACTGAGAAATAGGCTTGGTCCACGCCAAGGAGAACGTCCGCCCGGGAAGTGACGACATTTTCTCGCTGGGCCTGCGCGTGGAGGTTCGCGCTCTTGGCGAGTTGATGTGTGCGCCCGAAATTGGTGATCAGCTGGTTCATCGCCAGCCCATTGGCGTAGCGTTCATAAATGACAGGATTGTTTAAAGATCCAGCCGTGATGCGGCTACTGTTCTCCGCATCTGCTCCGGTAAGGCTGCCGCTGACCGTTGGATAGTAGGCGGAACGCGCTTCTGTGACCTGCGCCTTGGCGGCATGCGCCAATTCCGTTGCGGCCTGAATCTGAGGATGATTTTGAATCGCGATGGCCTCCGCTTCCTTCAGATTCAGTTTTTGCACGCCCTGGGCAGCCACCACAGCACAATTGACTACGGCAAAAAAAGAACAAAAAATCAGGCGATTCGGCACTTTCATCGCGCGTCCCCTGCTGCCGCTGCCTGCGGCCCGGTGCGACGCTGATAGACCAACAGATAAGCAGCCGGCACAATGAAGATCGTTAGGGCCACAGACGTGATCAGGCCGCCAATGATCACGCGCGCGAGCGGCGCATACTGCTCGCTCCCGGTTCCCAATTTCAGCGCCAGAGGAAACAATCCGATGATCGTCGCCAGCGAAGTCATCAGAATCGGGCGCAAACGGATCCGGCACGATGAGATGATCGCGTCGTGCACCGGCATCCCGGTTTCTTCCAGGCGATGAGCGAACTCTACGATCAAAATGCTATTGGAGACGACGATGCCGACCATCATGATGAGCCCCATGAGCGACATCACGTTGAGGGTCGTTCCGGTGATCAGCAACGTAAGAAGCACACCGATGATGCCCGTCGGTACCGCGAGCAAGATCAACAGAGGATCCAGTACCGACCGGAACTGCGCAACGAGAATGAGGTAAAGCAAAACGAGGGACAGCGAAAGTCCCAATCCAAAGCTCGTGAAGGACGCTTCCATTCCCTGGACCATGCCGCGGAGAGTCACTTCGACGCCCGAGGGGAGTCTCGTAGCGGCGATAATCCTTCGAACCGCGCTCGCAATGGTCCCCAAGTCCTCGGTGGCAGGATTCACGTACACGTCAAACGTCCGCTGAATCTGGTAATGGTCGATTTCCGTGGGGGAATTGAACCTGGAGGAGGTGGTCACGGTATCCAGGAGCGCCGGCGATTGCGCGTCTGCAGCGTGAAGAGGAATGCCGCGCAGATCTATTAAGCTGTGAACATCCCGCTCCGGATACTGCACGGTGAGCATGTAATCATTTCCGGTATGCGGATCAATCCAATAGCTTGGAGCGATCATCCCGTTGGAAGTAAGTGCGGTGATCACGTTGTCCACAACCTCCTTTTGAGTCAGCCCGAGTTCACTCGCTCGCAGACGGTTTACATTGAGCTGAATCGAGGGGTAATCGACGTCCTGCGGAATATAGACACCGCTGACGCCAGGGATCCGTCGAATTTGACCAGCCAGGTTGGTCGCGGTCAAATAGTCCGCCTCCAGATTCGAGCCGCTTACCTGCACGTCGATCGGGGCGGGCAAGCCTTGATTCAAAACGGCATCCACGAGGCCCCCGGATTGAAAATACGTCGTCAGCTCAGGCATTTCGGATCGCAACCTACTTCGCACTTCGTTCATGTACTCAAAGCTGCTGATCGTGTGATCGTCGTTGAGCGCGACTTGAACGGTTGCCGTGAAAGGGCCGGAATTCGAGGTGTAGATCGAAGAGAACCCGGGAATCACGCCGATGTTTGAGACGATCAGCTTGAGATCGTGCGGTGATACAGTTTGCCTGATCACGTTTTCGGCCCCGGCGATTTCCCGGTTCATGATTTCAATGCGTGTTCCCGACGCGGCCTTGAGGTTGATTACGAATTGACCGGCGTCAGTGCGCGGGAAGAATGCGAGGCCGAGGAAAGGAAATATGCCGAGGCTCAAGAGGAAGAGGGCAAGAGTTCCGACGACAACGATCTTGGGACGCTTCAGCGCTTGATGCACGCAGCGTTCATAGAACTGAAGGAACCGATGGAAGCCTTGCCCGAATCGTTCGTTAAAGCGATCTCCCCACCTGGCTGCATGAAGCGGAGCCGCCGTGGAAGCGCCTGGTTCCGACCCGTGATGCGCCGGACCTTTGATGAAGCGGGCGCAGAAGAGCGGAACAACTGTCATCGCGACGATGTAAGACGCAAATAGCGCGAGCACCACGGCCAGTGCGAGAGCCGAAAAAAGAAACCGGCTGACTCCATAAAGGAAGGTCACGGGAAAAAAGACGACGGCGCTCGTCAACGTAGCCGCCAGAACCGCCAGCGATACTTCCTTGCCGCCGTTGTTCGCCGCTACCTCGGGAGACTCGCCCAGTTCGAGGTGCCGAAAAATATTTTCCAGCACGATTACGGCATTATCAATCAGGCGCGAAAACACCAGTGCCAGTCCCGCAAGGATCATGGAGTTGATCGAGCTTCCTGCGGCGTAAAGGATGATTAGTGTGACTATCGCCGAGAGAGGGACGGAGAGAAAGACCGCGACGGTAGCCCGCAGACTACCCAAGAAAATCAGTACCATCAGCGCCGTGAGAAGAAGGCCGATACCGCCCTCGTGGCCCAGGGTATCAATCGCTTCCTTTACGAACTGAGACTGGTCAAAGACGACATTCGCCACCAGAGTCTCCGGAATGCCCGTCAATTTGGCTACTTCTTGCCTGATACCATTCACGACCTGGATCGTATTTGTATCGCCGCCCTGCTTAAGAACCGGAAGATAAACGGATTGCTGCCCGTCCACGCGAACCACATTCGTCTGAATTTGCTGGCCGTCCACCGCGTGGCCCACGTCTCCCACGGCGATACTCGATTCACCGACCGTCTTCAGCGGGAGGCTGTTGATATCGTCCACGTCGCTATACTGGCTGTTCGTGTAGATCGCGTAGTCATAAGGGCCGACTTTTACGTCTCCCGCAGGCAGGATCAAGTTGGCATCATCCACGGTGCGGACGACGTCCATCGGGCTTAGGCCGTAGGCTAGGAGCTTTGCAGGGTCCACATACACCATGATCTGTCGGTATTTGCCGCCGAATGGCGGAGGCACCGAGGCACCCGGTACCGTGGCCAGTTGATTGCGCACGGCAAACTGCCCCAGATCCCGCAACTGCGTCTCGCTCAGACCCTGCCCTCTC
>DASYZC010000272.1:0-4549 GCA_035949735.1 Candidatus Acidiferrales bacterium | reverse complement strand
TCGGTCATTGTGGCGGGCTTGGGCATTGCCGCGATCACCTGCATGGCATGTTTCTCGTATTGTTCGGCTTTGTCTAAACTCTTGGCCGCGTCCGGATCGTTCGGGTTGTAGACGTGGGGAATCACCCAACCGACCACAGTCAGCACGCCGGCATCGTCTGGACTCAAGGCCAGCGCTTGATCGGCGGTGGCGTAAAAGTCCTTCCAGTCCTGTTTGAGGTAATACGCCTGCACCAGGCCGGCATCCACGGACTCGGCGTACCGGCTCATGGGATATTTTTGAAGAAAGTCCTTCCCAAGCTCGATCTTCTTGTCCGGGTCCTGGGGATTGGCATCGTAAAACGCTTTATAAGCCGCTTCCTCTTTGGGATCGATTTTAGGAGCGGCTTTAGATTCCTGCTGGCTCCCCTCGTGTAGCGCTTGCTGGTGGTTGCTTTGATCGATCTGCCGGTTTTCCTCTCTAGTCTCCGGCCCATTGTTGTCCTGTGCCATGCATTGGGCGCCGAACGCAAGGCTGACCACCAGACCTGCCATCAGCAATTTAGTTTTCATGTTTGTGGATTGAAATTTCATGTGGCTTATCCTCTGCTCCTGGATGGTGAATGTCACACTCTCATTTTGATTGCGCGGACTGCCTCTTGGCTACATCCGCATTCTGCTTACAGGCATCTTCCAAGGCGCCCGTAACCTGGGCGCATCGATTGAACGCGTCTGCCGCCTCCCCGTAACGTTTCAGATTTTGCAAATCCATGCCGAAAACATACAAATCGGTTGTGTCGGGATTGGGGTCTCCCTGCATGGCTTGTTCGAGCTCTTTCGCGGAATTCGCGAAATCCTCCCGCCGATAGTAGACAAGACCCAGGGCGCTGTGCGCCTGCGCCGACTTTTGCGCTTTGGCCGTCGCAAACTGCGCGTCGGATAAGTGCGAAGGCTTCGGCATGGTAGCCATCACTTCTATGGCGTGTTTCGCGTACGTTTCTGCTTTATCCAGTTCGGCGGATGCGTCGGGATCAGTGGGTTGGTAAACGTGCGGGATCACCCACCCGACGGTGGTGAGCACATCCACATCGTCCGGCTTCAAAGCCAAAGCACTATCCGCCGAGGCGTAGACGTCCTTCCAATCCTGCTTGGCAACGTACGCGTTCACCAATCCGGCGTCCACCGCTTCCGCAAGCGGGCTCTTCGGGTACTTTTGAAGGAACGCCTGGCCGAGCTGAATTTTCTTGTCCAGTTCATCTTTCTGGTTGTAAAAAGCCTTGTAGGCGTTTTCCTCTCTCCGGTCAATCCCTTGCCTTTGCACGTCGGTCAGCATGTGCAACTCGGTCTGCATCGAGTCTGTTCCAGACGTCACCGGGCGCGCCTGTTGGCCGCCGCTGGTCATCTGAGCGTGAGAAGGTGCCGCCACTGGGAGGCAGACGAGCGCAACCGCCATGCTCCTGATTGCAAATCTCATGAGTGAAAGTTTCATGGCGATTGACTCCTCCCTCTTTCGGCAAATGACTTCGGATTTCCATGCGACGCCAAAGTCACTATTCTGGTTCCGTGTTCTTGCCCATTCCAGGCGGCGGCTTGTAAGCCGCGTCGATGCCGTTCTG
This sequence comes from Candidatus Acidiferrales bacterium, assembly GCA_035949735.1. GTDB lineage: Bacteria > Acidobacteriota > Terriglobia > Acidiferrales > UBA7541 > Palsa-295. Next base: position 2,955 of record DASYZC010000272.1, on the reverse strand, counting down.
CGCGGCCACGCGTGCGGCCTCCGGCGCTCCATTCACAGCCAGCGCCGCGCGATATTCATCTAACGCCAGGTCGCGTTCGTCTCCCAGATCGTGTATGCGCCCAAGATATACGTGCGACCAGGCGATCGCCGAGGGATCGGATGGTGCCGATTCCTTCGCGCCCTGCCCAGTCGAAGCCGGAGTCGATACCACTTTCTCGAAAAGTTCCTTGGCGCGGTCGCCATCTCCGGAAATCACCGACGCAATCGCCAGGCCGTACTCCACGCGCGGATCGTCCGGATATTTTGCCAGAGCCGCTTCAAATGTTGCTGTCGCGGCTGCGGCATCCTTGTTGGCAATCTCGCGATTGCCCTCGGCCAGCCATCGCTCCAGTTCGGAAGCGTGGCCGTTTCCCGAGCCGTGAACTTCGTCGGCTTCCCCGTTCGGCTGGACGGCCGCGAACTTGATGCCTTGGGCGCGTTTGTGTTCCGCATCGAAGTCGATGCCTGCGATCAAATCTGGGAAATAGTACGACATTGCAGGTTCGGCCTTCTCGAATTTCTGCAGTCCCGCAACCAACGGGCGCACCAAAATGTATCCGGACCGGTCCGCATCCTGAAGCGCCGCTTCAAGCGGACCACCGGTGAGGCGGCGCAAACGCAGTTCCACCGCCTTGATAAGGCACTCGTCGGTAAACGCCACGAAATCGTCTCGATATTCCATCGGAAGCCTGGGAGCACCGGCCGCGACACTGAGCAAGGAGTTCTTCTTATCCAGCAAATTTCGATGGCGAAGCACGAGCCGGTCCAGCATGAAATGTAAGTACGCGTGCTGAATGGCGTTGGCCCGCGCGTCGGCATTTCCTCCCACGACGATGGCGTAGCGGTCGCCGAAGTTCCGGAAATTCGTGCGCGCGCCGACCAGGGGCTCGACGTACACCGTAAAGCTGCGCCCATCCATCTTGGAAATTTCCCGAAGGTAGGCATCCGACACCGTTACGATCCGGCGCAGCGACGCCCGGTAGCGCTCCACGGCAGGCTCGTACTCCGGTTCGATCTTCGCCCAGCGGATATCCAGATGCGCTTCCTGATAAAAATCCGCCAGCACTTTCTGGAATCCATCAATCGTTAGGACGTCCGGCGGAAGCTGCTCGGGGTCGCCCGGCATTTCGAATGCTGGAGGAGGGCCCGCAATCAGAGCGAAGGTTATGTAGCGGGAGAGCGTTTCTGTCGGACTTTCCAGCGCATGGTCTTTGTAGAATTGCCGCAGGGCCTCGGTCGCGGTTCCCTGCATCTTCAGCAGATCGCCGCGCAATGCAAGCCTGGCGGGCATTTCAGAGAGCGTGCTTTCGTCCGCGTCAAGTCCGGCTGCATCGAGCGCGCACATGGTGGCGAAAATTTGCGGGTTCGCTTGCACGCTGATGCCCGAAATCCGCTGAGAAGCCGCCGCCTCCTGCGCCTCGGGCGATCTCGCTCCGATGAAAGCGCCGCAAAAAAACGCGAGGGATAATACCCATGCGAAAAGCCACATCGGATTTCGGACACGCGAAATTCTCAAACCAGTCCTCTCGCCGGAATTCCGTCCGCCCGGCGTAGCTGGCTTTCGAATGTGAGGGGCAGACGCCAAGCGGTTCTCAAACTCTAACAAAGAAGCTGAAAAATCTTAAATGGTTTGCTGAGGTGTCCCGCACACTTTTTCCTCTCGAAATCTCGCCTTCAGTAATAGCGAACTTGGTGAATACTGCCGGAAGGTGCGTTACACTCGCGCTGCAATCCAGAGGCCGTCGCGGCGCACATTTCCCGGACGGCCAAGGCAGAGGGGAATCCATATGAAAAGAACGGTGGCATTCGCATTCGTACTCGCACTGATCGTGGCTCCGGCTTTGGCTGCCGGCCAATGGTCCACGGTGGACGGCGATTCAGGCAACACACGTTATTCGCCGCTCTCGCAGATCAACGCCCAGAACGCGACGAAACTGGGCGCGGCGTGGGTGTCGGAAAAAATCGCACCACCTCCAAGCTCTCGTGTATCGCCCGTGATTGATAAAGGACTGATGTTTCTGACAGCGCCGCCGTTCGTCTACGCAGTCAATATCAGCACTGGACAAATCGCGTGGAAATATCGCGCGGCTCCCGGCGAAGGAGGCTTATTTGGCCCCCCCGGCTCGCCGGCGCGAGAAGGTGTAGCTGTTGGCGAAGGGCTGGTGTTTGTCGGCCTTTCAGACTCGAATCTGATCGCGCTTCGCGAAGAGACGGGCGAGCTTGTGTGGAAAACGAGCCTTGCGGCGCCCTCTGGCGAGCCTACCGGTGCGCCTTCGGGTGCGCCCCTTTACGCTAATGGCCTCGTTTCCATCGGCACGAATGCGGACTACGGCTACCGAGGCCAGATTATCGCCGTCGATGCAAAGACTGGGCATGAAGTGTGGCGCTTCTTTGTAGTTCCGTCGCCGGGCGAACCGGGATCGAACACTTGGCCGAAGAATAACAACGCGTGGAAGCACGGCGGCGGCGCTGTTTGGCTGGTCGGTACCTACGATCCGGAGCTCGGCCTTCTGTTCTATGCCACGGGAAATGCCGTTCCGCAATATGGTGGTGAAAACCGGCCGGGCGACAACCTCTATACCGATTGCGTGGTCGCGCTTGAGAGCAAGACCGGAAAGCTTCGCTGGCACTATCAGATAGTTCACCATGATATCTGGGAAGCCGACGTTGCCGAAGCGCCGGTGCTGTTTGATGCACAAGTCAACGGGGAAACCCACAAGGCGGTCGCAGCCATGCGCACCGACGGCTATCTCTTCATGGTCGATCGCGTGACGGGAAAGCCTCTCGGCAAGATTGAGGAGCGGCGCGTGCAACAGGATGCATTCCAGAAGACTGCATCGACGCAACCTTATCCAGTCGGCGCAGACCATGTTCTGCCGGATTGCGACTACTGGAAGAGACAGCCCCTGCCTAAGGGTTTCGAATTGGGTTGCTT
>DASYZC010000271.1:0-14233 GCA_035949735.1 Candidatus Acidiferrales bacterium | reverse complement strand
ACCCTGATCAACGATTGTATTCGCGGCGACGCCACGCTTTTTGATCGCGCCGATAGCGTCGAGGCCGCGTGGGCTTTAGTTGACCCGATTCTCGAGGCGTGGAAGAACTCGCCCCCGCCGTCGTTTCCCAACTATGCGGCGGGAAGCCCCGGGCCGAAAGAAGCGGATGACCTTGTCGCCACCGAGGGACAGCGCTGGTGCGAACTATGACGCCGATCGTGTCTAGACCATCCTATCAATCGGAGTTTCGGCATTTGCGGGAGCGAGGATGATTCTTGCCGGTGATATAGGCGGGACGAAGACAAATCTCGGCCTATTTGACGCGCCGCAGGGCGCGCTCGTCAAAGTGACCGACAAGCGATACATCAGCCACGAGCACACAGGCCTCGATGAGATCGTCAAGGACTTCGTCTGCGGCACCAAGGCGAAGATCACGGCCGCGTCGTTTGGAATTGCCGGGCCCGTGGTGGACAATCGCGTCCACACCGGAAACTTGCCGTGGATCATCGATGGCGCAACCCTCGCGAAGGAGTTGGGACTAGATCGTGTTCGCCTACTGAACGATCTTGAGGCGACGGCTCACGGCGTTAGCATGATGCAGCCGATCAACCTCGAGAGGATTTACGCCGGCGTGCCGGCTCAGCAAGCGCATCGCGCGGTGATCGCCGCGGGGACGGGATTGGGAGAGGCCGTTCTTTTCTGGGACGGCACCAAGCACTTGCCTATGGCCACCGAGGCAGGCCACGCCGATTTTGCTCCTCATACCGATCAACACGCCGAGCTCTGGAAATTCATCAAGGCTCGCAATGAGTTTGCGAGCGCCGAGATGGTACTCTCCGGCAGGGGATTTCGGACCATCCACGAATTCCTCAGCCCGTCTGCGCGGCATCCGAGTTTTGATGATCCCTCAGCCGATCCCGCCCGGGAGATCACCCAACAGGCCCTGGCGGGACAGTGTCCCGTGTGCATCGCGACGCTGGATTTGTGGGTGGAAATTTACGGATGCGAAGCGGGAAACCTGGCGGTGCGAAGCGTGGCGCGCGGTGGAATTTACGTCGCCGGCGGCATTGCGGTGAAAATATTGCCGAAGCTAAAGGAAGGAAAATTTGTCGCGGGCTTCAAGCACAAGGAAAAAATGGCGTATTTCCTCGAACAAGTTCCCATTCACGTGATTCTGGACGAGGAGTGCCCGTTGAAAGGCGCAGCCTACGCGGCGTGGAAGGGTTTGTAAGGCGATCCTCCCACGCAGCGCAGTGAATGGTTACTCGCTCCTCACACCCATTTGTCGATAGAAACGCTGGTGACGTGGCTGAAATCCCCGCCAGCCCAGTAGGTGTTGGTCTCGCCTCCGAGCACGATGATCTCAATCGAAGATTTCGGGTTGGGAATGGGCGGCCCGCCCGGACGGCCCCGGCGGTAGAAGCGCTGGAATGGAATCTCGCCATCGCCCATCTTCAGATACGAGGCGTAGGGCTCGACGCCCGCTTTCGCCTGCTCCAGTTCCTTGCGATGCGTGTCCCAGTAGAGCCACGCCGGCGTCTTCGATTCCTTCGACCAGTAGTCGCTTAACTCTTCCTTCGAGTTGTATCCCTTTTCCTTCGCCTCGCGAGCGATGGTTGGATCGAGCAGCAGCGTGGCGGCACTGGTGCCGAACGAGAAAAAATGCGTCAGCCAGTTCTTGATCAGTTCGTGGTAGGGCATGGCGGGGAACCAGGCGACGTTGTTCAGGCTCCAGCCGCTGAAGATGCTGACCACGCTGTCGTTCGGCTTGAAGCCTTTCTGCACGTGGAACGGCTTCCAGCCGTCCGGAAGCTTGTTTTCCGTTTCTGCGATGCAGATGTTGTTGTAGTTGAAGTTGGTTCCCAGGCTGCCCAGGTAACTGAGTCCGGGCATGCCGCAGCCGCCGAGGTTTTTCGAAAGGATCGTCCATGCGCGGCCAATCACAGCATTGGGCTCCGCGAACGGACCCATCGCGCCGATGCCGTAGTTCATCTTGATCTGGTCGGAGATGGGGCCATTCAGCAGCAGCATGCGGGAGAATGAGGACGTGGAACTGAACAGCGCGGGCTGTCCGGTTGAGGCGATGGCCAAAATGACGGGCAGGTACTCCGGGCGTGCGCCGGCCATGACGGCATTGATGGCCACGTGCCTGACCGTGAAGGACCACGACGGTTGAGCTCCGCGGGCGGCGCTCAACGTGCCGATAACCTCGTCAGGCTTGTGGCTCGTGCCCTTGAGCATCGCTTGCACCTTTTCTTCGGTGGGAAGGATGATGGGCATGAAGTCGGTCATGTTGTTATCGAGGTAGATCCGCTGGAGATTCTCCGGCGTGTCCACGTAGGTAGCCGGGCCGATGTCCGGGCGCACCGTGCCGCTCTTTTGCTCTTCGGCCGTGAGCGGCTTGGTGAGCGCGTCTATGATTTCCGGCATGAGCGGCTTGCCGGTGACGGGATCGTTGCCTTCGAGAACGGCGTACATCTCCGCATCCGTCTTATTGGTCATCGGATGAGGCAAGAAGCAGATGCGCTCGCCGGGCATGCCGCGGTTCGCGGCGTTGGTCTTGGCGAGATCCTTGAAGGCGATCGTAACCAGGGGGGCGGTGGGGAGCCCCATCTTCTCAACTTGTGCACAGTGACCGACGGTCGCTGGTGTGCAGGTGCTTCAATGGCCGTAGGCCATGATCATGGCGTTGCCGTTGGCTTTCATTTCCGCCGTTAGCTTGGGGTCATCATCGAAATACGACCCAGCTTTCAGGCGGTACACCGTCTTCACGCTGGGCATATTCTTCTGGAACCAGATGGCGATCTGGTTCAGGAAGCGATCGGCACCGGCGAAGCCGTCAGACACTAAGAAAATCGTCTTACCGTCAAGGCTCGAAAGGCGGGGCGCCATGGGAATGAGCTGAATCGGGGGCGGTAAGCCTTTGGGATTTACGACTTCCAATTTCGCGTCCTTGAGGACGGGATTTTTGGGCGAATGCTTTGGTTCGCCGATGGCGGGGCTTGATGCTGCCAAAACGGCGGGAGAAATTCCGAGCAAAGACAGGATTTTGCGCCTATTGATCTTCACGGTTTATCCTCGCTTCCGGGGTCCTGGGTAATAGACCGCTCGTTCGTCATAAAGGTTACATATTACAACTTTCATTTGCGCCTGCCGAGAGCATCAGGGCAGAGCAAACGCGTAGATTGCATTACCGTACGTCGGAGTGCGCATGTTCGGTACTTCCTTGCTCAGCTCCGGCACTTTCAGATTGAAACCGGTCATCACGCAAACGTACTGCTTGCCATTCACCGCGTAAGTGATGGTGCTTACGGAAATATTCCCGCCGAGAATTGTTTCCCACAACTTTTTGCCCGTATCCACATCGAAGGCGCGAAATCTCCGCGACATGTCTCCGTGGAAGACTAAGCCGCCGGCGGTGGTCAACATGGCGCCACTGCTTGGCGCGCGGCCTACGTCGAAGTGGACCGTTTCGCCGGTAGACAAATTGATTTTCGCGAGACCCGTGAGCGCGTTGGGATCGATGCCGGGGCGCGGGATGACCGACCAGCTGCCGCGAATGCCTGGGCCGGGCGTTTGGAGATCGCGGCAATTATCGATGTATGGCACGAAGAGCGTTTGCGTGGCTTCGTGATAAGCCGTGGGCCAGTAACTACGCGTGTTCCAGTAGCAAAGGACCTTGTGATCGCCCGGCTTCTTGATCACTTGATCCCAATTCAGAGTGGTTTGTCCCGTGTGAACGTTGATATCGGCGAGCAGAGTGCGCGGATCGTCATACGGAAAAGGAGTGGCCCACAAAAATTTGCCGTCGTCCCGATCCAGAACGAATAGGTCGCCGCCCTCGGAAACCATCGCAGCGATATCGTGCATCGAGCCGCGCGGAACGTCCGGATTGATCCACTTCACAAATTTCGGATTGGGATTGAACGCCACGCGCGCCAGTGTGCGCTCGTGCGTGTGATCCGTGTCCCAATCGTCGCCCGGCAAATGCTGGTAATACCAGATCAATTTGCCCGTGGCAGGATCGAGCGCGAGCGTGCAATTGCTGTACAAATCGGCAGGAGACGAGCGGCCAGTTCCGTCCGGGTTGCCGTTGTGGCGGGCCATGCGCTGGTCCGGCATCGGATTCGCGACGCCCCAATACAGGACGTTGCGAACCGGATCGAAACTTCCCGGCAACCCCCATGTGGATGCCAGTGACTGCGAATTGTCGCCGTTCCAAGACGCGTAGCCCGGATCACCAGGCTGAGCAACGGTGTAGAACCTCCAAACCTTTTCACCGGTCTCGGCGTTATCGGCTTCGATAAAGCAACTTTCGCTGCCTTTGCCGCAGGTTCCTCCAGAGATCACTTTGCCATCCACTACCAAAGCGCCCGACGTATTTTGCGTATCCGTCTTGAAGGTTTCCCAGCGAACTTTCCCGGTGCGCGCATCAAGCGCCACCACATAGCCATCGGCCGCCGTGAAATAAACCATGTCCTCGTAGATCGCCAGGGCCTTGGTTCTTTCCACCGAGCCGGTCTGCGGATTCTTGAATGGGCGCTTGTACTCCCAGATCAGATCGCCGTTCGTGGCGTCGAGGGCGTCGACGAATCCCCCCGGCGCGATCACGTACATCACGCCGTCATGCACGATTGGAATCGTTTCGGTGACGCCTTCGCCAAGACCGCGCACCCAAGCCATGCGAAGCTGATTGACGTTTTTCTTGTTAATTTGCTTCAGAGGGCTGTCGCGCCAGGCGTCGTAAGTGCGGCTGTACATTAGCCAGTCGTTCGGACTCGGATTCAGGAGCATCTCTTGCGTCACAGGCTTATAGTTTTGGACCTGCGCGAGTGCGGGCGCCGCGATGACAAAAAGAAAAGAAGCAACGAGTGCCGAAAGCTTGGTCATATTTCTCCCTCTATCGATGAAAAGAACGGAAAACTATATCGTCGATGTACGTACCGCACACAAGAGGAAATTTTGGGGAGAGGGGCAACCTGCTAGCTCGCTGCAAGGAAAGTGCAAATTTGTAAACCCCGCTGCAAGGCCGCGCGCGAACAGCTCTAGCCGCTGTATCTCTGCTCCTTAAAAGGATCGCCGTACATGTTGTAGCCATTTTCTTCCCAGAAGCCCGGCGTATCCTCTTCCATGAATCGAATGCCGCGCACCCACTTCACGCTTTTCCAAGCATACAGATGCGGAACCACCAGCCTCACCGGATAGCCGTGCTCTGCGGGCAGCGGCTCGCCATTGTGCTTCAGCGCGAAGAGGCTTGTCGGCCGCATCAAATCCTCGAGCGGCACATTCGATGTGTAGTCCTGTTCCGCGAGTACCATCACGTATTTTGCCTCAGGATTCACCACCGCCAGTTTCTTCACTTCAGTAAACGGCACGCCTTCCCAGCGCACATCGAACCGGCTCCATCGAGTCACGCAGTGCATGTCGGCCGTCACTTCTTTCATGGGCAGCCGGGTGAACGCGTCCCAAGTGATTCGAACCGGCTCTTCAACGAGCCCGGTGATCTGAAAATCCCACTTCTGCGGGTCAAAGTGCGGCACTGTGCCGGCATGAAGAACCGGCCACTTCAGCGTAGCTGATTGCCCGGGTGGCAGGCGCCCGGCCTCGCGCATCGCCCGCTCGAGTTGCTTCCGCTCCGACCCTTCTCCGAATATCACCGAATCCCTCCTCAAGCTCTTTTTGCTATTATGTCAAATTCGGTTTGGTTCAAAACTCATAATGGGAGAATCTCCTTGGCGGCGAAGATTCTGAACGGCAACGCGATTCGAGATCAAATCTATGCGGAGTTGCAGGCGGAAATCGCCACGCTGGCAGCGGAGGGAATCCGGCCGGGGCTGGCCGCTGTGCGTGTGGGCGACGATCCCGCATCGAAGCTTTACGTGAATAGCAAGGTCGCCGCATGCGAAAAGCTGGGTCTGGCCAGTTTCTATCTCACGCCGCCCGCTTCGATTACTACCCAAGAATTGCTCGCTCTGGTCGATGAATTGAATCATCGGGATGACGTCGATGGAATTCTAGTGCAGATGCCGCTGCCCAAGCAGATCGACTCCAAGAAGATTCTCGACGCCGTTATCCCCGCGAAGGACGTGGACGGCTTTCATCCCGTTAACGTCGGCAATTTAGTCGCTAACCGCCCGGCTTTGGTGGCCTGCACGCCGGCGGGCGTGATGGAAATTCTCCGCCGCAGCGATATTTCGATCGAAGGTGCAAACGCCGTTGTGATCGGGCGCAGCGACATTGTGGGGAAGCCGATGGCTCTGCTGCTGCTCCACGCCAATGCGACCGTCACGATTTGCCATTCCAAGAGCAAGGACCTGCCCGGAATCGCGCGCCGCGCCGATATCATTGTGGCGGCCATCGGAAAGGCGGCGATGGTCACGCCGGATTTCGTGCGTCCCGGCGCGACCGTGATTGACGTGGGCCAAATCATGGTGAAGGATGCGGCAGAAGCTGAGCGAATCTTTGCGAAATTTCCGGCAAAACTGGAATCGTTTCGCGCGAAAGGCTCCATCCTCGCGGGTGACGTTCATCCGGAAGTCGTCGAAGTTGCGGGAGCCTACACACCCGTGCCAGGAGGCGTCGGTCCGCTCACCATCGCCATGCTGATGAGCAACACCGTGAAAGCCGCTCGCATGCGGCGCGGCTCTGGCTCGCGCGTTCCAGCAGCCGTGTCCTCGCATAGCCGATGATCCGCGTTGGGCTCACCGGCGGAATCGCATCGGGCAAATCAACGGTGGCGGGACTCCTCCGCGACCGCGACTATCAAGTTCTCGATGCTGATGCGCTCGCACGCGAGTTGCTTGAGCCGGGACAAGACTCTTACAGAGAAGTTCTGCGAGAATTCGGGACGGAAATCCTCTCTACCGGTGGCGCCGTTGACCGCAAGAAACTCGGCGCGATTGTTTTTTCCGATTCCGAAAAACGCGAACGCCTGAACCGGATTCTTCACCCGCGCATTCACGACGTTGTGGTGAAATGGTTTGACGCGCTCGACCGCCCGGGCGGTCCGGAGATGGCGTTCGAGGAAGCGGCTCTAATTCTGGAGGCTGGGGCGCAGCGGGATCTCGATTGCGTGATCGTCTGCTGGTGCCGTCCGGAGCAGCAGCTCGAACGTTTGAAGGAACGCGGATTCTCGCAGCGAGACGCGGAGCTTCGCATCGCCGCGCAGATGCCCCTCGACCAAAAGCGTAACCTCGCCGATGAGGTGATCGATTGCTCGCGTTCCCTCGAAGACACTGAACGTCAAGTCATCCTTCTCCTCGAAAAGCTAAAAAAATGGCCCGCTTCCGGAAGGAATACCACTTGAGTCTGCGTCTACTTGAAACCTACCTACGGATTATCGCGATAGAATCGTAGACTAAACGCGAGCGCCGCCGGCGAGGGAGATGGGAAGCTGCCATGAAAGACTTCCATCGAGGCCCGATGAAAGTTCTTCTGCCGGTTTGCTGCATCCTTGGCCTTGTCGGTGCGCTGTTTGCTCAACGCCCGTTCCGGCAATACCCCTCTGTCGAATACGGCGACTCCACGCCCCTCCCGTCGGATTGGCAGCGACCCGGCGAATGGGCTTTCGCTCGTCTTATGTATCCACCCGGCCCCAATGATGGTTACCGCGGGCGTTTCGATGGCGATTGGCGCCAAGGCATGTCCCTCTGGACACAAGATGGTCCGCCGGCGGATCGCGATTTTGCCGCTGCGGTCCGGCGCCTCACGCGCGTCGATGCGCGATCAGTGGAGCAGGACGTGAATCTCGACGATGGGAACGAAGTCTACAATTGGCCCTGGCTCTACGCCGTGCAAGTGGGCGAGTGGGGAATCACTCAACATCAGGCCGATGTCCTGCGGGACTATCTGTTGCGCGGAGGCTTCTTCATGGCCGATGATTTTCACGGCGCTTACGAGTGGGAGATGTTTTTGAAACGCATCCGGATGGTTTTTCCAGATCGTCCGATCGTCGATATTCCGAATAACGATCCGATATTCCACACCTTATTCGATCTCGACGAGCGCTATCAGATCCCCGGCGCCGAACATTTGGGAGTTGGCTACAAAATTCCGGATTATCCGCAGGGACCTGACGATGGAAAGGGAGCGCACTGGCGCGCAATCCGCGATGACAAAGGACGCATCATGGTCGCCATCTCCTTCAATTCCGATATCGGAGATTCATGGGAATGGTCGAATCGCCCGGAATATCCTGAGCGCTTTTCCGATCTCGGTTTCCGCATCGGCATCAACTACCTCGTCTATGCCATGACGCACTGACCTTGCTTGTAGCCAAATCCACCGTAGCAACCCGATCCGATGAACCGGCGAATATCAGTTCGTCCTAGTAGTTCTGGCTACTGGATTTTCTATACACGATTTATTGTATAGAGAGCACGTCTGCTCCGGTTGATAATCTGCGCTTTCGAAATGCCACAGACTCACAAAAGGGCGATGGTCTGGAAAGAGTCGCATAAAGCCGTGGGTTGCAATCGGTGTGCCTGGGTCTATGCGACTGACAAGAAACAGAAGGGCACAGCCTCTCTTCAGAAGGCCTTTGAAGAGCACGTCTGCGAGCAACATCCGATTGTACCGGGACGGCGCGAAGGTACGTGATGCGCCATTCAGTTCCATACTGTCCTATGCGGACGGCGGAATCGGAAAAGGCGGGTTACGGTCTTTTTTCTTTCTCGTCGAGAATGCGATTAAGTGCATCGGCAGCGAGGTGGTAAAAGTTCTTCCAAGAGGACGATAATTCGCTTATTGCCCGATGAACGTCCTCAGACGTCAACCGAGGACGCGGGCGCTCCCGCAGCGCACGGTTATATCCATCCTTCCAAACTTCCATCGCATGTGGACACGGTTCCGTCCAATTCGTTTTTTCGCTACCACACTGCTCGCAAACGAAAGGTCGGACTCTCTGCACCATTCAAACTAGCTTAGAAAAAACCGCGGGAAAATGCTACTGTCCCGCGGTACAGGCGAAAGAAATGCGCTTCCCTGAAAACCGCGGACGCTTCATTCGGCACTTCGAAACCCGCTGCGATTCCCCGGCGACCTCCCGTGAGCGCGATCGATCGCGCGACGAACTATAACCGCAAGGGCGCCCGTCTGATGAAGGTGGATCGGCGCAACAAAGGCAAAAGAGCGGGCGAGGTTCGTCGGCTTGGCTCAGATCAGAAGCTGGCCCTATGAGATTCTGCGATCACACCTGCCTAATTCGCTGAGGGTTTTTGGTTCTGCGAAAACGGCGCGTCTTGCGGCACGGGCCTGTAGTATTCGCTCCACTCTTCCCAAAGCCTGTCGCGCTCTTCATTTGTAAGTCCAAACCACGATTCGGCAAGATCGCGCACTCGTTCCAGGGCCGCCTGCATTTCCGCCTGCTTCTGTTTCATCATATCGCTGTCGGCGTCGGCGGGAACCCGGATCGGCGGTGCGACAAACATCACCGCGTCCGTGAATGGGTAGGGAAGCTGAAAAAGGTCCCACGACTTCCGGAAGGTATGCGCGCTTTTCAGAGCAATATGGAATACGGAGATTGGCCGTCCGGTTCGGCGCGCGAGAATCACCGGGCCCGGCTTCGCAACGTAGCGCGGGCCGCGAGGGCCGTCGATGGTGAATCCGACGTGGTGTCCTGCCTCAAGGCTTCGGGCCATCGCCGTCAGACCTTCAATCGCGCCGCGCGACGAACTTCCCTGCGCCGTCCCGAATCCGAGCCGCTCGATCACGCGCCGCGTCCACTGGCCGTCAAAGTTGACCGTGTTGAGCACCACGATGCCGCGATTTCGCCAAATCCACGCCGCCGGCAAAATGCAGCGATGCCAGAAAGCGCCAATTCCCGGCTCACCGGCATCGCGAATTTGGACGGCATTGTGGACGCCGACGATCTGAAAGCGCAGTGTTGGACCAAGCAGGCGGATCACCCAGTACGCCGCCCACGCGAACACCGGAATCTGCATCCTCCGCCAGAGTGAAAGCTGCGGCATGGGAACGCGTGCCTCCGGGACAGGACTGTGGCCCTTTGGTAACGCGCCCGAGTTCGAGACGTCGTGCATTGCGGTATAGTATAGCGGTCTCCGTGAGTCTCCCGTTTCAATTCGCGCCCAGCCGCGCGACGTCCTCCGCGCCTATGCGCGTGTCCTTGGTGATTCTTGCTCTCGCCCTTCTTTCGCTCAGTCTGGCGGTTGCCAGTGCCCAGGATGCGCCGCCCGACGCTGTGGGCCGCGTGCAAGGCCAGGACATTTCCGTGGAAAGCGGAACCGCCGCGAATAACGGCACGGCCCGCTCGGCGCCTGGCATCTACGTCCTGAACGGAAGTGTCGTCACCGTGCACTCGGCAAAAGCGCGAATGACGCTTTTTGCCGGCGGCAAAGTCGACATATGCGGTCCCGCTAAGTTCACTGTGCTCCTTTCGGGCGACGCTATAACGCTGGCGCTCAATTTCGGACGCGTGCGCGTGAGTCTGCCTTCGAAAATAGCGCTGCGCGTTTTTACTCCCACGATCATTGGCACGCCGCTCGATATCAGCGGGGGTTCGCGCGACGTGACGGTGGGGCTGAATCTCGATGATTCGCTCTGCGTGCTTGCAACTAGCGGCGCGATCCAGCTCGCCAATCAGTTTTCCGACGAAAAGTTGATCGTGCCGCAGTCGGGCGAATTCTTCCTGACTGCCGGAAGACTCGTTCCCGTCGCAGGGAAGCCGGGAAGCTGCCAGTGCTTCGCCGACGAGCCGCGGCCCGTTGCGCCTCCGCCGGAACCGATTCCTGAAACAGCGGTCGCCATTCCCCTTCTACCGGTTACCGCGCCGGCCGCGACATCGCGGCCGGCCGAACCGCCAGCTGAAATGAAACCGGCAGCCGAGCCCGATATCGAATACAGCGTGCTGGCTCACGCCAATAAAGAGCATCCCATCGAGCGGCCGGTAGCCGATGAAGTTCCCTCAGCTCCGCCCGCCTCGATGCCGATCTACACCGTGGTCCTGCCGCCACTGGTTTTTTCGGCGAGCGAGCCCGCTCCACCGCCTGACCCAGGGCCGCCGATGGCGCTGCTGATCCGCGAGGCGCAAGTGTCGCCGGATTGGGAGTTCTCCGGCCATGTGGCTGCGCCAGAATTCGCGACCAGTTTGCAGCATGCGCTCGGAGAAAACGCGCAAGTGTCGGCCAAAAAACCAAGCGCGAAACCCGCCGGAAAGAAGCGCGGCTTTTGGGCCTCGATTCGAAAACTATTCGGCGGAGGCGATATGGAGGCCAAAGCCGAGTAGCAAAGCCTCGCACATCTACATCCCCTCGTAATTCGGTCCGCCCCCTCCTTCCGGTGGAACCCATTCGATAATTTGGTACGGGTCGGCAATGTCGCAGGTCTTGCAGTGGACGCAGTTCGCGGCATTAATCTTCAATTTTGGCGCGCCCTGCTGCATCACCATCTCGTAAACCGCAGCGGGACAAAAATATTGGCACGGATTGCCGAATTCGCGCACGCAGCGGTCGCTGCAAATGCTGGGATCGAGAACGATCAAGTGGCAGGGCTGATTCTCGTCGTGGCGCGTTCCGGAGTGATAAACATCCGTGAGACGGTCAAAGGTGAGTTTGCCATCGCCTTTGAATCGCGCCGATTGGTCCACGAGAGAGGCATCGCGATGGAGCTTTGTGTATTCCGTGTAGCCCGGCTGGGCGCGCATCGGGTCGATCAGGCCGCGGCCTCCGCTTACGAATTGCAAACCGGCATGGACCAGGCCCTTCCATAAGCCGTCGTGGAATCCTTGATGAAAATTTCGTACGAACCATAGCTCTTTCTTGAGCCAACTCTGTTCCAGTTTGGTCTGGTACGCGGAGAGTTTTGCGGCTGACGTATCTCCGGCGCAAAGCGCCTCATAGATCGTCTCCGCGGCCAGCATTCCGCTTTTGATCGCGGTATGAATTCCCTTCAGGCGCTGTGAATTCAGCAGGCTTGCCGAGTCGCCGATAATCAGGCCGCCATCAAAATAGCTACGCGGCATCGAATACCAGCCGCCGTAGGGAACCGTCTTCGCGCCATAGCGAACAAGAGCGCCGCCTTCCAGGATTCTTTTCACAAATGGATGTGTTTTGAATTTTTGGAAGGCTTCATGGGGATCGAAGAGCGAATTGTGATAATCGAGCCCGACGAGGATCCCCAGCGACAAGCGATTGTCCCGCAGGCCGTAAATCCACCCGCCGCCGTAGAGATCCGAAGTGAGCGGCCAGCCAAGCGTATGCGCCACGAAGCCGGTATCGATGCGGCCGGGCTGCACGTCCCACAGCTCCTTGATTCCTAGACCGTAAACCTGGGGATTGAGGCCGTCGAGTTTCAACCGAGAAACGAGGCCCTTGGTCAGCGAACCGCGTGGACCTTCCGCCAGCACGGTGACCTTAGCGCGAAGCTCGTAGCCGGGCGTGAAGTTGTCCTTCGGCTTGCCGTTTTTGTCGACACCCTTGTCTTCGGTCAGCACACCGGCGATTCCATCCTTTTCGTAAAGCAGTTCGCGGCCCGCGAATTGCGTGAAGACATTCACACCTTTTTTTTCGACAAGACCGCCAAGCCACTTCACGAGCCTGTTGAGTGAAATTACGTAGTTTCCGTGATTAGCCAGCGGCGGCGGAGTGATGGAAAGTTTGTAGGAATTGCTTTCAGTAAAGTAGTAAGCAGCGTCGCCCGTGACCGGCGTGTCGAGTGGCGCGGTTTTTTCAAAATCCGGAACTAGCTCCCTCAGCGCGCGCGGATCCATGATGGCGCCGGAAAGTTGGTGCCCGCCAATCTCCCGCGCCTTTTCGAGGACATAAATATTTTCGGACGAAAGCGCGGGCGATTTTTTCTCCGCAGTGTGCCGGTCGATCAAGTTCGAGAGGTGAAGCGCGCAGGAAAGCCCCGCCGGCCCGGCGCCCACGATCAGGACGTCCGCCTCAAGCTTTTCGCGCTCAGTGGTCACGGGCGGGACCCAAAGGCGGTGAATAAGCCCCCTCGATTTCGTGACGGGTAGCCGTGACACGCACCTTTTGTTTTCAGTGAGTTACATCGCGTTCTACTCGGCAGTTGTTTCGAGCAGAATCGCGCGCTTGTAGGGGCGGAACGAGGGACCAAAGCGATCCCAAGGCTCTTCGAGCGAATACTCACCCAACGACCCCTGACCCTTTTCCTCGTTCCCAATCCAGTCTCTCCAAACATCAAAGGTTTCCTTTCCGGCTCAGGTTAGCACCGTACGAAGGGGTTGCAAGGGGTGGTTCCTGTGGACTCTGCTTGGCGACTGCGCGTGGCTGCCACTTCCTGGTCTTATGCTGAGGCGCCGGAGAGACGCGGTTTCATGCCGAAGGGCTGAAGCTCTGAGGGAACATCGAGATCTGCCGAGATGCCCGGGAGTTGATCGAGCGGCACGGTCTTGAGAAAAGATTTCAGAAGGACTTCGGTTTCGCGCAGGCAGGTACTGAAATCATAGTGGAGGCCATCAAGAGTTTTCCAGGAGTCGCCGGGCTGCACGGAAAGGCCCGTGGAGATATCACCGGCGGCGTCTTGAAACTCACGTTCGAGGTGCTGGATCGTTTCGGAGAGAATTCGCAATTTGTGAAAAAACCGCGGCCGGCTGCCGAAAAGCACGTGATGGAGGATTCCATTCCACGACGCGGCGCTCTGTCCCGTATTGCCGCGAAAGAATCTTGCATTCAGAGGCGCGACAGCAGGAAGCCGCCGGGCGCCGCGCCCTCGAGTAGAAAGAGTCTCGCAAAATGAAATTAGGGAATGCGCAAGGTTATCGAGGAGATAGGCGGCGACAGAAACATGCTGGCGGGCGCAGACGAGTTCAGCGCGCGCGCGCAGCGAAAGGGCGTCGTCGAGCGCGACGCTCATCATTGCGTACGTACATTCCCATCTCTGAACGACCGTCTGAAAGACCAGATTTTTCTCGCGCGGCAGGACCATCGTCCAATCGTCCGATACGCTGCCGTGCGCGAAGAGCCTAGGCCGCCACCCCAGAGACAAGACCGCCCCCAAGAAGCTGGCGGGAGTATACCACCTGTTGCAAGCGAGAACCGCCCGTAGGCCTTTGGCATGTCGTTTGTGTCATCCGAGGCCTGAACCAAGTCCGACTGCAAACTGCGGTTTTCTAGGGCTGCCTGGGCACATCGTATCCCCCTGAGTTGTTGAGGTAATAATCCAGGAAGACGGGAGGAAGCAAGCAGAGTTCGAGAGGCGAGCGTGGAGCGAGGCGCTCGATGATCTGCCAGGGGCTCTGATGGTCTTTGTG
>DASYZC010000270.1:0-4241 GCA_035949735.1 Candidatus Acidiferrales bacterium | reverse complement strand
TCGGAATCACGCCCAGGCAATAGTCGCCTGTGATTTTCTTATCTCCGTGACCGCATCGTTCCGGGTCGTGTACGTTTTCGTGGCCATGGAGATCGGCTCGCGGGGGATTCTGCACTGCAACGTGACCCAGCATCCAACCGCGGAATGGACCACCCAGCAGTTCCGCGAGTTCCTGGCATTCGATCACGGTTACCGTTACGTCATCCACGACCGCGACTCGATCTTCTCTTCCGGTTTGGACACAGCACTGGACGGCTTCGGCGTCCGTGTTCTGAAAACGCCAGTCCGAGCGCCTAAAGCGAACGCATTCTGCGAACGGCTGATTGGTACGTGGGGATTCCGGCGAAGCTGAACGCTCATTCCGAAGGGAAGCCGAACGGCATTCCGGGATGATCCCGAACACCATCGGAGCGTAGCGACGCTGGCAACTCGATTGTGCGGGAAAGTGTTCGGCTTCGTCAAGGAAAACTTATCCGGAGCGCAGCGGAGGAAAGATGCCGCTAGCGGGCAAAGGGGTGCGGGGAAAGGCGGCAGGCCTTGCCCCGCCTCAGCACACAGTGACCCGGAGCGCGATAAGCGCTCCGCCATTGCAAGTCGAAATTTGGCAAATTACTTTAGCCGGTAGGGTCTTGCGAAAATCCATTTCCGAATACTGGACACCGGAGCCTGCCCGAAAAGGTGCCAGCCTTCGCAGTGCGGTTCCCTGTTTGCGTAAAATCCGCACCCTTGGAAGTAGTCACCATCCGGCAACTTCACATCCATAGTGATCTGGTTGTCCATCAAATTGAAATCGCGAACAACAATCGCCTGCACCTCTGATCCCACGAAATGAGCTTCGATCTCCGCGCGAAGTTCGTCGGCTATGCGCTTCTTTGTCTGATCATTCGGAGAGGGCTTCCACGCAGGCACTGAGCGCAGGTCTATCGTAACTTTGCAGGTTGTAACTGATGCAGTTGCGCCGTCTCCGTTTGCAAATCCCGCAATGCACTCCCTCCAATCCTTCTCGAGTTGACAGGAGCCACCGCCCTGCAGTCCGCCTTTCCCAAATATGTAAGTGAGGCGGGCACCGGGACTCCAGTTGTCCCTTAGTTGATCATGGATATAAAATCCCGTAATAGGCCCGCGACTCCAAACATCCATGTGAATGACTTGTAGGCCCCTCAGCGGCGGGTCCTCTTCGGTTCCTTCGTAGGCTATCTGGTGCTTAAAAAGTGCCAGCGCTCCCTGGTCGGGGCAATCACCAGCCAACAGCGGAGCGACGCACAGGTAGATAGTGGAAACTACTCGCGGAATCCGCATACCTCACTGTACATTCATCGCGATCCTGATAGCTTGATCGACACTTATGTGTTCGACTTTTCACGGTTTTTGCGCATCGAATCGCCGCGCATCTCAATGCGGTGCGCGTTGTGCACAAGCCGGTCGAGGATACCGTCGGCCAACGTAGGATCACCGATCTGCTCATGCCAGCCTGAGACTGGCAGTTGCGATGTGAGGATCGTGGAGCGCACTTGATAGCGGTCTTCGCAGATCTCCCAGAAGTCGCGACGCTCGGGCTCGGACAGCGGAGCCATGGCCCAGTCGTCGATCACCAGAACATCGATCCGACTGAGCCGTGCCAGGAGACTGCGCAAGCTGCCGTCTGCCCGCGCCATCGCTAGATCACGAAACAGCGACTGTGCACGAGTGTAGAGCGCAGCGTACCCGTCGCGGCATGCCTTCTGCGCCAAGGCGCACGCCACAAAGCTCTTGCCGACGCCCGTCGGTCCGAGTACGAAGATGTTCTCGTGGGTCCCGACCCAAGATGATTGCTGCGTCAAGGAACGGATCACACTCTTGTCGAGACCACGCGCGGTGCGATAGTCGATCTCTTCCACGCAAGCGTTCGCCGTGCGCAGCTTCGCATTTTTCAGCCGCCGTCCGAGGGCCTGGTTCTCTCGCCAGGTCCACTGTTGATCGACCAACAGCCCGAACCGTTCCAGGAAACTCAGCTCGCGAGCCGACGGATCTTGCTCCTGAGCCTTTAACGCCTCGACCATTCCGAGAAGATGCATGGCCGCCAGTTTTTCGATCATTGGTTGTTTCAGCATCGCCATCTCCTCACTCGAAGTACTCTGCGCCGCGGATGTTGTCGTGCGGAGGCGGTGGCGATGATGGCGGCGGAGTGCTCGGAGGAATTATGTCGAGTGAGTTTTTTAGAATCGACTTGATGCTCTGATAACGGCACGCGCCCATGAGTAGCGCTCGTTCCGCCGCGCCTTCCACTCGGGCCGGTGAGTATTGATCGGCTAGCCGGATGATGCCCAGGCAGGACCGGTAGCCCATCTCCGGATGCGGCTTGTCGGCGAGAATGCGTTCAAACAGCCGGGCAGTATGTGGGCCGATGGTCTGAGCCCAATGCACCATCCGCGACGGTGTCCATTCCAGATGCGCCTGATGGGAACGCGGACGGTGCTCGGCGATCGTGACGGCGTGCCCATGGCTGTGTGCGCGTAGGTGTGACGCCACGCGTTGACTCTTGTGGAAGATCTCAATGGTCGTCGGTGTCGAGCGTACTTCCACCAGTTCCTGAACGAGGTTGTAGGGCACGCTGTAGTAGTTCGTGTCGAAGGCGATGTGATAGTCGATGTTGACTCGGGCACGGGACCATTCGCTCAAGTCAAAACGCTCGGCGGGAAGCGGACTTAGCGCTGGCTTGTCGACGGTAGCGAACTGGCTGGCTCTGGAGCCCTCGCGCTTGCGGAACGGCCGGTGGTTGATGCGGTCGCGAAGCTCTCGGATTGCTTGGTTCAACTCCTCAATCGAAAAGAACTTCCGATTCCGTAATGCGGCAATGATCCAACGTTCGGCCAACTGCACGCCGGATTCAACTTTGGCCTTGTCCCGAGGCTTGTATGGCCGCGCCGGAACCACTCCGACTCCGTAGTGCATGGCCATCTCCTGATAGGTCGGATTCAAGTCGGGATCGTACCGGCAGGCTTTGGTGACGCCGGTCTTGGTGTTGTCCGGCACCACGAGCTTCGGCACGCCCTGATAGAACTCGAAGGCTCGGACGTGAGCGCCAATCCAACTCGCCAACTGCTCGTCGGCGGTGGCCTCGGCGTAGGTGTAGGAACTGGCTCCCAGCACGGCGACGAATAGATGCGCCTGCTGCACTGGACCACCACGCGGATCGTGGATCGGTATCGTTGTTCCTGCCCAATCCACAAACAGCTTCTCGCCGGCCTTGTGTTCCTGCCGCAGCACCACATCCTGTTTCCGCCGCCACCGTTGGTACAGCTCGCAGAAGCGGCTGTACTGGTAGCCGTCCGGGTTTGCCTGCCGGTACTCTTCCCAGAGCAACTGCTGTGTCACGTGGGGATGCTGCTGCCGCTGCCGGTGGAGATCGGCAAAGTCAGGCATCGCCAACACCGTCGGGCGACTGCACGGCGGACCGCCGAACAACGCAGCCTCAAGCCGGTCGTCGTCCCACTCCGGCCCAAGCGGCCACGTGATCTTGGCAGCTTCGGCCCGTTGCAAATACTCGTGGGCGGTACCGAGGCCAATCGAGCAACTGCGGGCGATCTGCCGCAGGCCCAGGCCCACCTCAAACTTCAATCGAAGAACTTCTTTGATCTTGCGCACGGACAATCTCCTAGCTGGCAAGCTGATCCTCCCTTTCGAGGGGGAGGCTGCTTGCCATTGTGTTGTCCAGCGCTACTACGTGCCTGTGGAAATCATTCCGGCGAAGCCGAACGCCGTTCCGGGATCGGCCTGAAACTGTTCGGCTTCATCCCGGAACCGGCGTTCATCTTCATCCCGGAATCCTGTTCGGGATCATCCCGGAACACCGTTCGGAATCAACCCGGAATCGCGTTCATCTTACCCCGGATTCCCCATGGTACGATTCGGCGAGAATGCCTGGACTTCCTGATCCCACTCGGTGAAGGTCATTTCAAGAGGATTCTTCGTGAGTGGGTTAGCCACTACAATCGTGGACGACCTCACTCCTCTTTAGGACCTGGCATCCCGGAGCCACCCCAGGCCAAGGTTCCGGCCAGCGTCCATAAGCACAAACGTCCCACCGGTTACCGCATCAAATCGACGCCAGTTCTCGAAGGGTTGCACCACGAATATCGCCTGGGAAAGGAGGCCGCTTAGAGACGGACGGAATTTTTGCGGACCACACGGAGATGGAGTTCCTAATATTCTGCGGCGTCTACGGCAATAATGCAAACGGTAAACCGGGCATTCAGAGCCCC
>DASYZC010000269.1:0-2737 GCA_035949735.1 Candidatus Acidiferrales bacterium | reverse complement strand
GTGCACGGCGCAATCTGTATGGCCTTGGATGTAACCGACCGCAAGAAGCTGGAGGAGCAATTCCGCCAGGCGCAAAAGATGGAGGCGGTGGGCCGGTTGGCGGGCGGAATCGCACACGATTTTAATAACTTGCTGATGGTAATTCAGGGTTATGCGGATTTGCTGGCTGAGCGCCTGCCTGAGGGTAACGCCCTGCGCAGAAACGCGGAGCAGATCCGGGCAGCCTCGCAACGTGCCGCGGCGCTGACGCAGCAACTGCTGGCTTTCAGTCGCAAACAAATACTTGCTCCGAAAGTGCTCAACGTCGGCGCCGTCGTCACCGACCTGGAAAAGATATTGCAGCGCGTGATAGGGGAAGACATCGAACTGCGCACCTCTTCCACGCCGGATCTCTGGCTGACAAAGGCCGATCGCAGCCAGATCGAGCAGGTGATCATGAATCTGGCCGTGAACGCTCGCGATGCGATGCCCAAGGGCGGACGGCTGACGATTGAAACTGCCAACGTAGAATTCGATTTGTCCATTTCGAATCCCCCCACGGTTTTAGCCCCCGGAAAATACGTGATGCTTGCGGTGACTGACAACGGCTGCGGCATGGACGAGAAGGTTCAGGCGCACATTTTCGAACCCTTCTTCACCACCAAGGAAAAGGGAAAGGGCACTGGTCTGGGACTGGCAACCGTCTACGGCGTGGTGAAGCAGAGCGGCGGGTACATCTGGGTGTACAGCGAGGCGGGCCGTGGAACGACGTTCAAAATTTACTTGCCCCGTATCGAGGAAGAAAGCGTCCCAGCCGCTCGAGACCGTCTCCCATCCGAAAAGGCCACGCCACGCGGGTCAGAAGTGATTCTGCTGGCCGAAGACGAGAAGGGGGTTCGAGAACTTGCGCGTGAGTATCTGGAGACGAGCGGCTATACGGTGATTATGGCGGAAGACGGCCGTGCGGCAATCGAATTGGCCAGGATGCACTCCGGACCAATCCACTTGCTGATGACCGACGTGGTGATGCCGGGAATCGGCGGTCCCGAAGTAGCCGAGAGGATCAAGGTCCTTCGTCCCGAAATCAAAGTTTTGTATATGTCAGGCTATACCGACCAGGCATTCATGCATCAGGGTGTCCTCCAGACCGGGGCGATTCTCCTGCAAAAGCCGTTCACGCTAGCGACCCTCGCCTCCAAGCTGCGCGAAATGCTCGCCGGCGACGTCGTGATCCAGTAAGAGGCGGCCTAATCCCCGCGTCGCTTCAACTCTCCCATTACGAGAAGCATCGATTCACTAGGGTGACCTATGCTATTTAGTTGAAGGGTTCGAAGCGGAGCCGTGGGTGTACAATCCCAGCCTCGCGGCGGGAAAATTAAGTCCTTCGGACGTCAATGCCCAAGAGCGAAGAACATTTTGTTGCAATCGTTGGCGCAGCCATCTCCGGCTCGGTGGCGGCAGAAATTCTAGCGGACCGTGGAATTCAGGTCGCTGTCATCGAGCAAAATAAGAGGCCGTACGGCAAAATCGAGGATGGTCTGCCCCGGTGGCACGTGGAGCAGCGCAAACAAGAATACGCTCGCATCGATGCGCGCTTGAGGAAGCCGGGTGTTCACTTCATTCCCTCAACGAAGCTCGGCCGCGATTTCGATTTTCAAGAACTCTGCCGGGACTGGGGCTTCTCCGCCGTCATTCTTGCAAACGGCGCCTGGCGCGATCGGGACCTGGGAGTACCCGGAGCGGATCAGTTCATCAACAAGGGGCTGATTTACCAGAATCCCTTCATCTACTGGTACAACCATAAGAACGAGAAGGACTATGCGGGCCGTCTGTACGAGACACCCGACGAGACGATCGTGGTGGGGGGAGGGCTCGCGTCCATTGATGTGGTCAAAGTGTTGCAGCTCGAAAACTACGAGCGCGCCATGCGAGCTCGCGGGATCGCAACGAATATGCACGAGCTGGAGAAAGGCATACCCGCAGCCTGCAAAGTGCATGGGATAAAGCCAGAAGAACTGGGCGTCAAAGGTTGCCTTTTGATCTATCGCCGCCGCGAGCAAGATATGCCGCTCGCTCAGCCTCCGGATAACGCCACCGCAGAACAGCTCGCAAAGACCGAGCAGGTCCGACAAAAAATGCTTCGGTTGGCGCGAGAGAAATACCTCTTTCGCTTTCAGGATCGCAGACTGACTACGGGCCTGATTATCGAGAATGGACGCGTGGTGGGGCTGAAGGTTGCGGAAACGAAAACGGAAGGCCGGAGCGCCCAGCCGATTCCGGGCTCGGAACATGAGTTGAGGGCACCGCTTGTCATTTCGTCAATCGGCTCCGTACCTGAGATCATTCCAGGCGTCTCGATGAAGGGCGAATACTACACTTTTAGCGGCGAGGAGTTGCCTCGTTATTCCGGCTGCGAGCATGTATTTGGCGTGGGAAACGTGGTGACCGGCCAAGGCAACATCCGAGTATCGCTCATCCACAGCCAGCGCGTAACGAACCATTTGATCGAGAACTATATCGGTATTGGAGACGGCAAGGGAGATTTGTCGGCGCTATATGAAGCCGCCGAGGCCCGGGCCGCGGGACAAGGGGAAGCCGTTGAGCGGACCATTCGCTCTGCCGCCCGACTCTCACCAGAAACATTGGCAGGCATCAAGAAGCGCGTTCGGGCACTGCAAGAGCGGGTGGGATACACGTCCGGCTATGACGCCTGGATTGCCAGGGTAACTCCTCCTGATCTGGAGTAAACGTGCGCTAC
>DASYZC010000268.1:0-13775 GCA_035949735.1 Candidatus Acidiferrales bacterium | reverse complement strand
CGACGATCGAGACCGCACGATCGAGTCCGCCAAGAGCTGGCGCCATACGGATCGTTACTACACTGGCTCGCAAGATCTGGATCCCTACGGTGTCTGGTCCGAAGTCCCCGATTACGGTCCCGTGTGGATTCCTCAGCAGGGACCTGACTGGGCGCCTTATCGCGACGGCCGCTGGGTCTACGAACCGTATTACGGCTGGACGTGGGTTTCCTACGAACCGTGGGGCTGGGCGCCTTATCACTACGGCCGTTGGTTCGTCTACGACGGCAGCTGGGCCTGGTGGCCTGGGCCGGTGTACGCCGATCCCTTCTATTATCCAGTTTGGTCGCCGGCGTACGTCTCCTTCTTCGGCTTTGGTGGCGGTGGTTGGGGCGTCGGATTTGGATTCGGATTTGGCGGATTTGGAAGCTACGGCTGGCTGCCTTGCGGCCCGGGCGATTGGTATCATCCGTGGTATGGACGATGGGGTGGCCGCTACAGCACCGTGAACATCACGAATATTCACAACACTACGATCATCAACAATCGCGACGGTTTTCGTCCACTTGCCGGCCAGGGGTTCCGAGGCCGCCAGTTCTCGAACGTGGACATGGCGATGCGGGATGACCGCGTGCGCGCAGGTATCTCCTCGATGCAGGGCAATCAGTTTGGCCGCGCGGCTGTATCTCCTCGCCAGGAACGAATTACCGCGGCATCATTCCGGCAAGCCAGTTTTATGACCGGTAAGATGCCAGTTGCACCGGCGCGAGAGAGTTTTAGCCCATCGGGCCGTGCTGCAAATCCAGCCTCATTCCGCAAAGCTCCTTCGGCCTCTCAACATTTCTTCAATGGTGGCGCCGCGAGGGCCAATGCCGTCCTGAACGGCAGGCAATCGTCGTCCTTTGCAAATGCACACGGAGAATCGTCCTTCGGCGCCGGCCGCAATGCGGGTTCCGCCTCGGGAGCGGTGCAATCCGGCCGCCCCGGATGGCGGACATTTACTCCGCCGTCAGGCGTCTCGAACACCCGCGCCCCGGCTGTAAATTCGGCGCGCGGCAACTTTGCACAACCTGAATCACGCGGTTCGAATCAAGGCAGGCCCTCGCCGGGAGCGGAGAATCAGAATCGAGGTTCGTGGCAGCACTTCACCCCTCCTTCGCATCAGTCGCAGGCGCAAGCGCAGGGATATAGCCGAGGTCACTCGCAGCCCAATGGCTCCGAGCGCGGGTACCAACCGCCGCAGCGGTCTTCGCGAGGAGGCTATGCCAACTCCAATTCCCGCCCGCCGCTTAATATGGGGCAGCCTGTCGTGACGCCTCGGGCCTCCGGCTCTCGCGGCGGATATTCCGGCGGCCGCGTCTACAGTGCTCCGCGCCCAACCTACAGCGCCCCGCGCGGTGGGTACTCGGGCGGAGGCTACAGTGTTCCACGTGGCTATAGTGCCCCGCACCCAAGCTACAGCGCGCCTCGCGGCGGTTATTCCGGCGGCGGCTCCCGAGGTGGTGGAGGCGGAGGGGGTTATCAAGGTGGCGGAGGCGGCGGCAGTTATCACGGCGGCGGAGGTAGTTACCATGGTGGAGGCGGAGGTGGCGGCGGCTCCCGAGGCGGTGGTGGCGGCTCCCACAGCGGTGGAGGGCACTCCAGCGGACATGGGCGCTAATCAAAGATATTGGGTTAGCTTCTTAATGGCTTCGTGAAAATTTTCGGATGCAGGAGGAGAGATGAAAGCCCGGTGGTACGGCAAATCGGCACCCGGCATTGGCTGTCACATATGACACTCTGCGGAACAATGCGGCAACGCCGGGCCGTTCGTTTTGCCTATGATGTTAGACACTCGGACGAGAGGAGCACACCATGCGAAAGATAGGCACGCTACTCACACTGACCCTCTTCATCGCCTTGGCATTTGCAGCGCTTCCCGGCTCAGCCGCCGCGCAAGACGATCCACCAGACCGCGTAGCGCGTCTGAATTTCATCCAGGGTTCGGTCTCGTACCAGGTTTCAGGAGATCAGAACTGGGTGCAAGCCGACCCCAACCGCCCGCTTACTACCGGCGACAATTTGTGGGCTGACAGGGATTCGCGCGGCGAAGTGCATATCGGCAGCACCGCGATTCGTCTTTCCAGTGAAACGGGCATCTCTTTTCTCACGCTGGATGACCGGACCGTTCAGCTTCAGCTCGCCCAGGGGACCATCGAAGTTCACCTTCGAAATCAGTCGCCCGATGACGCATTTGAAATCGATACTCCCAATCTCGCTTTTACCCTCACACGACCCGGTGAATATCGAATCCAGACCGACCCCAATGGAAGCTCCACGATTATCGTGGTGCGCGAAGGAGCCGGCGAAGTAACCGGCGGCGGAGGGGATTCGTGGGATCTGCGGCCGGGGCAGCAGTACATATTCAACGGCACGGATCAGATTTCTTACGATGCAGTCGGCGCCCCGCCCTTCGACGACTTCGAGGATTGGTGCCAGTCTCGCGACCAGCGTGAAAATGGCGCGATTTCCGCTCGCTACGTTTCGCGCGATGTTGATGGCTACTACGATCTGGATGAATACGGCGACTGGCGTCCCGATGCGGATTACGGCGAAGTGTGGATTCCCAGAGGCGTTCCTGCGGGCTGGGCGCCCTATCAGCAGGGCCACTGGGTGTATGTCGACCCTTGGGGATGGACGTGGGTTGATGATGAGCCGTGGGGTTTCGCGCCATTTCATTACGGCCGCTGGGCGCTGGTAGGCGGCGGCTGGGCCTGGGTCCCCGGTCCAATCGTTGTGCGGCCCGTGTACGCGCCGGCGCTCGTCGCATTCGTGGGCGGAGGCGGCTTCAGTCTGGGCGTGTCCTTCGGCGGAGGAGTTTCGGGAGTGGCGTGGTTCCCGCTGGGACCGCGCGACGTCTACGTTCCCGGTTATCGCTGCAGCCCGCGTTACGTCCAGGACATCAACGTGACAAACACGCGCGTGGTGAACGTCACGCAAGTCACCAATGTCTACAACACCGTCTACGTTCGCCGCGATACGCGGATCGTGAACAACTACACGTATGCGCGCAACAGCGTGGCGGTGACCGCTGTCTCGCGGGAAACGTTCGTGAATGCGCGGCCCGTTTCTCGCGGAATGGTTCGCGTCACGCCAGACCAAATTCAGCGCGCACGGGTCGTGGAATCGACGCCGGTGGCCCCCGTCCGAGCGAGCTACGTCTCCTCAACCGCGAAGATTTCGAATGCGCGTCCAGGCACTAGTTTCGCGCAGCGCCCGGTGGTTGCCCGGCTAACTCCTGCGGTTTCGCGCCCCGCGCCGGTCTATACGAATCAGGGCCGCTCCGGCAATCAAGGACAATTCAACCGCGGAGCCAACAATCCTCCGGCCGTCAACAACAATCGAGGACGATTCAACGGCGCTCAGCCGACGACGCCTCCAAACAATCCACCGGTAAACAGCGACCGTGGAAACAATGGAGCGCAGCAATCGCGAGGCGGTTACCGGCCATTTCAGCCGCCGGCGAATAACTCGCAGCAGCCCAATCGGGGCACGAACGTTCAGCCTAACAACCAAGAGCAACGGCAGATTCAGCAACAGCCACAATCAGAAGTACGGCCGCAGCAACAGCAACTTCAGCAGCGCCAGCAAGAGCAGCAAGTGCAACAGCAGCAACTGCAACAGCAAAGGCAGTATCGCTACACGCCGCCGCAAAAGGCTCGGGAGGGAATGTACGACGTGCATCCTCCTCTGAACCAGGGGCAAGAACAGACTGCTCGGCCACAGCAGCAAGCGCAGCCGCCGCGGCAGCAGGAACAAACGGCCCGGCCGCAGCAGGCACAGCCGAAGCAGGAAGAGCGGCGACAGAATAATAAGCAGGACAACAAGCAGGACAAAGACAAACAGCACTAGAATTGCTTCTCGTTTGGAGCGTCAAAAGCGTCTAGTTTGACGCACGAAAAGCTTCTAACTAGAAACATTTATTGGTCGGAAACGGCCGCTTCAGGCGGCCGTTTCTGCGTTTAGCGGAGCAAGAAAGGAAGCGGAGAGCGACCCTCAGGACCTCGCCGAGACGGAGGCCGTTTCCTGGAAGTTGGCCCAGGGAGTGGCGGCTTTGAGCCGATCATTCACGTTCTCGATGTTCTTGACGCCCTGGTCCGCCAGCCAATCCTCCAGCGCTTTCACTCCCTGTTTGGCGTAAATCGGAATGGCATCTTTCCAGGTGGCCCGACCGCAAAGCACGCCGGAGAATTTCACGCCGGACTCGGCGGCGAGCTCCAGCGTTTCCGTGAAGACGTCGTTGCTCACGCCGGCTGAAAGATAAATGAAAGGTTTCTTTGCGGCAGCCGCGGCGCGAAGGAAATGTTCCTTGGCCTGGTCGCGGGTGTAGGCGGAATCTCCCTTGCAAGCCTTGGCGCCGGCCACGAAAGCCATATTTACCGGAACTTCGACCTTCAACACGTCCACGCCATACTGTGGCTTTGAAAATTCCTGCATGCTGCGAGCGACAACTTCGGGCTTCTTGCGCGCGTAGCCGATGCCTTTTTCGTCGGCGCCCTCTTCGTAACCGACCAATTCCAAAAAGAACGGAACATCTGCCGCCGCGCATTCAGCACCGATGCGCTCCGTCCACGCATGCTTGATCTCATTGATGTCAGGCGGATCGAAAGGCGTGTAGTAGAGGAGAATCTTGATGCAATCGGCGCCTGCGGCGACGAGACGCCGGACGGACCAAATGTCGAGCAGATCCGGAAGGCGTCCGGGGCGCGTATTATCGTAGCCGCTGTTTTCATAAGCCAGCAGGAGGCCGGCATTCTTGGCGCGAGCCAGTGCGGCAGGAAGGCCATACTCCGGGTCGAGCAGGATCGCGCTGGCGTGCGGCGTGAGGACGCGTACCACAGCGGTTTTGAATTCTTCCAGCATGCGGGGAGCAACGGCGCCTTTGTCCACACCCTTCTCTTTGGCAATCGCGCTTTTCAGCGAACCGCGCTGGTCCATCGCCGCGGCGGCGATCACGCCGCGCGAATCGGATACAGCCTTGAGTCCCTTTTGCTTGCCTGGCGTAATGTTCATGACGATCCAATCTCCCGCGCAAAAGTCGTAAATTCAAGGCATTCTAGCATAGGCAGCGGCTGAGAATTTGCGGGAGCGGGGCTGGGGATAATGACGGCGGTGCGTGACCGTTCGAGGAACGAAGAGAGATTCCTCGATTGCGTGTCCCGGCGCTTCCGGCAAAAGCAAAGGCGCCCGCCTAAAAAGCAAGGCGGCCGCTACGAAGGCAACGACGAAGGCGCGGGACACACCGCTCGGAATGACGTTGCTCGAAAAACGCGGGAAAAAGGATGAAATTGCGGCGGGATCGTGAATAGCTCTTCGTTCATGTGGATCGTTTTCGGCGTGACGATTGTGGCTGCGCTGGCGGTGGACATCGGCATTTTCCATCGCAAGGCCTCGCGCGTAACGGCGAAGAGCGCGCTGATCGAGACGTTGGCGTGGATCGCCCTCTCGTTGATTTTCGCCGCGTGGGTCTATTTTTCGCGCGGGCGGCAGGCGGGACTGGAATTCTTGACCGGGTATGTGATCGAGAAATCCCTGAGCATCGACAATATTCTGGTGTTTCTTCTGATATTTCAGGCGTTGCGCGTGCCGGGCGAGCTGCAGCACCGAGTGCTCTACAGCGGGGTGATCGGCGCGCTGGTGATGCGCGGGCTATTCGTTTTCGCCGGGGTTGCGCTGCTGCGACATTTCCACCCTGTTGTGTTTGTGTTCGGAGCGATTTTGCTGGCGGCCGGCGTGAGGATGCTGCTGCCGGGAGCGCGACAAATGCAGCCGGAGCGGAACTGGGTTGTGCGAACGCTGTCGCGGGTGCTTCACGTGTCCCATGAATTTAATGGGAGGCACTTCTGGTTTAAGGAAAGGGGCAGATGGAGGGCCACACCGCTGCTTTTGGCGTTGATTGCGGTGGAGGTGATGGATGTGGTTTTCGCGGTCGACTCGGTGCCCGCGGTGCTTGCGGTGACGCGCGACAGCTTTATCGCGTACTCGTCAAATGCGTTCGCGATTCTAGGATTGCGCGCAATGTATTTCGCGCTGGTCAGCGTGTTGCCGAGGCTGCGGTTTCTCGAAGCTGGGCTTGCGGCCCTGCTGATTTTCGTCGGCGCGAAGATGGTTTTGCCAGAGCGGATGCAGATTTCGACAGAAATTTCCCTGGCGATTATCGCGGTGATCATGGCAATTGCCGTGGGAGCGTCGATGCTCAGGCCCAAGGCCGAGCGTTGAGCACAAACTATGTGCTGCCCTAACCCTCGTTAATAGAAATTAATGAAGGATTCAGCGGCATCCTTGTCGCTTTTGCGTACAATCCCGTCGTTTTCAGGGGCAGGGCGGGTGATTTCGAGCAGCACGGCATACAGTTGAGATACATCTTCCATTGAAGTGTCCAGGCAGACGCGAGGCCGAGGGTAGGGTTCCCGAGGTCTGAAGGGCTTGTAAGATCGGGACACATCCCCTACTCCCGAAGTCAGCAAGGGGGGGAACGATGTACCATCTGCGCGAAAGCAAAATACATGGCCACCTAGAAATACCGGAGCGACTGCAAGCGGTTAAGCGCATGTTGTTAGGCGCCACGTTGGCGACGCTGTTGATTTGCGCCCCAGCATTTTCGCAAATCAATTACGGACGAATCCTGGGAAGCGTCACCGATCCATCCGGCGCCATCGTAGCGGGAGCCACGGTCACCGTCACAAACACGCAAACCAACATTTCCCGAACGCTTACCACAGACAGTTCCGGGGCGTACGTTGCCGCAGCCCTAAATCCTGGGACCTACGTCGTTCGCGTCGAGGCGCCAGGCTTCAAGGTCGTCTCACACCAGGGCATAGTTGTCCAAGTGGGCCTCGACGCTCGCTCTGACGTACAGTTGCAGCTCGGGGCGAATACGCAGAGTGTCACCATTACCGAGGCGGCGCCGCTCGTGGATACCACCAGCGCCACGGTTGGCGGAACACTAACCAACACGCAGATCAACGATTTACCCCTCAACGGCCGGAACTTCCAAAATCTCGTTCAGCTTCGGCCGGGCGTAGTCATTTATCCGGGCGGCGGACCCTGGCAGCAGAGCTCGAATGGACAGCGTCCCCAAAACACCGCCTACTACGTGGACGGATTGATGGACATCGATTACAGCTTCGGCTGGACCGTGCTGAACACGGGAACGCCCATCACCGATGCGGGCTCGGTGCTGCCGCTTGACGCCATCTCGGAATTCAACCTGGAGCAGAATCCGAAGTCAGAATACGGCTGGCTTTCGGGCGAAGTGATCAACGTGGGAATCAGGACTGGCACGAATAGCCTGCATGGAAGCGCCTACGCGTTCGGGCGCGATGGCGCCTGGGACGCGCGAAACTTTTTCAATCCCAAGCCGCAGCCAGTTCCGAGTGTCTCGCTAGAGAATTGGGGAGCCAGCTTGGGAGGTCCCATCAAGAGGGATAAGCTCTTCTTCTTTGGGGCCTTCGAAGAGCGTCGCGATAGTATTGCAAACTCGTTCGGCGAGGGTATCCCGGAGACGATTTCGCAGGCTACAGCCGCGAATCCCGCAGGCGACCCGGTCAACAGCATCCCAGATGCGGAGGCGGCGCTGACTGCGATGGGTATTCCGATCAGCGCAGCCAGCGTGAAGCTGTTGAGTCTTTATCCGGCGAACCCCACGAATTCAGCGTTCCGGACATTTGGATTTCCCAACACCGACCTAACCGACAATGGTATTGGGAAGATCACTTTCGCTATCAATCAACACAACACCCTCAATGGCACGTTCTTCCACAGCGAGTACCTGGGCGTCGGAGAGGATCACCCATACGTAAGTGACATTTTTAATGTGCACATCCCGATGTCGGTTTGGGTGAACACGGAGAGCTGGACTTGGACGCCGAGTTCCACCCTGGTGAACCAGCTCACGTTCGGTTTTAACCGCCTGACGCAGACTCGCCACGCCGACCAACTGCCCGCCACGCACTACGGCCTCAACACGGGCGTAACAAGCGTAGGTGGGTTGCCGACGATCAATATTGCCGGCTTTAACTCGTTGGGCACCAGCATTATCAGCCCCATCGGAGACGGCCCAGACCCGGTATATGACGGCCTGGACACCGTGACCTACATTCGCGGCAATCACACGTTTAAGTTTGGCTACGAAATGTCACATATTTCCGTGGACTCATGCTGCCAATTTTTTAACCGCGGTGATATTACTTTCGGTGGCCGGGGTGCCTTTCCCACGTCCACGCCCTTGGAAGACTTCCTCTCCGGTAACGCCTCTTTCCCTGCCTTGATTGGTGTAGGCAATGGGGTTCGCCATTTAAAGAGTTGGTACTATGCCGGATTCTTTCAGGACGACTGGCGCGTTACGAAGCGATTGACGCTGAACCTGGGGATGCGCTACGAGTATTTCTCAGCTCCGAGTGAAACCAACAACTTGCTCGGCGGGTTCAGCCCGACTACCGGATTGCAACAAGTCGGCAGCAAGGGGTTCAGCAGACTTTACAATCCGGATAAGGCCGATTTTTCACCCAGATTCGGCCTCGCATGGGATCCCACGGGTAATGGGACGACCGCGATCCGCACGGGCGCAGCGCTGATCTGGGACCACCCGAACTTAGCGACCCTAAATGGCGCCAATTCGGTCCCAACGGGATTCCTCCTGAACGGCGTACCAGGCGGCGGCACGATCAATAATGGTCTCTTAGCCACCTTCGTTACGCCGGCCGACTGGAACAATGTGGTATTCCCGTCTCTCAACGCCCTGCCGTCATGCTCGAGTTTTGTACAGTGCAACATCACGTTCGTGGATCCGAATTTAAAGTACCCGTACATTGTCAATTGGAACTTTGGGATCCAACACCGCTTCACGAGTTCGCTGGGGGTGGACGTGACCTATGTTGGAAACTACGGAGCAAATCTTTGGGCGACCAAGGACATCAACGCGCCCGTTGACCCGCTGAGTGGAGTCCTAACAGGGCCGTTCGCGGCTCAGTTTCCCTATCTGGATCACATCAACGAGGACGTAAGTGCGCCCACTTCGCACTACAATGCCTTGCAAGTGCAGCTACAGCAGTACACTTCCCACGGCTTATCGTTCCTTGGGGCTTACACCTATTCGCACGGCACTGACGATGTTGCTTCGCCAGCCGATGGTTATCACTTTTCGCTAATGAAAGGGAACTCCGATTTTGATGTGCGGCACCGTTTCACGCTGACGACAACTTATGACATCCCAGGGAGGAAGGGGCTTCTCCAACTGCTCGAGGGCTGGGAGCTCAATTCCATTGTGACCCTTCAGACCGGCCTGCCGTGGGGAGTCGTCAGCTCCGGTTCCAACAGCGCACCGAATGGCGACATCAGTGAGACCGGCGAATTCGTCGATCCCTGGGATTTCTTCGGGAATACCTCCGCTTTCACCTCGGCGTTCAATGCGATTCCGTTTTGCAGCGGGACATTCGACCAGGTCAGCGACATTTCGTGTGTGTCCTTCCAAAACGTCACGGGCAGCTCAACTCCTTTGTCCGCAGCTGAAACGCAGGCGGCGTTCGCAGCTTGCACGGCCCACGCTCCGTCGATAACCACGCTGAATAGTTTTGGTTGCTACGTCAAGAACGGGGCGGTGATGGTTCCCCCCGCCCTTGGGACGATCGGCACGATGAAGCGCAATCTGTTTCGTGATTCAGGATTCCACAATTGGGACCTCTCAATTTTCAAGAATTGGCGATTCGGAGAACGATTCACGGGACAGTTCCGCGCAGAGTTTTTCAATGTGCTGAACCACCCGGAGTTTGCAAATCCATTCGGAGTGAATAGTGGCAATGGCGGCACCTTTGAGGACCCTGGAAACCACGGCCTTTTTGGCTCTGGGGGCGCCACTCCGGACGTGGCGGCTGGCAACCCGATCGTCGGATCGGGAGGCCCGCGAGCGATTCAGTTGGGATTTGAGCTGAAGTTCTAAAAACTTAAAGACAAGAGTCGAAGCGCAAGATGCCACACGTCAAGAGCAAGATGCACCCTAAAGGGGTGGCGCTACATGAACCGGTGCGTGCAAGCGACGGCGCTACTTGCGAGGCTTGGCCGAGGGGGGCAGCAGGCCGTTGAGGCGCAGGTAGCCCGCGAGCTGCGAGTAGTGGTCTTCGAGGTCGCCTGTCAATTCGAAGAGTGCGCGTGCTCGCGGCACTTCGCGGCCGCCGAAAAATTTCACCGTGTCGCCCAGTTGGGAATCCTGGAGATTTGCTAACGCTTTCGAGCAAAAGTCAAAGGACGCTTGGAGCGCCGAGGCCATCTTTTCCTTCGAATCGGCTTCCGTGACCTTCTCGTTCTGAGGCATGGGGGTGCCGGAAATCATCGAGCACACGAGGAAATCGACCACGGCCACGTGGGAAACGATTTTTCCGAATGACCATTGGTCCGCAGTGGGATGGTAGCTGTATTTATCGGCAGGCATCTCACCGGCGGCGGCGGAGATGAACTTCGATTGGCGTTCGAAGATCTCGCGAGCGCTCGCCACAACGGGATTGGCCGGAGCAGCCTGCGCACGGGCGGCAACCGGTACAGCCAAGCAAATCGCAACAACCAAGATCAGTTTTCTCGGGCTCATTTTCGTCAATCGTCCCTCCGGGACTTGTAAATTTTCGTTCCTGTCTCCCGGCACTCCGCTTCGCTGCGTGCCAGGCTATCTACAATCGCGCCTCCGGCGCTGCCCGCAAGAAAAGCATGATACGGGAAGAAAAATTAAGGGTTCCGGAGACGGTTGATTCTCCTTCGTGCCGGGGTTTCCAAATTCCATTCCGGCTCCGCGAATGATACAGCATACGAGGACTCCTTGCGCTGAAATCATCCAGCAACCAGCGGGGCGACGACAGCAAGGCCCACGACGAGGAGAGCGTTCGTCGTGGCTCTCGATTCTGCGATGGCGCGAGCGCGTTCGACATCGAAGAGGGATTCTTCGACTGTGTGTCCCGGCGCTTCGCGCAAGAGCAAAGACGGGACACTCCGCTCAGAATGACGGTGTGGCGGGGTGACGGATGAAACGTCAGGGGCTGACAACGTCGAGATCGTGGGCGACGATGACCGTGCCGCCATAGTTTTTTTTCAGCGCGGCGACCAGGTCTGCCTGGGTTGTATTAGCCGAGAAAGCCAAATGGGTGGTCACGAGAGTTTTCGCGCGGGCGCGTGTGGCGATGCCTGCGAGTTCGGCGGCCGAGGTGTGAAACGTTTTCATGTATTGAGCCCAGTGCTCCGGGGTTCGCGCGCTCCCGCCGGTGGGTAAGCTGATATAGACCTCGTGAATCAGGAGGTCGCAGCCGTTGCATGCTTCCACGACGCTATCGGCCGGGGCTGTGTCGCCGGAAAAGACGATGCTCTTGCCGGCAGCGTCGAAGCGGTAGCCGAGCGCAAGGGGCCAGATTCCGTGGCGCACGGCGAATGCGGTTACCTTGACGTTCGAATCCTGATAGACGACGCCCGGTTTTATCTCGTGGGCGTTGACCTTGTATCCTGTTTCGTTCGCTTGCTCCAGCCCGGTAATTCGGATGTGAATGTCTTCCCCGTAGGCCTTGAGAATGTTTTCCGCCATAGCCGAAATTCCCGGCGGGCCGTACAGCTCAAGCGGGGCCGTCCTGCCCAGGACCCAGGGAGTGAGAATCAGGTCGGGCAATCCGAGCGTGTGGTCGGAGTGGAGATGAGAAACGAAAGCGATATCGAGCTTGCGCGGATTGAGGGCCTCGATTCCGGTGGCGTAGGCTGCGTCCGCCTGCCGCACCACGCCAACGCCGACATCAGCGAGGTAAGCCTTGCCTCCGGCTACCACCGCGAGGCTCGGTCCCTGACGGTTCGGCGTCGGCCCGGGAGTTCCGGTTCCGAGGAAGACAACGAAGGGCGCGCTGGGCGATTCGGGGCTGGTGCGGGAGTCTTGAGCGCGGGACGCGCGGATGAAAAACGCGGCTGCGATGGAGGTGAGCGCGAAGAGGATTATCCAAGATCGCGTGAACGGCCATGCTGTTGCCACGGTGATTGACCTCCGTAGTGCTTGTACGCCGAGAGAGACGAGTTCGCAAGAGCGCAGAAGCAGGCCGCGAAGGGAAGAACCTCCTACAGCGCAAGAAGGACGAAGCAGAAAAGCAGATCCCTCGAACTTCGGGCCGGCCGCTCCGAAAACCGGAGCGCGGGAAAAACCGCCGGCCCTTCACTCGGGATGACAGCTAGTCGCTAGGCGTTGCTGGTTAGCTCTTGGAGAAATTCAGGGAGCGCTTGAAGCTGCCGCGTTCCGCATCGATTTTCTTTTGAAGCTGGAAGACGGCGTAGAGGAGAGCTTCGGGACGCGGCGGGCAGCCGGGGACGTAAACGTCAATCGGAATCACCTGGTTGACGCCTTGCACGATGGCGTAATTATTGAAGACGCCGCCGGAGGTGGCACAGGCGCCCATCGAGATGGCCCACTTCGGCTCAGGCATCTGCGCGTAGAGCTGCTTGATGACCGGAGCCATTTTCTGAGAGACGCGTCCGGCGATAATCATCAGATCGGACTGGCGCGGGGAGCCGCGAAAAACTTCGGCGCCGAAGCGGGAAATATCGTAGCGGGAGGCGGCCATCGACATCATTTCAATGGCACAGCAGGCTAGTCCAAAGGACATCGGCCAGATCGAGCTGCGGCGCGCCCAGTTGACCACTTTATCGAGCGAGGCGAAGAGGATGCCTTCGTCCTTGAGAAAATTTCCGTCCTCGCCGGGCTTTTCGAGGGTTACGCCTTTTGCAAGTTCGACGGCCATGGTTCCCTTCTGATTCCGGATCGTATCCGAGCGCTCAGTTTATTTTGCGCCTTTGCGCGATGATTTGCAAAGGCGGATGATGCGTTTCGAGGGCTTCGGCGTACATCGAAGAGAGGTTCTTCGACTGCGTGTGCCGGGCATTCGTCGCAGAGTTCGCGACGAATGCGAGGAGAACAACCGGCACACTCCACTCAGAATGACGTTGCCCGCAGCGCGTATCAGTGGACTTCGATGGTGGCTTGGGCGAACTTGGTGTGGGCGGCGGCGTCGGCAGCGGTGAGGGTGTAAGCGGTGGTCTTGGAGGGCGAGACGTTGACGCAGCGCTCGTAGGATGGCCAGACATTCACGCCGGACGGCGGCTCAAGCGTGATGCTCTTAGCGTTGGATACGCTGTAGCAGAGCGAGGCTGAATCACCGCGGCTGATGGCCGTGGGATTGGCGTAGAAAGCTAGAATTTCGAAGCTGTTGCCGCCCATGGCTTGAAAAGTCTGCTGGTCTTGGGTGCGCTTTGCCGCGGCAGCTTTTTCGGCGACGGCGCGGTCATGCTGCCAGCGTGAAAAGAAAGCCCATCCAACGTAGCAAATTGCCAGGGCAAGCACGATGGCCGACCCGATCATGTAGTAACGCATCCCCCGGCGCAGCTTGACGCGGGATTCAGGATCGTAAGTGAGTGGCATGCGGGAAGCTTGGGGCCATTAGGTGATCTAATTGGGACCGGATGCGGAGGGCGGGGCTTGCGGCGGCTGGGCTTGCTGCGGCGCGGGAGTTCCGCCCTCGGGCTGGCCTGGCGCAGCTCCGTTAACCGGACCGATTGGAAGTCCAAACTGGCCAGGCTGTTGCTGTGATCCTTGCGCTGGAGAAAGGCCATTTTGCACGGCGCGGGCCTGGTCCTCGAGGGGATTCCAAATGAATTCCCAATCGAGATATTTCTTGCCCCCCTTGTAAACCCTGATGGAGGGCTGATCCACTTTGCTGGCGACGCCGGTTATGAATGCGCCGAGCACCGGC
>DASYZC010000267.1:0-7587 GCA_035949735.1 Candidatus Acidiferrales bacterium | reverse complement strand
GCCTTGAATGTAGTTCCGAAATCATGGAGATCGACGCGCGAGAGTTTGGCCATAATGCGATTGGCAACCCGGCTCGGAAGTTGCCGCGTGAGCCAATGGTCCGTGCGCTCAACGCGCCAGCCGCTCACGATGTCGTAGCCTTCCTTCATTTTTTCGATAAAGCGGGGAATCTCTGCGGGTTCATGCTGCAGATCGCCGTCCATCGAGATGATTACTTCGCCCCGCGAATGGTCGAAGGCAGCCTTGAGGGCGGCCGTTTGCCCGAAGTTGCGGCGCAGACGCACGACGATAACCCGCTCGTCATCATTCGCGATCTCTGAAAGTATGCGGAAGGTGCTATCCCGGCTGCCGTCATCGACAAATATAATCTCGTAAGGCTCACCCACGGTGTCCATGACGTCGATGATTTTGACGTAAAGGGGCGTGACGCTTTCCTGTTCGTTGTATAGGGGGACTACGATGGAATACGAGGGCGAATTTTCTTCCCGGTTCATAGGGTCAATTTTGGCAGTATATCAATCGGATGCAAGTCCGCGCCAAAGTTTTTTCTAACAGTCGATACTATTTCGCCTCTCAGCCCTGCAGCCAAGGGGCCCGCAGATTCGGGCGCCTCCCGGTACCTCGAGGCGGCATGCTCGTTGAGGGGATGGTTCGTCAGAAGCACCTTGCCGCCGCTTTCAGCCACGCTCACCAGTTGAGCTGGTGCGACCAGCTCTTCGTAGCGGTGCATCGCTGAGTCGGGAGCCAGCAGGTACTCGCGCCCCGGTGCCAGCCACAGCGCCTTGAACTGGGTATCGTCAATGAAAACCCGTGGTGCGCCGGGTGCCTCTGCTCCGTATTCCAAGTTCGCCTTGCGGGGCCCGAGAAGCAGCCCGGCGCGATTCGTGTAGAAGAAAACGGAGGAGAACTGGTAGTAGAAGCCTTCGGCGATCAACTGGCCTTTGGGCGCTTGAATGAGTGCGTTTGCGAGGTGCCGCGATGACAGGTACGGATCGAAAACCACCATCGCCTGCCTAGCCGCCTGGAAGAATATCACCATCATCAAGCCAGCGGCCCAAAAGGCCCGGTTGGCCTTAGTCTGAAGCGTGCCGATCACCCCCACCAGAAAAGCAATCCCCGCCATGACAAGCGGCACGCGAAGGTAAGCGAAGGAGTCGAGCGTTAGATCTTCCATATGCCCCAGCGAAAGCGTGTAGACGTTGGGATGATGACTAAGAGCGGAAGAAATGTCTCCTGGTGTTGCCACTCCGTGGACGTGGACGAGAATGGCGAAAACAGTTGCTGCCGCGCACGCAGAAATAACACAGAGGGCGCGTGTCCCCCATTTCACCCACGTGCCTCCCATTGCCATTGCGCCGCCAATCAAGAGCGCCATCGCGGGATAAGCGGGCATGGAATAGTATTCTTGCGTGGTTGAAAACGTGAAAAACACAAGGATGAAACTCAGCCAGCACAGCGCCAGCAGGCGCGTTTGCCCCGCGCGGTCCTCGGGCTTGAACGAAAGCTTCGCAACGGCAGGGAAGTAGACGCTCCAGGGGAACAGCCATATCAAATGGAAAAGCCAAAAGTACAGGCGGGGCACGGTGTTGTAATCGCGCGGATACCTTAGATTGAGGAACCGCAGAAGCTGCTCATTTATGAAGAAGAACCACAAGAATCCGTGGTATTGCCCCGGCCCGCTGTGAAGGGTAAATGCGAAATACGGAGGATTGCGCAGCGTCGCAAGAATGTGCCAGGGAGCGGCAATCAGCAGCAACACGACCAATCCGGTAAAGGGATGCAGGCGCTTCCACGTTCGAGTGGAAAATAGCTGGCGCGTCAGCAGCAGATATACGGCAGCGGTACCCACCGGGAATACGATGGCAATCAGGCTTTTCAGTAACAGCCCGGCACCCAGGCTTGCCGCCATCAAGAAAGCCCACAAACCGGGACGCGGCTCGTCACCATCAAGTGCGCGCAAAAAAGCCCACATGGCCAAAGCCATGGTGAGGGTCAGCATAACGTCCGGAATCAGGATCCGCGTGAACAGAAACAGCCCCACGCAGGTTGACATGCACAATCCAGCGTAAAGCCCGGCGCGTCTGCCGAAGGCCCAGGTGCCGAAAGCGGCCGTAAGGCAGCACAAAGCTATTGCTGAGAGAGCTATAGGCAAGCGCGCAGCCCAATCGTGGACGCCAGAGATCTTGTACGATCCCGCTATCGCCCAGTAAACAAGGGGCGGCTTCTCGAGATAAGCGATACCGTCCAGGCGCGCCGTAACCCAATCGCCCGAGGCGAGCATGTTGCGCGCGATCTGCGCTTGCACAGCATCGACGTCGTCCATTAAGGACGGCGGAGAAACGATGCAGCCGAGATACACAGCGCTGGCGAACAGCAGGACTGCTAAGTAGAGGTGAGAACGCTTTCCGTTGCCTTTTGACCCGATGCGGAAAGTGGTTCCGTTTGAATCCGCCATTTCCTCATCCACAAAAACAAAATCATCAAGCCCCAAAGGTGATAGCCGAGATTTACGCGCCTATTCAAGTGAGCGCTCACGTATCGATCGATCACGTCCTTCTTGAAAAGTCCGGGGTGTTCCGCCACTCCATCGTTCAGGGTATTGAGCATCAGCAAGCGCAAAGGACCGCGGAGCCACTCGTGCGATGGGATATCTAGCCCTGTCTTTTTCTTTGTGAGCACCGAAGCAGGCAATTTGTCTTTCATCAGCTCCTTAAGGATCACCTTTTGCCGCGTTCCGTGAATCTTAAAGGCGGAGGGTAGCGATGCCGCGAATTCCACGATGCGATGATCCAGAAATGGGGGCCGAACTTCCACTGCGTGAGCCATGCTCATCCGATCAACCTTGTTCAGAATGTCGTCGGGCAGAAAATACTCTTGATCGAACCAAAGGTATGCGGCCAGTTTGTCCCTTTCGAGCGAGCGCTCGCGCAGTGTCTGCAGCGTGCGCTCCAGCGAGTCTGGTGGTGGTGAGCAAAGCAAAGCCTTCTTTTGCGCCTCGGAGAAGGTGCCATTCCAATAGACGTGAGCCTGATCCGGTGGCAGCGAACATCCCTCCAGGAAGCGCTTCAGTTTGTATTCAAAACTGATTTTTTCGTCGGAAACCGGCCAGCGGTTAACAACCCCCAGCGCAACTCGAATGGCGGAGGACGGAAACTGCCGCGCGATTTCGGCCAATCGATTCGCTCGATACGTCAGATAGCCACCGAAGACTTCATCGGAGCCCTCTCCGCTCAGAGTTACCGTCACTTTTTTCTTACTCATTTTCGAGAGGAACCAAACAGGCAGCGCTCCCGCATCGGCTGTCGGCTCGTCCGAGTAGTACGCGAATTCCTCAATGGCACCTGCAAGATTCTCGGCCGGATTCAAATCGAATTGCTCGTGATCCGTTCCATAACGAGTGGCAACCTCGCGGATGTATGGGGTTTCGTCGAACGCGCGGCCCTGAAATGAAATCGAAAGCGTTTTCAATGTGGAGGAAGATGCTTTTGCGGCATAGTGAAGAATCGTCGATGAATCGATTCCCCCGCTCAGCCACACGCCAAGGGGTACGTCAGACAAGAGATGCTCGCGGACGGCCTGCTCTAGAAGCGAGCCCAGTTCTTCCTTTGCCGCGTCCATCGTCAGTTGCCGCGGTGGAACGAAG
This sequence comes from Candidatus Acidiferrales bacterium, assembly GCA_035949735.1. GTDB lineage: Bacteria > Acidobacteriota > Terriglobia > Acidiferrales > UBA7541 > Palsa-295. The sequence continues at coordinate 3,944 of DASYZC010000267.1, read as the reverse complement.
GGCAAATTCCAGTAGGCCTGCGAATGAATCTCACCTCTATGCCACTCCAGCCAGTAGCCCGGAGGAATTTTTTCAATGCCGTCCACAAGCGTCCAGGGGCACGGGACGTAATTCAATGCCAAGTAGCAACTAAGTCCCGCCATGCCTAGTCGGCGGTCGATTTCAGGATGGATCAAAATGGCTTTTAGCTCTGAGCCGAAAAACAGGTCCTGCCCTTTACGCGCGATGTAGAGCGGCTTGATTCCCATTCGGTCTCGGGCAAGCACGAGACGCTGCTCGGCTTCGTTCCAGAGAGCAATTGCGAACATACCGCGCAACTTGCCAAAGCAATTGGTGTCCCATTCCAAGAAAGCGTGAAGTACCGTTTCAGTATCCGCGCGCGAGTGAAATCGATGCCCCAGTTGCTCCAGTTCCCGACGTAGTTCAAGATGGTTGTAAATCTCGCCGTTGAAAACGATGACGGTATTGCCGTCGTCTGACTTGATCGGCTGATCGCCGGCCGTCAAATCCATAATCTTCAGCCGCGTGGCAGCGAGCGAGACCACGTTGGAACGGTAGACGCCCTGTTGGTCAGGACCGCGATGAGCAATCGTCGTGGCAGCGCGGTCAATACGGTCAGGTTCTGGCGACCAACTCTTATGTGTAAAGCCGGTGATACCGCACAATCTCGAAGCCCCCTAGTGAGCGGAATAGCTCATACACTCGTCCCCCGGCCTATTCATAGCGTAGAGAATCGACTGGTTGAAGTTGGGCAGCGTTTTTAGCCGGTAGGTATCCGAACAGCACGCCGGTGGCACAGGATACTACAAACGCCAGGACAACCGAAATCCACGAGATAGGAATCTGCAATCCCCCCGGGACCGGAAAAAATCGCAAGAGCGCTTCCAACAAATAGGGAATCGACACCGCAATCGCGATTCCTGTCAACGCTCCCGCGCCGCTGATAAGAATCGCCTCCAGCAAAAATTGGCAGAGCACTTCGCGCCGCTGTGCGCCGACTGCTTTACGAAGTCCGATTTCGCGGGTCCTTTCGGTCACGCTCACCAGCATGATGTTCATGATGCCAATGCCGCTGATCAGCAGAGCCAGCATGGCAACAAGAAGAAAGACGATCGTTAGCGCGAATGAGATTCGGCGCGACGTCTCCAGAATCGACGAAAGGTTTTCGACGTCATATTCCGCCTCGGGCCGGTGCCGAGCCGCTAATACCTGTGTCACCGCCCTCGTGACTAGCGGCACATCCGCAGCCTGGTCCGCTTGGGCGTAAAGCGTTTCGATAAAAGAGCCTCCCGTGTAGTACTTCACCAGCGGAAATGGAACAAGCACCGTATCGGTCCTAATCTCCGATTGTCCAAATGTTCCGATTCGCTCCGTAAACACCCCGATCACCGTAAAAGTCAGTTCACCGACATGGATGCTTTGCCCCACAGGATTGCCGCCTGGCAAAGCAATTTGTGCCAAATGTTCGGATACCAGACAAACCTTGCTTACAGTCGAGAAATCCGCGTCATCAAAATACCGGCCCCGCAGAATGAGCAGCTTGCGAATCCTTTGAAACTCTTGCGTCACGCCAACCAGGCTGACGGGCCACGCCTTCCCATTTGCCATCACGCTCATCTGCTCGTCGTTCGTCCCCGCAACTCGCAACACCTGTGGTCCGCTTTCACGCACGGCCTGAAGGTCCTCGAGAGATATCTGATCGGACAGGGTGACTGCCTGAGAGTGGTTCGATTGTTCCAGGCCGGCGTAGACGAGGTTTGATCCCACTCCTTCGATCTGAGCTGCAATGTATCTCTTCCCGGTAAGCGATACCGTTATCACCAGGACGATACAGGCGCTCCCGATCACGACTCCCAGCATGGTGAGCGCCGCGCGCAAGCGGTTGGCGCGCAGGGCCTCGATTGCCAAATGCCAGTTTTCCGACCAACTTATTGCCGCCTTCGCCAAAATGGCTCCTTCAACTTCCCGGGTACTCACGAATTGGGATGCCGTTTCTGCACCGGACGAGGCTTCTGCGAAAAATCTGACTCTCCACAATTCTCTTCATCGGCTGGACTGGCCAAGCTAGGAAATTGCCGACTCCACGGTGGCTACTTCGGGTATGGCAATTCGAATATGGGTGCCTTCTCCTTCCTCGCTGCGAATGTCCATCTCGAATTGGTCCCCGTAGAGCAGCCGCAGCCGCTCGTAAACGTTGCTGATGCCGATCCCGCCGCCGTAAACCTCCAAAAGGCGCTCGCGCGACATTCCCACGCCGTTGTCGTCTACTTCGATGCCCAGGCGCCCATCCTGCCGGTGTGCTCGAAGATGGATCTTTCCGCCCTCGAGGCGAGGCGCCAGTCCGTGCTTGATGGCATTTTCAATGATGGGCTGAAGAAGCATGCTGGGGACGAAAACGTCCATGGCGTCCTCGTCGATTTCCTTGAAAATCTGCAGGTTGTCGCGCCCGAAGCGGATTACTTCGATGTCCAGATAGTTGTCAATGAACTCGAGCTCGTCGCGCAACGCCACAAACGTATCGTGCTGTCGCAGCAGGCGGCGCAGGATGTTCGAAAGCTTCAGCACCACGCCGCGTGCCATGTCAGGATCAAAGCGGATCAGGGACGACACGGTATTCAGCGTATTAAAGAGGAAGTGCGGATTAATCTGACTGGTGAGTGCATCCATCCGAGCCTTCAGCAAGTGCTGCTGATTTTGCTCCAGGTTCATCTCGATCCGTGTGTTGTTCCAGATCTTGACAGCCATCGCGACGCACATCACCGACGATAGCACCACCAGAATTGCGTAACCCGAGTTGCTCGGATGCAGTGAAAACAGCCATCTCGCGGGAACATGGCGTGCCAACAGGATCTGAGCCGCTTCGAAGGCGGCCGATGCAAACAATGGAAGCATCGCCCAGTTGCCCTTCGCATGCCGGATCAGTTTCCACAGCCATGACGGGATGCTCAAAAATTGGAATGGGCCAAAATGCCACACGTCTTCCTTGTCCGGCATCGCTTGCCGGATCGCTCCCGCCAACAATCCCACCAACGCCGCAAGCGGGCTGGATAACCACTCGTGATTTCCAAAAGCAGGCAAGCTGATGAGCGACCCGCCGAGTAGCCCGACAATCCGCCCGCCGATCAGCCCCATGAGGAAAGATCCCTCGAGCGTCAAATCGAGGAACGGATAGCCGAAGATGCGCAGAATCACTCCGATCGCCAGCGGGGGAGTCAAGAAGAGCAGCAGCATTACTTTCTGGTCCGAGTCTCGGTTCTCCGTGAAAACGAGGTTTCGGAAAGATCGGAATCGAACCAACAGCGCGGCAAGCGCCGCTGACCATCCGACCTTCAGGACCAGCATGAAGAACAGGTCCGTGCCCTGTAAGTTGAAGCGTGTTGGCATAATCCTGCCGGATGTCCCCGGAAAATCCTAGTTTACGGTAGCCAATGCTGACGGGGATGTAAAGAGAAGCTGTCGCCCCGTGGCGGGTTTCGCGCTATTGCTGTTGCTGTTGTTGGGCGGGTTGCTGCGGACGTTCGAGCGCTGAAGCCGGCATGGAGGTCGCCGCTGTGATCTCGCTGAGTTTTTCGCAGCCGGAATCGTCCAGCGCCGGCCGAACCCGCACGTCCACAGAGAGACTTTGGCCAGCGTGGCCCTTGTACACGCCGCGGACCGGTGCAACATCACCGTAGTCGCGCCCATACGCGATTCGGACGTGGCGCAAACCCACGGGTTTGCCGAGCGTGGGATCGAACGGTGTCCAGCCGCTATTCGGCAGCAATATTTCGGTCCAGGCGTGGGTGGCCTGGCCGCCAATCACGTCTTCCTGTTTGAAATTCGGCGAAGTATCGCTTTCAGGAACTAGGTATCCGGAAACGTACCGTCCCGGGAAGCCTCGCATTCGCATCATCCCCAGCAGCAGATGAGCAAAATCCTGGCAGACGCCGGCCCCGATTGAAAGC
>DASYZC010000266.1:0-3511 GCA_035949735.1 Candidatus Acidiferrales bacterium | reverse complement strand
GCAAAACAAAAAATATCAAAGCGTAGAGAAAGGTTTTCATTGGGCACTCTTCAGACTCATGAGATAGGCCACCACGTCGTCCAACTGCGCGTCGGACAAGGTGCCCTTGAAGCTCGGCATGAAACTCTTCCCCGGTTCCTTTTCCAGGGAGCGCAAATCGGGCTTTCGGAATCCGTGAAATTTTCCGCTGGCATCCTTCAAAACAATCGTGAACGAGTCTTCACCCATGCGTGTTCCCTCAACTTCGTGTCCGTCCTTTTCAACGGCGCGGAACATCAAATACTGGGTCAGGCTATTGCCAAAAAGGCCGCCTCCGACCTGCGGCAAATTCGCGCCGGGATCGAGCAATCTCGCTTTCAAGTTGCTGGGGCCCCGCATGGCGCCGATTCGGCTCAGCTCGGGTCCGATGCTGCCGCCGTGGCCGTCGATCATATGGCACGCGGAGCAGCCGCTCGAATTATAGAGAGCCTCGCCCTTCTGCGGATCGCCGATTGCTTTCTCGGGCTTGCCCGTGCCACTCAGTGTCCGCAGGTAGGCCACGATGTCCGCGGCTTGTTTATCGGTGACGGTGTAAAATGCTGGCATTGCCGTGCCCGGAATTCCTCTCCGGATGATCCCTTGCACGGCCGCATCGCCCAAGCTGTCCGGAACACCGTGCAGATCGGGACCCTCTTGCCCTCCGGCATCCACTCCGTGGCACGTCGAGCAGTTTTGCTCAAATTGCCGCTTGCCGTCTTCGAGATCGGGCGGCGTCTTCGCGGCTGGGGAAGCGGCCTGCGCGGCGGCCGGAGGTTCCTGACCTGCGGCCTGAGCAACGCGAGAAGGATTTAGCGCCAGAGTCCATGCTAGAAGGACCAAGGCGGCAAGCCGCAAGCATCTAGTTAGATTCATTCAACGCTCCAGTACTCACCATTCGCCTCCCCACATGCCCCGAGTTGCAGACGGAAACTAGCACCACCTTCCACGCACGTCAACGACCTTCAGACGCATGCACCGAATCGCTGGTTCCGCCCCGGCCGAATCTTCACAATCTCGAGAAAGAAATCTCCCTTGAAATTTGAACCTCGCAAGGCGGCAACGTCATCGAATTTCTTTCAGGGATTCGAGCAGGCTATTAGGATTGGCTGGAAGCTCTCGGGCAATAGGTCCGCCGGCGCGGCTTCCATGGCGGATCACAAACCAACTAAAGTTGCGAGCCAATGGTAGACAGTTCCGAAAACATCGGCAGCACTCCAGGCGGCGGAGTCGGCGCTGAGGCGGCGCCACGGTTTTCTCCAGACACGTGGCGGCCCGCTTTCAATCCTTGGCTGATAGCCGTTGTGGTTGCTCTGGCCGCGTTCATGGAAGTGCTCGATACGAGCATTGCCAACGTGGCGCTACCCTACATGGCAGGCAGCCTCGGCGTCAGCAACGATGAAAGTACCTGGGTGCTCACGTCCTATCTCGTCTCGAACGCGATCGTCTTGCCGATCAGTGGCTGGCTTGTCACCGTAGTCGGACGCAAGCGGCTGTTCATGATATGTCTCTTCATTTTCACCGTGAGCTCGCTTTTGTGCGGAATCGCGCCCAGCCTCGGTGCGCTAATTCTTTTCCGCGTCCTTCAAGGTGCAGGGGGCGGCGGACTCCAGCCTTTGGCGCAATCCATTTTGGCGGATTCGTTTCCACCAGAAAAGCGGGGCCTTGCCTTCGCCGTGTATGGCATCACCGTAATCGTCGCGCCTACCATCGGTCCGACTCTTGGCGGATGGATCACGGATAGCTACACCTGGCGCTGGATTTTCTTCATCAACCTGCCCGTCGGCATTCTGGCCCTGCTACTTGTCCTTCGATTTGTAGAGGACCCCCCGTGGGCCAACCGCGTCAAGGATGCTCTCGCCCGAATCGACTATATTGGCATCTCTCTGCTCGCCTTGGGCGTGGGCGCATTGCAGATCATGCTGGATAAAGGACAAGAAGACGATTGGTTCAGTTCGCGTTTCATTCTCACGTTTTTCATCCTCGCGGCGACTGGACTGGTCTCGTTGTTCATCTGGGAATGGTTTGCGAAAAACAGTGTTGTGGACGTGCGCCTCTTCAAGAATCTAAATTTTCTCGGCGCCAACGTGATGATGTTCACCCTCGGTGTCATTTACTTTTCGAGCCTGGTTCTAATGCCGCAGTACCTGCAAACTCTGATGGGCTACACCGCCGAAACTTCCGGGTTCGTGCTTACCGCCGGTTCTGCGGTGTTGCTCTTCACTATGCCTTTGATCGGGGTTCTTTCCGGGAAGTTTCAGGCGCGCTACCTCATCGCCTTTGGCTGGCTCAGTCTTGTATTGGGCTTTTATTATTCCGCCGTCCGTCTCGACTTGGACATCAGCTTCGGCGTCGCCAGTGCCATTCGAGTCGTGCAAGTCATCGGCCTGCCCTTCTTGTTCGTTCCCATCAACCTCGCTTCGTATGTTGGCATGCCGCCGGAAAAAAGCAGCAGCATCTCAGGCTTGATCAACTTCATGCGCAATATTGGCAGCAGCGTCGGCACGTCGCTCGTTACGACACTGATTGCCCGCCGTGCTCAATTCCATCAGGTGCACCTTGTGGCAAATGTCGCCCCTGGACAGCCCACGTTCGCTCAAGCCGCAGCCGCCCTGGCAGCGCGTCTCACTGCCTCGGGCGTGAATGCCGAGCGGGCCGTGACTGAAGCGTATGCCCTCGTCTACCGCACCGTGATCGCCCAGGCCAACACGCTCGCCTATATCGATACCTTTTTCGTTCTGATGGCCGGAGCCGCGATCATGTTCCTGCTCTCCTTCGCTTTGAAGAAAAACGACCCCGGCGGGCGCCGAGTCGTGATGGAATAGCCGGGATATGGTAAGCTCCCGTTGGTTACAATCTGCCGGGCTGGCGAGTGCAAAGCTGGCTCGGTAAAGCCCAACGGTCGATGATTCGAATCATAACTATCGAGCGCGAATACGGCAGCGGCGGCGCCGAAATTGCCAAAAGAGTCGCGGCACGGCTGGGCTGGAAGTTGTGGGACCAGTTGTTGACCAACGAAATCGCCCGCCTGATGGACTGCGATTGCCGCGTGGTGGAAGAACACGAAGAAAAGCGGGACCCGCTCTACTACCGCCTCTTCAAGTCTTTCATGCGAGGCAGCTTCGAAGGAAGCCTCAACGCCCCGCGGCTGAAGATGGCGGATACGGATTGCATCCGTGAAGTCGCCGAGCGCGTAGTCAAAGACGTTGCCGAACGCGGTCAGTGCGTCATAGTCGGGCGCGGTTCCGCCTACTACCTCCAAGGCCGCACCGACTCCTTTCACGCCTTCGTTTATGCGCCGCTCGGTGAAAAGGTCCAGCGGCTCCGCGGCACCGGCAAAAGCGAACGCGAGGCAGCCCAGCTTGCCGAAACCGTGGATCTCGACCGCGCTGCTTTCATCAAGCAATACTTCGGCGTCGAATGGCCGGAGCGCCACCGTTTCCATCTAATGATCAACTCGACGATTGGCACTGAAGCGGCGGTTGACCTCGTACTC
>DASYZC010000265.1:0-6662 GCA_035949735.1 Candidatus Acidiferrales bacterium | reverse complement strand
CCCACCGCCGCAATAACCATGTCCTCGTCCATACCCACCATGGCTTTGTGGTCCGTGATCGCCTGCTTGAATTTCGGTGGAATCGTATCGATCCAATTCACCGCGGCCGATTGTTGCTTGGAAAAATCGAGCATCACGCTGAGGTCGCGTTTCAAATCATTGGGAGTCATGTCCGGCAGCGGGCGGCCATAGTCCAAAATCAGAACGCCGCCCAGTGGCTGTCTCGGACCGGTATCGGGGGGCGGCTCGGTAGAAAGATTGCCCATGCCGATCTGAATGTGCTGGCGCCAGTTGAAGTGCTTTTTTCCTCCGCCATTTATTTGGACACGTATTTGTCTGCTGCGAAACTCGAGCCCCGTTATTTGAATCGTATCGCCCTGGCCAGCCGCCGTGCCCCACAGCCTCAGCGCGTCTTTCAGATGTTGCATGTCCAACGGTTTGCCGGGCGAGAGTATGAATCCGTGCTTGCCGGCGGGCAATGAATGCACGAGTTTTGCGTTCTCGCCGTCGACTCCTCGAATGAGCAGCAGCCGCGATTCAGGCTGAAGATTTTTCGCGGGGTGATCCGCCTTTGGGGTCGTCTGTGTGGAAACTGCTGACTGCGCTTCCTCGGTTTGCCCGAAGCAAAAAACAAAAATCTCGATCGCGAAAGCAACCGCTGCAGCCAAAGCGACGATGCGGCGGACTCCCATGCCTAGTGTTCCTATTCTATTGCTTTTGGCCAAATCCGGGGAAGGTTTGGCGCCGTGCCAACTGAGATGACAACGCACCGGCAGACGTTGCTTAACGGCAGTCGTTACATTGAAGGGAAGATTGTGCCTTCGACGAAACTGGAGCGGGATAAGAGAATCGAACTCTCGCCTCCACCTTGGCAAGGTGGCGTACTACCACTATACGAATCCCGCCCGTGAGGGATACTTCCGATAATATTCTATAACACGTCCCGCGTTAGCACGACAACTCCGCGCAAAGCATGTGCAATGCACTCGGGCCGAACACAGAATGCAGGGCCGCCTAACCCGCTAAGAATTAGCCCCTTCCCGATCCACTTCCAAAATGCGGGTTGCCTTCACAACAGGGGACTTTTTCTGGCGGTCGGCAAAACGCTCGGCGCGCTCGCGATCGATGTAAACTCGAGCAAACTTTTCACCATCACTGTAATAAACAGTGACCTGCCAGTGACGGTGCTTGCGGCGACGGTCACCCCGCTTACCGCCTGATTTTGCAGACTTTTTCCTTTTGGCCATTCGTGGTTGGTCCTCGTTGCCTTCGACTATTACAGAAGCAGGACGCGCCGCACAAGTATCTACTTTGTAGCTACCTTTCCTTCTAACTAGATGCATTTTCAGACCACAAGTAGCAGATATATAAGCTCTGATGGCCGTTCATGGTGTCAAATCCGCCGGCTTCAGATTCAGGTCGGTGACCGCGCCCTTCTTGAGCTCGTACAGGGAGGGGCTGTCACTGGTTTGGGCATAGACGAACTCGCCAGTGGCCTTCGAGAACCGGATTGTGATCTTTTCGCCCTTGGCATTGGTTACGACAACCGTAGTTTCGGGGTTCGCCAGAGATTTGAGATCGGCTGGCGAGGGATGGTCGATGATCTGATCGGCGGTCAAGCCGGTGAGGACGTCGACAATCTTCCAGCCGGAGGCCGCCTTCCCCTTTTGCTGCTCCGGAGCCTGGAAGGTCCAGTCTTCGGAATCGTCCTTTTTGCGGCTTACCGTCAGCGATCCGGCAGCGTCAGAAATCTGAATTTGTTGCATATCCGTCGCGGGGACGTTGACGACTTTCTTGTCGCGCAATTCGGCGTATTTTTGAGTCAGCTTCGCATACACGTCGTTGGTGATGGTGAAAACCGTGGGGCGAGAAGCATCGCGCGCGTAGTACCCGCTTCCGCTCTTCTTGCCGACGATGAGCGTGGCTGGCGAGCCCTTGCCTTCCTTTGCGCTGAAAGTGATGGCGGGCTTTTGCAGTCCGTACCGATCGAGGTGTTCCGGCTTCTCTTCCACGATGGAGGCCATCTTCGCGTTGGCAACCGCTTGCAACAAACCATCCGTCGCATCGGGATCCGCAAGCGACGCCCCCGGCTTCGTGAAATGCCACTGGTCGTTTTTCTTGGAGGCGGCGAGCTGGCCCGATGGGTTGGCAAGATCGAAGGAGGAAACGCCGGCGGCATCGATATGGAGAATATTGCGATCCCGCAGGTCCTCGACGGATTTTCCCGCGCTGGTTGCCAGCAACTGTGGCAGCAAAGAAACATTTTGGGCGCCATCGATGACCGTGTAAGCGGAATCGCCGGAAAAATCCTTGCTGCCGATGAGAATGGTGTGCTTCGAACCATTTCGAAGCTGGAATTCGAGCGAGACCTGCGGTGGATCGAGGCCATAGACCTTGCGTCGATCGGGCGAGCCCGGTTCTGTCTCTGAAACTCTCGCGCTGGCAAGCTGGTCGGCGATACCGTCAACGGTCGGCTGATCCGCCTGCGTTTCGATCGGCTGGACGATATTCCAAGTGTCGCCGCTCTTTTCCAGGCGAATCGGAGGCGTGCTCGGCTCGGCAGGGTGAGTCAACGTAATCGACTTGATATCGGATGCCTGGATTGAAAATGCGGACTTCGAAGCGTTGATCGCGGGCTTTTCCTCGTTTCCCCGCTTCCAATCGAAGTAATAGACGAGCCCGCCGAGGACAACGGCGGAGAGAAGCACGATGATAGTTGGTTTTTTAATCATTCCGATTTATCTGCGGTCGCTTTTTTTACCGGCGCTTCCACCAGATGGAGACTCCTACAAGAATCACGATTCCCGGCAAGAAAAACATCTCGATCCATCGCAGCGAGGCGGCCTGCGCTTCCGTGAGAACGATATGACGGCTGGTCGCCGATTTCGGGCGAATAGAGATCAAGTTTTCGTCTTGGGCCAGCCAATCGACGGCGTTGAAGAAAAGATCGCCGTTGTGCTGCAAACCAATCCACTGATTCTCGGCGAAACTGGAATTGCCGATTACAACCAGGCGGGCAGTCTTGTCACCCCCAGTGCGATTGGCAGCGACACCCAATGAAAGCGGGCCGGCAGTCTTGGGATCAAACCGGACTTCCCGGGCCAGTTTCGGAATCGTGAAGCTGCGCGGCGATGTTTTGAGCAACTCGACGGCCACAGGATCGCTCTTAGACCTATCGGCAATCGTCACCGTGCGGGCAAGCTGAAAAAAGGTCATGCCGCCTTGGAGCTTTTTCGTGATCGGACTCTCGCCATAATCCACTACCAGCGGTGTTTCCGGCCCGGTCCCGAACAAGCGGCCGACACCACTGGCATCGACCACAATGTTCGAGCCGATGTCGATGTTCCAGGCGTGGAAAATGTTATCGAGCTGAGGGTCGGTCTGCGGATCGACTTCGATAAGCGATTTCCCTCCATCGTCCATATATTTCCCAACCATGACCGCTTCCTGAACAAAGAATGACTGCTTCGGCCCCGCGATTACAGCTACGTCGCACGTTGGCGGGACGCCATTCTCCGTCACCAGGTTGACGGACTTTGTGTCGTAGCCCTCTCTCTTGAGACCCTGGTCCACCTGCGAGTAGCCCTCCGCGCCATCGTCGGTGAGGGATTTTTCGCTGTGGCCGGTTACGAAACAAATCGTCTTGACCTTGTCGCGCGTTACCTTGAGAATCGCGCTGGTAACGTCTTGCTCGGAAAAACTCCCGTCGGCGCCGGGTTCGAGAGGTTGTTTTCGCGAACCTGACGCGACAATCACGTCGCCCATGTGGGTGGCGCCGAAGTCCTTGGCAACATCCGGCTTTTCGGTCGGGTCGACATTCTGGAACTTGATGTGGTCACTCAGGTTCCTATATTCGCCCATCAAATCGTTGAGCTGAGGACTGGGAACTTTGTCGAAGCGCGCGATGTTCACGTCCGACTTGAGTCCCGCGACGACTTTTTTCGTCTGGTCCGAGAGAGTGAACAATTTCTCGGTGGTGAGGTCAAAGCGCTTGTGATGCCTGAAGCCGACGAAGTTCACCAGGCCGAGGATAACAATAACGGCGATGGTCAGGATCGTGGTGTTGGTGCCGAGCTGGGAGGAGCGGCGGGAAAAGAATTTCACGATCCCGCCGAATCCCACCACCACCGCGGCCAGAATCAGAACCGCCCCTCCGATCAGGAGAACTTTACTGGTCAGGAGCAGTTCACCCTGCAATGAAGATCGGACGTAGCCGCCGATGACGGCGGCCAAGCCCATACTCCCGATAATTTCCGCCCATTCGTTACGAGTCCACTTCATTCCATGAATCCCTCCGCGGCTGGTGCATGCCGCAACCCCGGCGTTACCTGCGATTCGTTAGGCACGCCTCCAGCGCATCGAATCGACAGAGCGCACCGTCAAAAAAATAAAAAGAGTTATGAAGCTGAGGTAATAAATCAGGGACGAGGTATCAATGATCCCGCGCGTGAAGTCCTCAAAATGATTGATTACCGACAAATAATGCAAGACCTGGCCGGGCGTGCTGCCGGCGTCGCGCGACCCGAAATCCAGAGCCCAGAGGAGCAAGAAAGCGCCGAAGGTCAGCACGCCGGCGATAATCTGATTTTCGGTGAGCGACGAGAGGAACGCGCCGAGCGCCAGCAGCGATCCGCCAAAAAGCAAGATGCCGAGATACCCGGCCAGAATTATCCGGAGCGGCGGCACCGGCGAAGTGTGGAGGTACATGAACAGGACGAAAATCGCTGTGGGGAGGAGCATGGCGGCGAATAGAGTAAGGGAAGCGAGAAACTTGCCGAGCACGATATCGATTTCGCGGATCGGCGAAGTCATCAGCAGTTCCATCGTTCCGCGCTTCCGCTCGTCCGCAAAAATGCCCATGGTGAGCATGGGCATCAAAAACAGAAGCAGGAGAGCCACCAAGCCCAGAAAAACGCGAAGCACCTGGCTGGCGGCGTCGAACGCCGGCGCTCCCATTCCCTGCATTTCCTGCATGGACTCCTGGAGCGCGCTTTGGACGTAGAGATTGAAAAAGAAGCCGCTTATAAAAAGAAAAAGGCCGACGACCGCGTAGGCGATCGGAGACACGAAAAAATGCCCGATCTCCTTGCGATAAATCGCGTATAAACCCCTCATCATCTCCTCCGCTAATTGGACGCCTGTGCGTGAGCAGCGTCGTCCGTGGTGAGTTCGAGGAAAATATCTTCCAGGCTGAGGCTGATGCCGCGAAGCTCGTAAAGCGCCCAACCCTGCTCGACGATTTTCGCGGCGATCTGGCTGCGAATATCCTTGCCCGGAGCGACTTCTACGTTGGCTATGGAATGGCCGTTCGAGCGCGACGCGCTAACCTGCACTCGCGCGGCGCCGGGAATTTTGGTCAAGAGATCTTCCAGAGGCTTTTCAGCGGCCTGGGCGTCAACGTAAATTCTCTGGCCGCCCTTGAGCTGCGATGTCAGATTCTGCGGGGTATCCACAGCCGCAATTTTGCCTTTGTTGATGATGACCACGCGATCGCAGGTCATGCTGACTTCCGGCAGGATGTGAGTGGAAAGAATGATAGTGTGCGTGCCCGCCAAGCTCTTGATGAGGTGGCGGACCTCGATGATCTGCTTGGGATCCAGGCCGACGGTGGGCTCGTCCAGGATAATTACGGTGGGATCGTGCACCAGCGCCTGGGCCAACCCCACGCGCTGTTTGTAACCGCGAGAGAGCCGCTTGATCAACTCCGTGCGTTTATCGACGATATTGGTTTTTTCGAGCGCCTCGCTGATACGCGAGCGCCGCTTGTCAGCCGGGACGTTCTTGATTCGCAAAACGAAATCGAGATAGGTCTCAACGGTCATATCCGGGTAAACGGGCGGCACCTCGGGCAAATAGCCGATGTGGCGGCGCACTTCCAGCGAATCTCCGAACACATCGAATCCGGCGATGCTGGCCGTCCCGGATGTAGCGGGGATATATCCAGTCAGGATACGCATGGTGGTGGTTTTGCCGGCTCCGTTGGGGCCAAGAAAACCGAGAATCTCACCCTCATTTACCGTGAAGGAAACGTGGTCAACTGCTGTAACAGGACCGTAGGACTTGGTCAGATTTTGTACTTCGATCAATGCGACCCTCCATAATCATGATGACGAAATTCATGTTAATGATGCCTCGCAGGAAAAAAACGCTGCTGCCGCGCAGATTCCCAAACAAATGTTTATACCAAAAATTCTGTGAAACGGGAGATCCAAATGAAAAATTTGGGTAGTGTCCTATCTTGAGTTCGGGACCTGCTCTTTTTGAACCAACAATGCCAAGAGGGGTGAAAAAGCTAAATACAACCCAAAAATCGAATGCAACAGCGGGTCCCTCACGCCGGCCTGAATACGGCCGGGTTCGGGATGACAACTTAACGGCGCGGGGTACTCGGAGACTCGCCCTCCACCGAAATTGTTGGCTACATTTGGTGGCTGAGAAAATCCGCGGACAAGGCAACGAGCGCGGCGTGGAATGCATCCACATGCCTGACGCATTCCCGTTATTTTGGGGTGGTTCTGCACGCATTCGCCAATACCGGGCTGGCCGGAGATGTGCGTTGACACCACCGGGCCGTTTTGCTATTCAACTTGTTCCGCGATTGCGCCAGGGAGCGCATGGGAAGCTTCCGGTTCGGGTGGGGCGCGTCTGAAGGTAATTCCGCA
>DASYZC010000264.1:0-2554 GCA_035949735.1 Candidatus Acidiferrales bacterium | reverse complement strand
TCCGAGATCGAGGTTGAAAATAGCTTATGGAACATTTGCGCGAGATCATCAATGCCGCCGTTCAGCTCGTTTTCCTCGCGCGAATCTCCGCTGAGCAAATAGTTGAGCAAGTAAACGCGATTCTCCATGATCTGGAACCGTGTCGCTTCGACGGAATGCACACTTTCCAGAGCGGAGGCGGCCTCCGCTCTAGCGGAGCGTTCGCGCAATATGGCCGCGGTATTGATAGCGACAGTTATCACCAGCATCGCAATAACAGACCCGTATCCGTAGTACAGCTTCTGCCGTATCGTCATTGACACCAAACCTCTGCCCAGGCACCGTTGCCATGCGATTTCCATCTCACGCTAACGCTCCGCATCATCGAATTTGAACTCGATCACCTGCGAGGTCTCCTTGCCGTCGGGCGCAAACTGCCACCGCTTCGCGGCATCCGTAGCAGCAGGAATCAGCAGTGGATGACCGCCGACCGCGCGAGTGCTTTTCACTTTTCCGTCTGGCGAAATGATTACCGCAACTTTTACGGCACCAGTGATATGCATTTTTTCCGCGAGTGCCGGATATTCGGGTTTCACTGTTTTGACCGCCTTGCGGTTAGCCTCCACCTGGGAGAAAACGCAAGGCACACAGGCCGTTTCCGTCAATAGGATCAGCAAGAGCAGGGATCGAAAAATTCCTAGCAGGCTCTCGATCACGCCGCACCTCCATCGACAGCTCTATTTTTGGCTCCGGCGATTTCGCTCAGCACGCGGTCTATATCGAGCACGAGCAGCAGTCGGTTCGATAGCCTGTAGACAACAGAGACGATTTCGCGCATCCGGCCGTTTAGAGTTTGCGGCGCGACCGATGGGGAATCTGCGCCAATCTCGATCACCGAGCCCATCTCGTCAACCAAGAGGCTTACGGACCCGTCTGGCGTACGAAAAATCAAGTGAAACGGCGCTTGCACGGGCGCGGACTCAACGATGCCGAGGCATCGGCGAATATCAATTGCCTCGATTACTTGTCCGCGCAGGTTTACGAGTCCGCGCACAGGCCATGGCGCTGATGGAACGTTCGTAATTTCAAGATCGCGCACGACTTCCTGAACCTTCCGTACATCCACGCCCAGCAACAGATCGTTGACGATGAATGAACAGAACTGCTGGTCCTCAGGCATGACGCTCAACCGCCTTCCAGGAGAACCGCCGATTGGGACATAACCAGGTTCGCGCGCGTCCACAGTTCTTCCAAGTCGAGAACCGTTGTGACGTGTCCGCCGATGATTCGCGGCGCAGAGTTGCCGTAAATTCCGCTCCCACCCACATCCATGACGCCCTCGTCAACGATGTCCACGATATGGTCCACAGCCAGCGCGAGGGAGCGGCCGCGATGCTGGCACATGACCAGGTCAATATTTTCGCCGGTCGTGCCGGTGGCATTAACCCCTCCGTCAGACGTCGGAACAGCGGACAGACCGCCGCTAATCCCGAAAACCGGAAGAATATCGCCATCGTATCGAATCAGGCGCCGCGCTCCGGCCTGCTCTATGTGAGACTGCGGGAGTTGCGCCAAGCGCGATATCCCCGAGATAGGCAGCGCAAATCTTTGGCCTTCACGATGTTCAAAAATAAGTAGCGGCTCCGATTCGACGATGCGTTCCGACGATTCACGTGGCTGCACCAATCGCACAGGACTCTCACGCTCCGAGGCGGTGCACGCGCGACGAGCCAGCCCAGACACATTTAGGATCAGGGCTACGCAACCGTCGCCAAGAATAGTGGCGCCGGCGTAAACGGGAATGTGCCTCAGATGTTTTCCGATCGAGCGGACTACGATTTCTTGCGTATCATTTACTTCGTCCACTAAAAGGCCGAAGCGCCGCTTTTGCTCTTGAAGAACGACCATTACACGCCCCGCGGCTGATTGTTCTGAACGAGAGTGCTGCGAGCCGGGCGTATTTGGACGAAGTCCATCCTCGAGCGAAACAAATTGCAGTAATTCCGATCGCAGGCGGTAAAAGGATGCATCGCCGACATGCTCAATTTGGCCGTCCTCCACATGATCGCCAAGCCGCACGAGCTCCGCCACGCTAGCTTGCGGGATCGCATAGAATTCACCACCGGAAACAACCAGAAGCGCCGGAATAATCGCGAGAGTCAGGGGAATAACGATCTTGATGGTTGTCCCGGCGCCCTTCCGAGTCTGAACATCCAAGGTGCCGCCGATTCGTTCGATATTGCTCTTCACCACATCCATGCCCACGCCGCGGCCGGAGACGTCCGTAATATTTTTCGCGGTGGAAAGGCCCGGAAGAAAGATCAGTTGCAGTGAATCTCGCGTGCTAAACAGGGCCGCCATCTCAGATGTGATCAGGTTGGTCTTCAGCGCTTTTTCTTTTACGCGCTCCACATCGATGCCGCCACCATCGTCAGATATCTCGATGTTCACCTGTCCGTTTTCGTGGAAGGCTCGCAGTGTGATGGTGCCCTCTTCCGGCTTGCCGTTTGCGACGCGCACTTCGGGGCTTTCGATTCCGTGGTCGACTGCGTTGCGTACCAAATGTGTGAGCGGA
>DASYZC010000263.1:0-4750 GCA_035949735.1 Candidatus Acidiferrales bacterium | reverse complement strand
AAGTTCAGGAGGAACTAACGTGGCACTGCGAATGACCGAACGGGACGTGAATGGAGTGAGCTTTTTGGACGTCGAAGGGCGCATCGTGCTGGGCGAAGAGAGCAACTCTTTTCGCGAGAAGGTGAAGAGCTTGCTCGCCGCCGGCAAGAAGAAGATCGTGCTGAATCTGGCGCAAGTGACCTATATAGACAGCGCCGGCCTGGGTACCCTGGTGGCTACGTTCCACAGCGCGCGGTCGCAGGGCGCCACGCTGAAGCTTGTGAATCTTGGTTCGAAATTCAAGGAAGTCCTGCAGGTGACCAAGCTGATGACGGTCTTCGATACGTATGAGAATGAAGCCGCTGCCATTCAGAGCTTCGCTACTTAGTAAGCCAACCCGTCGAACATTTAAGGAATGCTGCGTGCGCGCGGAATGGGCGCCGTTGCGGTTTTGTGTTGTCACGTCGGCGACGAGGCGAATGCGACCGATGTAGCGCTACAGGTCAAAGGGACCGAGCGGGATGCGTTGCGAGGCAACGTGCAGCGACCCACGGAAGGCGAAATCAACTGGACGCCGGCCCAGCGCTTCCTCCGCGGAGATGCGCGCCAAATCCGGATTATTGTTTGGCTCCGATAAATGCGCGAGGACCAGATGGCGGGCGCGCCCGTCGAATACCTCTACATCCGAGAGAAACTCGCTGACGACGTTGTTCGATAGATGTCCGGTGCGGCTCATCACTCGTTGTTTGATGTGCCACGGATAGGGGCCCATCTTGAGCATGTCGAGATCGTGATTGGATTCGAGAATTAGAAAATCAGCCTCTCGCAGATGGTGCTTCACCAGCTCGGGCATGTAGCCCAGGTCTGTCACGATCGCTACTTTCGCGCCGTTCATTCGGAATGAATAACCGACCGGATCGGCCGCATCGTGCGGAATGGCAAATGGGTTGATCTCAATGTCGCCGATCTCGAACCGTTCTCCGGCGCGAATATGTTTCACCTGTTCCATCCGCGCCTTCTTGCCGGGCTTTTCGGGATCCTCTGCGTACATTTTTACGATTTCGCGGTGCGTCTGCTCAGTGAGATAGGCGGGACAATCCCAGTGGCGCGCCATTTGGGCTACCGCACTCGAATGATCGGAATGCTCGTGGGTGATCAAGATGGCGTCCAAGTGTTCCGGACAGGACCGGCCTAAAGCTTCAAATCGCCGAAGAATCTCCTTGCGTCCGATTCCCGCATCGATGAGGAGGGTGGTGCGTTCGGTTTCGAGCAACGTCGCGTTGCCCGTACTGCCAGAGGCCAGAATTGAAATGCGGAACGAGATGCGATCGCCCTCAGCCCGCGAAATTTGCAGACGGCAAGGATATTGGCAGAGCAGAGGGTCAGCGTCAAGAACGAGATGCAACTGGGGATGCAAAAGATACCGACGGGCACGGCCGTTGTTCCAGCTACGTTTTGATCTCTCGGATATTCCACACGTGAATCACGTCTGTCGAGGCGTCCAACCTGCCAAACACCACTACCTTTTTCCCTAGAAACTTGCTGGCTCTACCTTGGTCGTCGAGTTGATACCAGGCATTATTGTTCTCATCAGCGAGGATCAGTAACGCGCCGTTTTTCGATAAGATTGTCCCGACATGTCGCTCTACGGAGCTCCTAGCTATGGGCTGCTTGTGGGCGGCTTGCGCTGGTGTTTGCTGAGCCGAAACGCGTGACGGTCGGAAGCTATATCCGATAGCGAACATCATCGCCCCACATACAAGCGCTACCGGCGCGAGCATCAGTTTCTTCCGGGTGACCGTCATTTCGTTTTCTCCGTGAGCGTTCGGACTGGGTTACTTCTTCCTTGGAGCAAGTTATGTGCCATTCCAAGATGCCAGTAAGACCAGCATGCTGTGCTAGCCCTGCATCTGCATCCCACCAAAGGGGATGTAGAAAGATCGAATGCCAGAAAAAAAGTCCCAATTGTGCCCCGCCTGAAAAATAGGTGTTTGCCTGATTCGGATTTATGAGTGGGGCATCCGCACAACATTTTTCCGGCCGCCGGGTTCTAAGGTATGAGACAAACGGTCAAGGAGCCGCTATGAAAAACCTGATACGCGTATCGGTGCTTGCCGTATCTCTATTACTTGTGGCCGGTACAATTGGAGCCGGACCCAAGCCACCGGACCATCCATTGAAACTGGTCCTCGCGCGCCAATCCACTGTCCCGGTAGTGGACGTTATGAAGAATTTCAGCGACAGATGCCCGAATGTCACTATTACAACCAATCCGCATCGCTCGGACTTCATGCTCTACGCGGGGGGCTGGTCGGGCGAATACCGCTTCATGATTATCGCCAAGGGCGGGGATACGGTTTTTGCCACGAAAACCGTGCTCTTGAGCAATGCCGTGAAGGATGTTTGCAGGTTCTTGAACTCGAAAACCTAGCGGGCCAACTTTGTTCGCTGGCCGGGACTGCGGCGTTGAAAGGAAGGCTCATCCACCTCGCATCCACGAAACCGGATGAATCTCGTTTACGACCACGGTGCGCAGAGATTTATCGACCGGTTTGGCGAATCTGCGTGAGTCCCTGCCAACGAATTATCCTGTGAGACCCCTGAGCCGAATCTCCCTGCTTTAACGCCGCGCCAATTCGAGAGCGGTTTGGTCATCACGCGGTACAAAGTTCCGCCGCCACCCATAGCTAGGTTTACAATATTCCTATCCAATGGAGGCATTGAGGAAACCGTCAATCAGCCCTTCCGCCCGGCGCACCGTGGATTTGCGCTTCTCTGAGTTGACGGATAAGGTACGCCGCAATCGACCGGGCGACGATCTCGACTTGCTTCGCCGGGCCTACGAGTTCGCGGCCGAACAACACAAGACGCAGACCCGGCGCTCCGGCGAGCCTTTCCTTTCGCATCCCCTCGAAGTGGCGCACTTGCTGGCCGACATCAAACTCGATGTGACTTCCCTGTGTGCCGCCCTGCTTCACGACGTCGTGGAAGACACCAAAATTCCGGTCGAAAAAATCTCCGAGCAGTTCGGCCCCGATGTGGCGCGCCTGGTGGAAGGGGTCACGAAAATCAGCAAGCTCGATTTGCTCGCTCCGGAGGACCGACAGGCTGAAAACGTCCGCAAAATGCTTCTCGCCATGGTGAATGACGTTCGGGTAGTGATGGTCAAGCTGGCCGATCGCCTCCATAACATGCGGACCCTCGAATACCTCACTCCTGAAAGCCAGCAACGCATTGCTCGCGAAACGCTAGACATATATGCCCCTGTCGCAAACCGTCTCGGCATGGGCTTGATTCGCGGAGAGCTTGAGGATTTGGCGTTCCGGTACCTCGAAGCCGACGCCTTTTTCGAATTGCAGAAGAAGGTCGCCTCAAAGCAGAACGTGTTTGACAAGTTTTTGGGCGAAGTCCAGGAGACGATTCGCGAAAAAATGGTCGAAAACGGCATTCCTGCCGAGGTTCAAGCGCGGATCAAACGGCTTTATTCGGTGCACTTGAAGATCCAGAAGCAACAGCGCAATCTCGATCAAATTTACGATTTGCTGGCCGTGCGCGTGGTCACAGACACGGTGAAGAATTGCTACGCCGCGCTCGGCGTGATCCACCAGATCTGGCGTCCGGTGCCGGGACGATTTAAGGACTACATCGCGATGCCGCGCCCCAATCTCTACCAGTCCCTGCATACAGCCGTGATTCACTCCGGACAGCCATTCGAGGTGCAAATCCGTACGCAGGAAATGCACCGCATAGCCGAACAGGGCGTCGCCGCTCACTGGAAGTATAAGGGCGGACCCGAAGTGGCTTCATCGGCCGACGATCAGCGCATCGTCTGGATGCGTCACTTGATCGAGTGGGTGCAGGAAATGCAGGAGCCTAGCGAGTTTCTCTCAACGTTGCGCGTGGACCTTTACCCCGAGGAGGTGTACACCTTCACTCCAAAGGGGCGAGTGGTTGTCCTTCCGCGCGGCGCTACGCCTGTCGATTTTGCCTATGCAGTACATACCGAGGTCGGACACCAGTGCTCAGGGGCCAAGGTGAATGGCGAGATGGTTCCGCTTCGCCATGCTCTCACCAACGGGGATGTGGTTGAAATCGTCACCCAGAAGGGCCACACGCCGTCGCGCGATTGGCTCTCATTCATCCATACTTCGCGAGCCCGCAGCAAAATTCGCCAGTGGATCAATCTCCATGAACGCCAGGAAGCCACCGATGTGGGGCGGCGCCTGCTGGAAAAGGAAGCGCGCCAAGCGGGTGTAAGTTTGAAGAAAATCTCTGTCGAGGATTTGCAGCGCGTGGCTACCGAATACGGCTGCTCGCGAGTTGACGATCTCTATGCCGACCTCGGGTACGGAAAATGGTCCGCGCGCCAGGTAATCGCCAAAGCTACGGGCCAGCCCCTGCCTGCAAACCTCGAGGAAAAGCCGCCCAAGCCCGCTTCAAACATTCGACGAATGCTGGGCCTCGATGATGCCGCCATCATCGTGCGAGGCCACGACGACCTGATGGTCTATCGCTCCAAATGTTGCAATCCCATTCCCGGTGACGACATCATCGGCTACGTCACGCGCGGCCGCGGGATCGCTGTCCACAGCAAGAACTGCCCCAACGTTGAAAACTTGCTATACGAGGCGGACAGGCGAATCCCCGTCGAATGGGCCGGCTCCACGCATGCTGAATTTCCGGTCCGGTTGCGCATCATCACCGAAGACCGGCCCGGAATGCTCGCTTCCATCACCAGCATCATCAGCGAAACGGGCGCCAACATTCGCAC
>DASYZC010000262.1:0-15949 GCA_035949735.1 Candidatus Acidiferrales bacterium | reverse complement strand
CGTAAGGGGAATTTGAAGCGTGCTGTTGCGGCCGAGTTTTTCGGTCGAAAGATCGTAGAGAGTTGTGGTGCCGAGATCGGCCCAGCGCGCGCCGTGCGGATTGTCCTGTCCTTCCACGCGCGCGTGAGCGACAAAGTCTTTCGTGGCCAGTTGCAGTTCGATGCGGTCGTACTCCGGCACGCCGGCCATATCCAGAAGAAATTGCGTCTTCCCTCCAACGATGCCCGGTTGCAGGACGCGAAAACTTTTTCGCTCGGTCTCCGTGCCGCCGCTTTCAATGATCAACTTGTATGGAATTTCCGTCTGTTCCCGATAGATGCGGACGTCGCCCAAATCAGGGCGCGCATGCTGCCAGAGTGTTTCGTCCACTATCACGTAGTGTTGCCCGGTGGTTTTTGTGGGCTCCGCTTGCCGCTCGTACCTGAAATACGCAAAAGAGACGTTCGCGGCCAAGAACGCGGCCAGCACTCCCGAAGCGAAACCGGCGCGGATCATGACGCACCCTGCGCCGTCTTATCCGGCGTGCGCTTGGAAAGCTTCAGCCAGTCGCGCTGATAGACGAACGAAATTCCCAGCAGCACGATGCCCAGCGCAATAAAGCTGACGATCCGGTAACCGCCGCCGAGCTGAGAAACGTCGTAGATGAAAATCTTTCCGGTAGTGAATGCAATCAATATCAGCGCTTGCCAGCGCACGAACGCTGAACGATTGCGGAAGCCGACGGCCATCAGGATTGCGCCATAGATGAGCCAGATCGCGGAATAGGTGAAGCCGCGTTCGAGCGACACGTCGTGGTAAACGTGATAGTTGTAGCCCCCGCCCCCGAACATCATGCGGTCGAAATAGTCCGATGCTTCGAGTGTCAAGGCGATCAGCGCCAGCAGATTCGCGCCTACCGCGGCTATGCGCAGCAAAGGTTGTTCGTTTTCCGAGGCGTGGCGCTTGCCGAACACCGCGATTCCGCCAAGGACCGCAATCGCCACCGCGTAGGTCGCAAATCGCGCGTTGAATATCAGCGTTTCCGTATTGTACCGGTCGAAAAACAGCAGCCGCGCAATTCCCAAAACGAGCGCCGTGGCCGCAAGATAGCGCAGGAAGCTGGTGCGGGTTTTCACGCTCACGAAGAGCAGCACAGCCGATTCGATCAGCCAGCCGATGGTGATCCATTCACGGTCGAGCTTCAAGGGAACGGCGATGGTGATGAACGCGATAGCGATGGCCACGTGGAGCAGTTGGATGACCGTCGCATCCTCCGCGGTGTGGCGTTTTGCGAACGCGTTCGCGAGGCCCAAATAAACCGCGGCCAGCGCCAGCGCGAACCACGTCAGCGTGGCCGTTTGGTCCTGGTACATCTCGTAGAGCGCCAGAAAAAATGCCGCGGCATTCAATAGCGGCAGCAGCGTGAGCGTGATGGATGGTCCGCCGAATCGGGTGGACCGCGCGTAGCGAGTCATCAGCGGAATCGCCGCGAAAATCGCCGCGAAAAGTGCCGCGAAAAATACCGTTAGCGTGCGCTGATCCTGCGAATAATAATCTGCATACCAGCCCCAGTAGAGGATCATCGTTCCCGCGAAGCTTCCCCAGAGCAATCGCCGCCACGGTTTCGCGGCGGTCATTTCCAGAATCCCGGCGTCCAGCAGGCAAACGTAGGAAAACAGCACCGCCTCGTGGTTCTGTCCGGTGGAAAGCAGCACGGGCGTGGCGAAGCCGCCGATCAGCGCGAAGCTCGCCAGCAGTTCCGCGTTCTGGCTGAGCGCCAGCACAATGGTGGACGCGGTGACCACGATCATCGCCACGAATGCGGCCGTCGCGGGAATCAGGTGATAAATCTGAAACGCTCCCCACAACGACAAATAAAGCGTTCCTATGCCGACCGCCTTCAGCGAATACGAAAATGCCGCGTAGCCCCGCGCCCGGAACCGCTCGCTCCATAGGACGAATCCGATGCCCGCCAGCAGGCCGATCGCGATCCGTCCCGCTGGACCGATCCAGTCGTTCTCAAACGCAAGTTTCAGGAAATAGGAAACGCCGATCAAAATCGCCACGATGCCCACGCGGTTCAGCCAGTATTGCCCGATCTTCTTTTCAAGGTCGGGATCGCCTTTCGTGGAAACGGAGCGAAAAGTTGGCTGGCTTGGCGCGTGGTATTGCGGCGGAGATGCCGGCGGAGGCTGTAAAGATGGCGCCGAGCCGGGAACGCCTTGCGCCGCAGGCGGCTGAAGCATCGTTCCCGCTGGAGGTGCAACGGCCGCGGGGCGCGCCGCTTCGGCAGGCGCCTCCGCTTGCGGCTGCTGCTGCGGCTGCGGCTGGACGCCGCCGCTCTTTTGCTCAAGCTGGTAGACGCGCGCGGTAAGCGCCGCCACTTGCGCTGTCAGCCGGGCAATTTCCCCCCGCAGGTCGGCCATGCGCGTACACTATCGCACCTGTTATCCGCCACCAAGTACCCGTTTGCGCAAAAGTTCCTTCGATGTTACGTGCTGCGTGCACAAGCGGTGCACATGCCGCGATAATCGCATCCTTTACACTTTGCTATTGACGGAAGCGGCTTGAGGTCAGTCTCGCGAAGGGCGCGCGCCGCACTGGCCATCTTCTTCTTTACATCTTCGATGAACTCATCGTCGACTGATCGCGGCTTGCGTTTTCCTTGATCCAACTCATAAATTTCGACATAATCCGCGCGCCTTCCAGTTAGCATCTCATAGCCAAGTGCGTAGATATGGAGCTGGGTTTCTGTGACATCTTCGGCCTGCGCTCGGTCACTTGACTTTAGGTCAACAATGGTCGTTTCTCCTGTGTCGATGCGACGAACGAGGTCAATTCGTCCTACAACGCTAACGCCGTCCTTTAATCCGATCTCAATTTGTTTTTCCGAGAATTCAATATTCTTCAAATCCTTGCCGTTATTTCGGATATATTTTTCAATAACTTTTCGTGCTGCCTTCTCAAGAGCATCTTTGAGAGCCGTGTAGGCATACGGTGTGTTTAGGTGCCTTCCAACTAATCCATCTACCTCGTTTTCGTCAGCGAAATCTTTGCGTAAGGCCCGTGAGTGGATTTCCGCCAGGATATTGTGGAGTGACCGGCCGTAACCAAGGGCCTCGTGAATGGGTGCGTTGAAACCGTAAAGTATGCGCAACTTGAATTGATAGGGACATTCGAAGTAATACTTGAGATCGGAAAATGAGAATACGACGTTCTCAATGCCCTTCCGAGGCTCGGGGCTCAGTCGTTTGCGTGCAGAATAGTCTGGCAGCCGACGTTTGACGTACCTCGAAACTAGGACGTCATTCCAAAATTCTGAGGGCTGCTGATATCGGTTATTCTTTCCATCAATCGGAGCCCAAGTCATTTGCAAGAATTTCTGACTCCTCGTCATTGCAACATAGAAGAGACGCCGTTCGTCCTCGATGCTTCCTTCGTACCGCGACTGACGTTCAATGCTCCCTTTTGGAATCAAGTGCCAAACATTTCTGCCACCGTGTGACGCTGACGGGAAGCGGTTTCTAAGAAGGGCGGGAATGAACACTACGGGCCACTGCATTCCCTTGGCTTGGTGGATCGTCATAATCCTCACTGCGTCAGGATTCGCGTACTGATTATCCTGCCAGCCTTCGGAATAGGCAGCCTGTGCGCTGTATTTTAGAAAGTTCGCAAACGACGCGTATTTTTCCTTCGGCTGCGAATGATAATGGATTGTCTCGAAATCGGAGATAAGCTGGCTGAACTTGCCAAGGTTGTAGAACACAACCTCGCCGCGATCATCGGGCACCCTCTCTTCACGTATTCCGGCCTCATCGAGGAACGTTAGGAATGTCCTCTGGATGGAGTAAAATCCGAATCGTTCAGTCGGATCGTCAAAGGACGCCCGAAACTTCTGGACACTTGCTATTGCCCGCCCCAGATCACTTACAGTGAGCCCCAAACTAGCGTCCATCCAAGCCGCCTTCAGAGCTGAAGAATCCAAGAGGCCTGCCATAAAAAAGAAGAGTTCCCTTGCGGCTTGAGCTTCGGGAGTATCGAACAGATTGTTCATGCCGACGACCAAATAGGGTATTCGCGCCTTCTTCAGCGCACGGGTAATGGGTTCTCCATTGGCACCGACACTTCGAAGGAGGACCGCCATATCGGACCAGGAGATACCTCGTTCCCCGCCATCTTCCGTGATGGCAACCCCCCGAAGTTGACGCATGGTTTGGGCAATGTAAGCGGCTTCGGATTTTGGGCTGTCAAAGGAGGCCGCCACTATGTCACCTATTTCGAATGTTTGCGCTTTGGTCGGCTGCATCTGCTTTGCTAGGCGAGCGTTGTTTTTTTCGATGAACGCTCGGGCCGTTTCAACGACACCCGCGCTGGATCGGAAGTTATCCTCAAGCCGAATCTGCTCAACCTTCGGATACCGCTTGCTAAAAGTGAGAATGTTGTCCACATCACTGCCACGCCATTGATAGACAGTCTGATCGTCGTCACCGACGACACAGATCGTTGCGCCCAGTGCGTGAAGCAGTTCGACGATGTCCTCCTGTATTGGATTTACGTCCTGGTATTCATCCACGATTACGTGCTTGATTCTTTCCCGCAGGCGTTCGCGGATGGCGTTATCACTTCTAATTACCGCAACGGCATTAGACATAATCGCGGAGTAGTCGAAATAGCTCGTCTCGGCAAGCAATTGGTTATAGGCTGCCAGGCCGTCTGAAACAGAGCAGCCCCGCAATTCTTTGGGCCGAGTTTTGTCCTCACGCAGAATGCTTAGAGCACTGATGTAGTTAGGCGTGTCTTTATAGCGGGCTAGTGGCTTCCCCGTTAAGTCAGTTGAAGCAGTGAGACCGCTCTTGCGGCTATGTCGGTCAACGAATAGCGTCTGCTGGACTTCGTTTAGCACGTCGTACTTGAGAAATTCAGGAACCTCGGTCATTAGGAGTTCCAAACAGAACGAATGAATGGTGCCTACAAACATCTCAGCCATACCTGGAGCATTGCCTAGCACGGTTTGGCAACGGGTTAAAATGCGAGTTTTCAGCTCTGCGGCAGCTCTATCTGTGAACGTGAAGGCGACGATATTTCGCGGGGCCAAGTCAACCTCAGGTCCGCCCTTCAGTAGGTTCGCGACGCGCTGCGCGACGACTTCGGTTTTGCCAGAACCAGCGCACGCAATGATCTGTAAGTTGCCTGACTGATGCCCTATAGCTCGCAGCTGCTCCGCCGTGAATTCCATGATTCGATTACCTCGTAACAGGTCGAGACATTATAGTCTCAAGTAGTTTAGAGATAGATTAACTTTCCGAACTTGTCCGCGACGTATCGTGCGATGTCCTCTAGGCAGAGTGGGAGCTACAGAGCATCGTTAGGATTGCAGGGACCGCTGTTAGGCGCTGCGGCGGGCAGCGGATTGGGCGGGCTGGCGAATTCGAGAGGCTTGGCGCGCGTCTCACCTTTTGCGTGCGAGAAGATGGAACGCGCTCCGACCAACTCGTTGCGCCTACCGGCTCTTACTGCTACTCTGGTCTTGTCCCAAGGGAAGCAAGTGGCGAAAGCAAAGAAAAAATTGAGTCTCAAACAAGCCGCCGGCCAATTGACCGCGCTCGCGGAGAAACATCTGTCAGCCTTGCCGGAAGAAGAGCAGGACGCGAGAGTTGCGGCGTTCGCCCGCCGCGACTTCAAGAGCGACCGTGGTGGGCATACCAAATCTTCAGTGCGCGTTCGTACTCGGGCGTCCCGGGCATCCACCCGAGGTCGCTGATAATCGCTTCCTTGAATACCTCGACGTCGTTGCTTTCTAGCGCCTCCTTGAATTTTCTTTGCAAAATGAGCCGGCGTCTCCTGGCAGCGATATCGATGGGTCGCTTGCCGCGCCTCTCGTCCCCGGCCCTCAGTTCCTGAACTTCGTCATCGTCGAAAGCCATCCATCACCCTTGAGGGTTCATGACTTCGCGACTGAGCGGGCGGCGGATTGCGCGGTAGGGCTGGCGAATTCGAGTGGTTTGGCGCGCGGGATTTGCCCGGCAGCGGCGGCCATTTCGAAATAGAGTTCGAGGCCAGAGAGATTTTCTTCGTCCAAATCGAAGTGAATATTTTCAGTGAGGTATCGCTCGAGCGAGCTGGGCGGCAAGTCGAGCGTGACGGAAGCCGTTTCCGCGATTTCGCGGACTCGCTCGACACCATATTGTTTCGACGCCTGAAAATCTGAAACAACTTCGGGAGTGATTGCTTCGCGGCGTCCTGTCCAAATCGCCAGCACGGCGGGTTTTCCTGTCATCTCGCGCCACTGATGGACCACGTCGTAAACGAAAAGCGTTTCGAAACCGGGCACCGGCATCTCGTCGGGATCGCCCTGGCAGCACTGTTCGCCGCTCGGCGATTTGCCGGCCAGCGCTTCCATTTTCAGCGAAATCCGCAGCGCGGGATCGCCGATGATCAGCGCGGCATCAGCGTCCTTCAGCATCTCGGACGCATCGGGAGCCGCATCGGAAAATTGCGGCGCTATTTTCCAGTAGCCCGCGCACAGCAGTTTTACCAGACCGATGGTGCTGCGCGAACTCGTATCCAACGCGATTCGCTTGGCTTTTTCGATGGGCTTTTTCGCCACCACCAGCAGGCTGCGCACTTCGCGCTTCGACGCAATCGCCATTCCCGGCAGCGCGATCACGCCCTCCATGCGCTGATATTCGATCGAGGGAATGATGGCAACGTCCGCCTCGCCACGCCGCAGCGCTTCGGCGCATTGCGACGGCACCGTAAAAGAGAGATCGTATTTGCCCGCGAGTGGCCCGTTGGTAAAGCCCCACACCAGTGGCGCCGTATTCAGAAATTCGACAATCGAGATGCGCAGTTTTTTCAAGTCAGTGGCCCAAGCGAGAATAGTTCAGAAAGGCGCTATTTATTTAGGATGGCGAATATAAATGGTCAGAATCCCGAGCGCGATCACACCGACTATAACGAATATGCAGCCTAACAGCGCCGCCGACTCCAAGAGTGCTTCGCCCAGATCCTGATTCCAGGATTTGATCCCAATTTTCATGAAAGCCCCCGAGAACTTTTAACACGAGAACTTTATAACAATAGTCGTCCGGCGAGTAGGCCAAATCTCGCAAAAAATGCTTCGAGTTTGCCGCAGTTATTCGATCTAGCTAGAAACAGTTAACAGGCAATAACGGTCGCGAAACGCCGTCTTGGCGACCGTTTACCGCGCTCAAAAAGAGTGAAAGTGCGGTCGCCGCGGCCCGCCGCGTCCCGTACGTAGATTCCCTACCTTGACACTACCTCGTCCGCGTATTTAGCCTCGGCCGCTGGTTTCCCTCTTAATGCATCCAGACGATTACGTAGGCTGGCTGGCCCTGGCATTGACTCCAGGCCTCGGCGCACGCACGGCCGGGAAGCTTCTGCTCCAATTCGGAAGCCCCGACGCAATCTTCAGCGCATCCTTAACCTCCTTGGAAGGCCAGCGCGTGCCGGCAGCTGTCGCGCAAGCGCTTCATTCGAAGCGGCCACTAAGCGACGCGGCAAGGGAGTTGGCCCAAGCGCAGGCGGCTGGCTGCCATCTGGTCACTTGGGACGAGCCTGAGTACCCGGCGCGGCTGCGGGAAATCTATGACCCGCCGCCCTTGCTGTATGTCCTTGGAAAGGTTGAACTTCTCAACCGGCACGTGATTTCCATAGTCGGCGCGCGACGCCCAACGCCCTACGGGAATCAAATGGCAGAGAGGCTTTCAAAGGACTTAGCCGATCGCGGCTTGGTGATTGCGAGC
Organism: Candidatus Acidiferrales bacterium; assembly: GCA_035949735.1. Lineage (GTDB taxonomy): Bacteria > Acidobacteriota > Terriglobia > Acidiferrales > UBA7541 > Palsa-295. Next base: position 8,204 of record DASYZC010000262.1, on the reverse strand, counting down.
GGGTTGGCGCGCGGAATTGACGCCAGCGCCCACAAAGGAGCCTTGGCCTCGCCTTGCGGAGGGACGATTGGCGTCCTCGGGTGCGGTATCGACGTGGTTTACCCAAAGGAGAACAAGAAGATTTTTCAGGAGATGGAGCAGCGCGGCGCGATTGTGAGCGAATTTCCGATGGGCACGTTTCCCGCTCCTCAGAATTTCCCGATCCGTAACCGCATCATCTCGGGAATGGCCTTGGGAGTGGTGGTTGTGGAAGCGGCCCAGTACTCCGGATCGCTGATTACGGCGCGTCTTGGAATGGAATTTGGCCGCGAAGTCTTTGCGGTTCCTGGGAATGCTACGCAACCTGCGAGCTTTGGTCCGAATCAGCTGATTAAGCAGGGCGCGAAGCTAGTTACGTCCTGGGAGGACGTGGTCGAGGAGTTGCCGACTCCTGTGCGTGCGGAGCTTATGCCAGTTGAAAATGTGCCGAGCGAGGAGCGGGCGGCGCTGGTGGAGGAAAGTCTTGGACCGACGGAAAGGCCTTTATATGCACTACTTGGGGTCGATGAAGCGCGGCAGATCGACGAATTGGTCGAACTTTCCGGCCTGAGTTCCTCCGAAGTACTGGCCGCGCTATTTGACTTGGAGCTCAAAGGCGTGGTACGCCAGTTACCTGGAAAGCAATTCCTGAAAGTCCTGTTGTAATCAACAGACGGACAGCAGGTTAGGATGAGTGGTCAGACGGGGTGGGGAAGACTGCCTTCCAACAGATGAATTTTTAGAGTGCAATCCCACCGAGGGGAACGAAAGTTAGCATGGCAAGATCGCTGGTTATAGTCGAGTCGCCGGGCAAGGCGAAAACAATCAACAAGTACCTCGGCAGAAATTACATCGTAAAGGCCTCGTATGGCCACGTGATGGACCTGCCGAAGAAGAATATCGGGATACTTCTGCCCGGGGAAGAAAACGGGAGGAAGAAGCGGAAGCGCAAGTCGAAGGCGAAAGCTCCGGAGAAGAAAGTTGCGAAGGCGATTTCGGTAACCGCAGAAAATATCTTCGAGCCGACCTACGAAGTGATTCCCAGCAAGCTCAAGGTAATCGGAGATCTGCGCAAAGCGGCGGGCAAGGCGGAAGCCGTGTACCTGGCGGGCGACCCGGACCGCGAAGGCGAGGCGATTTGCGCGCACCTGAGGGAAATACTGAGCAAGCCTCGCAAGTATGAAAAAGTGATGGCCGCCGCCGTGGAAGAGCACGGCGTGAATGGGGACGGGCAAAAGCCTGAGGAAAGTGAGAAGCCCGGGAAAGCCGCTAAAGCCGAAACAGATACTGGCAAAACGACGCCGCCGAAAATTTATCGAGTGATGTTCAACGAAATTACGCAGAAGGCCATCAAGGCCGCGTTCGAGAATCCCACGCAACTGAATGAGAACCTGGTGGACGCGCAGCAAGCACGGCGCGTGATGGACCGGCTGGTGGGCTACAAAGTTTCGCCGATCCTGTGGGACAAAGTGCGGCGCGGGCTTTCCGCGGGACGCGTCCAAACGGTGGCGCTGCGAGTGATTGTGGAGCGCGAGCGCGAGATACGCGCGTTCGTTCCCAAAGAATATTGGACGATTCATGCACTGCTGGCCGCAGGTGAGCCGCCGACATTCGAAGCCAAGCTGACGAAATTCAAGGGCGAGGATATCGAGGTCGCAAACGAGGAAGAGGCCAAGCGCGTGTTGGCTGCGGTGGAGCGCGCAACGTGGCAAGTAGCCGGCGTCACGCAAAAGGAAAAGCGCCGGTACGCGCCGCCGCCGTTCACCACATCGAAGCTGCAACAGGCGGGCTACAACCGTCTGCGATATACGGCCAAGCGAACGATGATGCTGGCGCAGAGGCTTTACGAAGGCGTTGAACTGGGCGACGAGGGATCGGTGGCGCTGATCACTTATATGCGCACCGATTCGGTGCGTGTTTCAAACGATGCGCTGGCGCAGGTTCGCGAACACATCGGCTCAACCTACGGGCAGAGTTACTTGCCCGAGAAGCCCAACTTCTTCAAGAGTAAAAAGGATGCGCAGGATGCGCACGAGGCCATCCGGCCGACAGATGTATCGCGCACGCCGGAAAGCGTGAAGCGGTATCTGGAAGATGACATGTTCAAGCTCTACCAGATGATTTGGCAGCGCTTCGTTGCGTCGCAAATGATGCCAGCGGTGTTGGACCAGACCACGATTGACGTGGAGGCCAACGGCTACACGTTCCGGGCCAGCGGTTCCGTCGTCAAGTTCGACGGCTATCTGGCGGCGTACCAGGTTGTGAAAGACGAAGAAGAGAAGGAAGACGAAGACGATACCGATAGCCGGATTCTTCCGCGAGTGAGCGAAGGCGAAAAACTGAATCTCGAAAAAATCCGCCCCGAGCAGCATTTCACGGAACCGCCGCCGCGATACACGGAAGCCACGCTGGTAAAGGAACTGGAAGAGAAGGGAATCGGCCGCCCGTCTACTTATGCGGCGATTATTTCGACGATTGTGGAGCGCGAGTACGTCAACAAAGAGCAGGGCCGGTTCACGCCGACGCTGCTGGGCGAAAAGGTGAGCGATTTGCTGGTGAAATCGTTCGAGGATATTTTCGACGTGGGCTTTACCGCGCGCATGGAAGACGAGCTAGACGAAATCGAGGATGGGAAACTCCCGTGGCGAACGTCGGTGAAGGAATTCTGGGATCGCTTCGAAGTCGATCTGGAAACCGCGTCGGACAAAATGGTGTCGTACAAGGCGGGCATTCCCACCGGGAAAAAGTGCGAGAAGTGCGGCCAAGGCGAGCTGCTGGAACGCATCAGCCGCCACGGATTCTTTTTGGGCTGCTCGCGTTATCCGGAGTGCGATTTTATTCAGGATCTCGCCGAGCACGGCAGCGCGGATGTGGAAGAAGGCGGGACCGTCTACTGCGACAATTGCGGCAAGGAAATGGCCATCAAGCGCGGCCGCTTTGGCACGTTCCTGGCGTGTACTGGCTATCCGAACTGCAAAACCACGCGGCGGCTGCACAGCGAGACGAAGAAGGCGCTGCAGCCAGACGTTCCCATCGGCGAAAAATGTCCGGAGGATGGCAGGGAATTATTGCGGCGCGCGGGACGCTATGGCGATTTCATCGGCTGCCAGAATTATCCGAAGTGCAAGTACACGCGCCCCATCACGCTGGGAATCAAGTGCCCGAAGTGCAATGAAGGAGAGTTTGTCCGGCGCGGCACCGCGAAGGGACGAGGGCGGGGCAGGATTTTTTATGGCTGCAGCCGTTACCCGGATTGCGATTTCACGACACCGTTTGAGCCGATTGCCGAGCCGTGCCCGAAGTGCGGCGCGCCGTTTATCGTTGAGAAGCGCACCAAGCAGGGCAATTTCCGCGCCTGCATCCGAGAGAATTGCGATTGGGAAGTCGCTGCGCCAGAACCAGCGCCGTTCGTGCATCCGCAAGAGCCGCCCGCCGCCGAGGCGCAGCCGGTAGGCGCGGGCGCGCCATCGAAACCGTAGTCCTTCGGAAACACGAAGATGCCGTGCTGAAGGCCGCGGCGCTACGTTTAAACCTCGGCAACTGCAAAAGCAAAAGCTGCCGGGTCGGAAAAAATCAGCGACCCGCCGCTACGAATGCAAAAGCTGAAAAAACGAGAATTATTGGACGGCGGGCAGCGCCTTGGAGGTGGACTGTGACGACTCCGTCCGTCCGGTTAGGTGGTCGAACACCTCGACGGTAACCTGGCAAACCGAGTTGACTGGCGCGCCGCCCGGCGAAGGAGCGGCCGTGGGCGTCACGATGGGCAGCACTTCGATCCGCCTTCCAAAAGTGAGTCCTAGCGTGTTGGCGTTCAAGTCGAGCGACGTTCCTGTTCCCGGACTCACGCTCACAGGTTCGCTTGGTCCCAAGGCGACGCCATTCTTATCGGCGAGGCTCAGCGTGGCATTGCACGGGTCAGTGTTCGAGGCCACGACGGTGATGCGCATGGTCTGGCCCCCGGCCAAGACTTGCGGGGCCAGGGCTGGCGCAGAAGCTCCTGGTCGGAGAACAGGAGTGAGCGCAGTTTCGAAACCGGTCAGCGCGTCGAGTATTTGCGTTGTCACTAAGAGCTGCGAGGCTGCGGAAGGAGCGCCCGCGGCGTTTGGTGCTTGCGCTACGAACGGCTGCACCTCGATGTGCTGCCCAAACTGATTTACAAATTGGCTGAGATTCAAGTCGAGCGACTGTATTTGGCCCGGACCGATGCTTACCGTTGAAGTCGGCCCGATTGGGTTCCCGTTCATATCCACGAATCCCAACTGGGCTTCGACCGGTACGCCGGGAGCAGGTGTCACGGGTCCAGCGACAAGTCGCACGATCTGGCTAAGGCCCCCTCCCGTGGGAGGCATCGTAAATGGACCGTCCAGTTCAAAGGCGAAAGTGTCATTCGTGCCCGCGAGGTTTGTGGGATTGCTAGGATCCATGCTTATAGGGGCCCACACGCGCCCGACGGGGAAGACAGGGCATGACTCGCTACTGTGATTGTTACAGAAGGCCTGTCCAAAAGTGCCCACTTCGGTAGAGCCGACCTGGTTCGGAGCCCAAGTGAGTGAACACCCCCCGGTCGGGGGGCAGACCTGGAAAGATTCGTCGCGAGACACAACTAGGTAGTAACCTCCCTTGGGGAGGAAAATTACTGGGAATGAGAAGGAAACTGGAATGAACACATCCACGGCCGAGAAAGGTATCGCAACCAGCTCGGTCTGCTGCAGGAGCACCGGGCCTGAATTCAAGTCCCTCGTGATGACGACCGAAACCGGGTATATTCCGCTTCCCTGGGCGTGCGCAACTAGTGTGAGTGTCGCTCCATTGACGTAGGCGTCTGAACTGAGGCCGAAAGCCTGTGCGAGGTGGCATTCGTATATGTCATTGTTAAAATCATTCAAGTCGGGGTTTGAAGGGCCGCAATAATGTCGAAACCCCCAGTTTGCGGGGGTGACCGGACTGTTGTCGCCGACGACTTCCAATTCGATGGGTGCAGTGATTTGAGCAAAGGCTCGCGGCGCCGGCGCCAAAAACAAAAAGAGCACGACTCCGGCGCTTCGTTTTAGTCCTGCGAGAGAACGGCTGGGCGTATTCATGTTGACCCTCCCTGTTCGTCAGTCAATGCAAAAGAAAACTCCATGTCGCGTCCTTACCCTAGATTCACACCTAGTGATCTAGGGCCGAAAATCACTGGACGGCGGGCAGCGCCGTCGTGGTGGACTGTGAGGACGACGTTCGCCCGGTTAGGTGGTCGAAGACCTCCACGGTAACCTGGCAAACCGAGTTAACAGGTGCCCCGCCCGGCGAAGCTGCGGCTGTGGTCGTCACGACGGGCAGCACTTCGATTCGTTTTCCAAGCGTGAGTCCCAGCGTGTTGGCGTTCAGATCCAGCGAAGTTCCCGTTCCTGGGCTGACGTTCACAGGCTCGCTGGGGCCCAAAGCAACGCCATTGCTATCGGCGAAGCTCAGCGTGGCGTTGCACGGGTCGGTATTGGAAGCCAAGACGGTGATGCGCATGGTCTGGCCGCCGGCCAGGACTTGCGGGGCCAGGGCTGGCGCAGAAGCGCCCGGCTGGAGCGCCGGAGCGAGCACAGTTTCAAACCCGGTGAGCGCGTCGAGTATTTGTGTTGTGACTGACAGCTGCGCCGGGCTCGATGGAGCGCCTGGGGCGTTTGGTATTTGCGCCACGAATGGCTGTACCTCGATATGCTGCCCAAGCTGATTCACGAACTGGCTGAGATTCAAGTCCAGCGATTGTATTTGACCGGGACCAATAGTTACGGTTGAAGTCGGACCTATCGGGTTGCCATTCATATCCAGGAATCCCAATTGGGCTTCGACGGGTGTGCCAGGAGCGGGCGTGATGGGTCCGGCGACGAGCCGCAAGATCTGGCCCAAGCCGCCTCCGACAGGAGGTACGACGAGCGGACCATCCAACTCAAAGGCGAACGTGCCATTTGTCCCGGCAAGATTTGTGGGCTGAGTAGGGTCCGAGCCAATTGGGACCCAGACGGCGCCGGTGGGGACGCCGTCGACGACACAGGGGGCGGAAACATGAGCGAAACAGAAGGCTTGTCCAAGGATACCCACTTGGGTGGAGCCAATTTGGTTCGGTGCCCACGTTACGACGGCCGACGGCGGGGCGGTACAGCAGGACAGCGCCAGGTAATAGGTTCCTTTCGCCAGTAAAGTCGGTGGAAATGAAACGAAAACTGGGATGAATGTATCGGTAGCTGAGGAGGGAACCGTGACGGACGCGGTTTCTTGCAGCAGCACAGGACCAGAAGTTAAGTTGCTGGTGATCGCAATCGAAAGTGGGAATGTTCCTGCGCTTGCCTGCTGCTGCGCAACTAAAGTGAGTGTAACTCCATTGATGTACGCCCCCGAACTTAGACTAAATGCTTGCGCGAGGTAGCAGTCGGTTAAGTCGTTGTCGTGGCCCGCAAAAGGCGGCGAAGGATTTTCCGCGCAGTAGTTCAGAGACGAGAAATTTGGAGGCCCGACTGGATTGTTATCGCCAACAACTTTCAGTTCGATCGCAAAGGCTCGCGGCGCCGCCGCCAAAAACAAAAAGAGCACGACTCCGGCGCTTCGTTTCAGTCCTGCGAGACAAGAGCTGGGCGTATTCATGGAAGGGAACCTCCTGGGTGCTCATATGGTTGGCGTAAGGAGAGGTCGACAGTTGGGCGACAGGGTACGAAACCGCCGGGAGATTACCTCCACGTAAATAGGTTGTCAATATGTAACTAAAAGAGAGACGCATCGACGGATCTTCGTTGTCCCGGCGCTTCGCGCAAAGGCAAAGACGCGGGACACTCCGCTCGGAATGACGAAACGGACGAACGCCGAAGTTCAGGCGCGGGCGGCGGCGTGTTCGGCGACGCGCAAGACGATTTTTCCTCGCGCGTGATTGGTTAGGCCTCTTTCGAAGGCTTGGCGTGCTTGATCGAGCGGGAACACAGTGTCAAGAACCGGCCTGATTTTTCCCGCGTCGATCAGATGGGCGATTTCCATTAATTGGGTGCGGTTCGGTTCGACGATGAAGTATAGGGCGTGTACTCCAAATTCCTTTGCCTTCTCCGGGGAAGGCTCTGCGGCGACGCTGACGAGCGTGCCACCACGGCGCAGCACGCCGAACGAACGGTCGAGGGTATCGCCGCCAACCATGTCGAGAACCATGTCAAGATCAGAAACCTGGTCCTCGAAGCGAACCTTGGCGTAGTCGATCACCTCGTGCGCGCCAAGTTCGCCGAGGAAATCGTGATTGTTTGCGGATGCGGTGGCGATCACTTCCGCGCCGACCCAGTCCGCAATTTGCACTGCAAAGATTCCTACGCCTCCGGCCGCGCCATGGATCAACACGCGCTTGCCCTTGGTGAGGGACGCATGATCGAAGAGCGCTTGCCAGGCGGTCAGGCCGGCAAGAGGGACGGAAGCTGCTTGCAGGTGATCGAGCGTCTGCGGCTTCGGGGCAAGATCGGCGGCGCGAATGGCGATATACTCCGCGGCGCTGCCATCGCGACAGAATGAGGCGAGGCCGTAAACCGCTTCGCCAACTTTCACTTCGGTGACGCCGGCAGTGATTTCCTCGACCACGCCGGAAAATTCGTGTCCGGGAATGGTGGGAAGGCGCGGGGTGCCGTCACAAGCGGTGTACGTCTCAGACCAGGTGAGTTCGGTTTTGGTGATGGATGATGCGGAGACTCGGACCAGTGCGTCTCCCGGCTGTAGTTGCGGTTTGGGGGCGTCTTCGTAGACGAGCAATTCGGGCCCACCTTTGGAGTGCATGCGAATGGCTTTCATGGATTTTCCCTTCTTCGCGATGTGTCGGGGCGGGGAAGGATATTCTATCGCTGACTTCGACTCTAGCGTACATCGAAGAGAGATTCTTCGACTGCGTGGCACGAGAGGCGCCGCGCCGCGTGATCGAGGCAATGGCTGACCTCGCGCCAAGTATGTTTGCAGGGCACAGCATGCCCCTACCCAGGCAAAGGCGGAGGCGTGACGCGGCTTAGCGGGTTTCGCCGGTGCCGTTGGGATTGGTGGTGGTCGGCGCGGTGGGAGCCGCAGGCGCGTTGGGCGTCCGCGCAGGTGCGCCGGCGGCCGGAGGCGGCGGTCCGAACGGGTTGTCGGAGAAGCCAGCGGGCCGTCCTGGAATCGGCATGTTCGCATCCAGCGCAAACGTATAGATCCTGGCTTTG
>DASYZC010000261.1:0-1989 GCA_035949735.1 Candidatus Acidiferrales bacterium | reverse complement strand
TGCCCAGAATCCCGATCCCGATCCACATCAACTGCTTCCATTGCATGCCCGCCATGGCGCTCGCGTGCGTGGAGGAATAGATTTCAAGTACACCCAACCCGCTGATTGCTCCTACGAGAGAGAGCAAAATCCAATCGAAATCCTGAATCTGCGGCCGATTTTTCACGGGCGTGCAGCTCCCGAATTCTCAGCCACCGGCTTGATCCCGCCCGCTGGCCGGATGACCTCGGCGGTACTCGGTGGCGGTGGCAGATGCCCATTCTTTTTGTCGTAGTAGGCTTTTACGACGTCGCGCACAATCGGCGCGGCCGAAGTGCTGCCCCATCCTCCGGCTTGAACGAGGGCCGCCACAACGATATCCGGATTGCGCCGTGGCGCGTAGCCTACGAACCATCCGTTTTCCTTCAGTTTCTTGCCGAGTTTATTTTGCAGCTCGTAGCTTTCGGTTTGCGCAGTGCCAGTTTTGCCAGAAAAATCTATATTCTGTAACTTGACCAGGCCGGAGGTGGTGCCGTCCGGCTCATTGACGACGCCCCACATGCCGTCCGTTACGATTTGCACCGTATCCTCGGAAATTGGGAAGGACTCCGACTTCAGGTTCGTGGCGTTTTTCACAAGGTGCGGCGGAATCAACGTGCCGCCGTTGGCCACGGCCGCGACCATGCGAGCGAGCTGGATCGGGGTGACCATTACGGCGCCCTGTCCAATCGCGACCGAGATTGTGGATCCGGGATACCATTTGTGGTGGTAAACGCGCTGGACCCACTGCTCGGATGGCACCAGCCCCGAAGCTTCACCGGGCAAATCAATGCCCGTCCGGCGGCCCAGACCGAGACCGCTAGCGTAGTAGCTGATACGGTCAATTCCGAGAGTTTTGCCCACATTATAGAAATAGACGTCGCAGGAAGCCACGATGCCTTTGTGGAGATCGACGCTGCCGTGGGCGTGATCGCAATGGAACAAGCGTCCGTAAAAAGTGGCTTGACCGGGACAGTACACCGTGTAATTGGCGGGCAGAGCTTTCGATTCGAGCATGGCCGTCGCCATCACGACTTTGAAAACCGAGCCGGGCGCGAGCTGGGCCTGAATCGCGCGATTGAGAAGCGGCGTTTTCGGGTCGGTATTGAGCTGGGCCCATTCCTTGTTGGGAATTCGCACAGAGAAATCGTTGGGATCGAATGTGGGCCGGCTAACCATCGCCAGGACTTCGCCCGTGTGCGCGTCCATGGCGATGAGGGCGCCTTCCTTGTTCGCGAAATCGGTTTCGGCGACCTCCTGCAAATCCTCGTCAATTGTCAGCTGGATTGGTTTTCCGGGAATAGCGTCCACGTTGTCGAGCGTGCGTATCGCTTTGCCGACGCTATTCACCACCACGCGGCGCATGCCGTCCGTTCCCTCGATCTGATCGTTGTATTCCTTTTCGAGGCCCGCTTTTCCAACGATGTCGCCGGGGCGGTAGCGGTCGGGATTTTTCTCCAAGTCTTGCGGTGAAACTTCGCCCACGTACCCAATCGTATTGGCAAGCATTTCACCGTGCGGATAGCGGCGTCGTTGCACCATGATTAAATCCAGCACGGGGAGATCGGCGCGGTGCGATTCCACAAAAGCGATGTCCGCTTCGGTGGCCGCGGGCTTGATGATGACCGGCAAAAACTTCGGTTCGTTTTTTGCGGCGTCCAGTTGCTGCCGCAGATCTTCCTTCGAGATTCCCAGGCCTTCTTCGATTTGCGGCAAAGCTTTTTCGATGAGCTTCGGGTTGTCGCGGAGCAGCAGAATGCTGAACGAAGGATAGCTATCGACGAGCACTCGGCCATCGCGATCGAGCATCGCTCCGCGCGGCGCGATGATGGCGATGGGGCGAATGCCGTTCTTATCGGCGAGGTCGGCGTAGTGCTCGGACTGCACGACTTGAAGCTTCCAAAATCCCACTAAGAGGAATATGACCAAAGTAACCGAAAGGTAGGAAAATAACGCCAGGCGGCCTTGCGG
>DASYZC010000260.1:0-2826 GCA_035949735.1 Candidatus Acidiferrales bacterium | reverse complement strand
CTTTGCATTTGTTGCTCTTGGGGTCGATATCGACGCGCTCGCTTCAGGCTGCCGGGCAACTTCCGACAGCCTTTTTTTGTGTTCGCCGGAACGCCCCTGAACACATATGACCATTTGGCGATTAAAAGCCGCCGAATGAATAAATTAGGAGAATTTGAATTGGCTACAGAACAAGGTACAGTCAAGTGGTTCAACGCAGCAAAAGGTTATGGTTTCATCCAACGCCAGTCCGGCGAGGACGTTTTCGTGCACTTCTCGGCTATCCAGTCGGAAGGGTACAAGAGCCTCAACGAAGGGCAGGCCGTTGAGTTCGAAGTGAAGCAGGGGCCCAAGGGGCTGCAAGCGGAGCGCGTCGTCGGGCTCTAAGCAGCGCGTCACATAGGTACTAAGGCGGCGCCGGGCATGCGCCGCTCGCGATCATAAGTGATTCGAAGGAGGCACTGTGCAGATTTTGTCCGAAGGGCAGACCATCCGCCACACGCAGTACGGCCTGGGCACCATCACCGAATCAAATAACGAGCGCACCAGCGTCGATTTCGACGATCACGGCATGAAGAAGTTCGTCACCTCGATTTGGAGCGCGGAGCTGATCGGCGAGCCCCCCGCCAACCGCCCCGTGCGCCGCCGCGGCCGCCGCAAAGCCGTCAAAAAGTAACATTCCCCGGGTCTAACCCCCTTTTAGGTGGAGTGTGCCGCTGTTTGACATCACGCCAAGGCTTGTTTGGCGGGCATCCAGCGCCGCCGACCTGCTTTCCTAGTACATACTTCAGGTCGCCGCGCCCGCAGCCAACAACGTCATCCTGAGCGGAGTTGCGCGCGCCTTTGCCTTTCCCGCGTTTTTCGCGGGCGCGCAATGCAGTCGAAGGACCTCTCTTGGATCGAAAATATCGCCGCCGCTCAAGTCGAAGAGAGGTTCTTCGACTGCGTGTCCCGGCGCTTCGCGCAAAACCACAGGCGCGGGACACTCCGCTCAGAACGACGGGTGCCGGGCCACGCAATCTACGGCTCGATCAGGTTGGCGCGGATCGCGAAGCGAATCAAATCGCTGAAGCTCGTGAAATTCATTTTCCGCATGATGTGGTTGCGGTGGCTCTCGACCGTACGCACGGATACGCCCAGGGTGTCCGCCACCTGCTTGTTGCTTTTCCCATCCGCCAGCAGTTGAATCACTTGGACCTCGCGGCCCGTCAGCTGCGTGCCTGCCAGCTCCTTGCTCTCCACTGGCGGTTCCGCCGGTTCGCCTGGGTCTTGCATGAAGATTTCGGCCATCGAAACAGCCAGCTTGCCGGTGAAGAAGGGTTGGTGGTGCCGGGCGTGGTCCACTGCGGAGAGCAGCTCCGTATCCGCATCGGACTTGAGGACGTACCCAATCGCGCCGGATCGCAAAACCTCTCGCGCAACTTCCTCCGAAAAGTGCACCGAAAGAATCAGAATATCCGTGGTGGGCGACTCCTCGCGAACTGCCCGGGCGACTTGCAAGCCGTTCATTTCCGGCATGGTAAGGTCGAGCACCAGCAGATCGGGCTTTTCTTTCCTGACGCCATCCAGCGCCTCAGTCCCGGAAGAGGCCTCGCTGCACACTTCGATTCCCGGCTGGGAAGCCAAAAGTGCGCGCAAGCCTCTGCGGACTATCGCGTGATCGTCCGCGATCAGTACTCGATACGTTTCTTTCGTTGTCATGGTGAGCGGCCCAGCTCCGTCACCCGCATTCGGGGCGTCGGATGAGCCTTGCTCCTTTCGTTGCTTCGGTTTCACGCCAGTTTCTCCGCCGCGTTTTCATCGAGTGAGACTTGGTCCGCTGTCGCATTGAGCGGCAGGGTCACCCGGACGATGGTACCTCGCCCCGGCATGCTTTCGATCTGGAACGCGCCGTTCAGGTGTTGCACTCGTTCGCGCATCCCGGCGATCCCCACTCCTGGCGGCGCCTGCGACCCGGCACGCTGGGTCACCACGGCCAGCCCGCATCCCTCATCCTTCACTTCCGCGAAAAGCCGCCCGCCCTCGCGCCACACGTGGATGCGCGCCGTCTTGCTCCCGGAATAGCGGTGGACGTTGGTCAGCGCCTCCTGCACCACCCGGAAGACCGTGGTTTCCACTTCCTGCGATGCGCGTCTGAAATCGTCGGCAATATCCACGGTGACCACGATTTTGCTTCGCTCCGCGAATCCCCGCGCATACCAGCGCAGCGCCGGTCCCAGGCCCGCCTCGTCCAAAAGTGGCGGGTGCATCAGATAGGTAACGGTTCGCACCTCTTGAACCGCTGCGTCGGCCAGTTCCACGGACGAGCGCCACAACGTCTGCAATAGCTTTTTGTTTTTCGGCAGCGATTCACGCAACCGGGAAAGACTCATCTTGAGCGCGGCCAGGCTTTGCCCCGCGGACTCGTGCAGCTCCCGCGCCATGCGCCGCCTCTCCTCGTCGCGCCCTTGGATCATTTGGCGCCATAGCCGTCGCACGTCGTCTTGAGCGCGTTTGGACTGGGTGATGTCCTGCACCACGCCGAGTATCCGCGCGGTCTTGCCATCCGGCCCCGCGATCGGAATGCCCCGCGCGAGGAATGATCTCGTTTCCCCTGTGGGCAGAATGAACCGCGTCTCGTACTCAAACGGTTGGCAAGCGGCGATGGCCTCGTCGAGGATTCGGCGCACCCGCATCCGGTCCCTCGGATGAACGCGCTCTGTGTAGATTTCGCGCGTGAACTCTTCGTTCTCGGCGAGCCCGTACATCGCGCGCAAATTCTTCGAGAGCCGTGCTACCGCCGGCTGCACGTCGTATTCCCAGCTTCCCAGATGCGCGATCTCCTCGGCATGGGAGAGCAGGCTTTCG
>DASYZC010000259.1:0-2018 GCA_035949735.1 Candidatus Acidiferrales bacterium | reverse complement strand
TATTTCTACGTCGCTTACTTTTTCGGCGGAGCTTTTTTCGTCAATGCCATTCCGCACTTCGTCAGCGGCGTGTCCGGCCGCTCATTTCCGAGTCCATTCGCTTCGCCGCCGGGCAAGGGATTGTCCTCGCCGATGGTGAACGTACTCTGGGGGACGCTGAATGCGGTAGTCGGATATTTTCTTGTGTCCCATGTTGGGGAGTTTCACATCCGCAACATCTGCGATGTGCTCGTTTTGGGAGCCGGCGGCTTGTTGATGGCGGTCATGCTGGCTCGGGCTTTCGGGCCTCTCTACGCCAAGCAGTAGCGAATTCTTCTTTTGCTGTTTTGAGCGGGATTTCAGCGGGAGGTAAGCATCATGGCAACACAGTCGCAAGCATTCGGCTCCAAGCACGAGTCGCTCGTAATTCGGCGAGCAACACCAGCCGACGCCGAAGTGTGCGGAAGAATCTGCTTCGAAGCGTTTGGCAGTCTTTCCACTCGGCACAATTTCCCTAGTGATTTTCCGGCTCCCGAGCGTCCCATCGGCGTCCTTTCGATGATGTTCTCGCATCCGGGGTTTTTCTGCGTACTTGCTGAATCGAATGGAAAGGTGATCGGAAGCAACTGTTTGGACGAGCGGACACCAATTGCGGGAGTTGGGCCCATTACGATTGACCCTGCCGAGCAGAATCGGGCGGCGGGCCGGCAACTCATGGAAGCGGTTATGGCGCGTGCAACCGAGCGGAAGTTCGCGGGAATCCGACTGGTGCAAGCGGCGTATCACAATCGATCGCTCTCGCTCTATGCGAAGCTTGGCTTCGTCGTTCGAGAGCCACTTGCTTGCATGCAGGGTTCCGCGATTCAGAAAACCCTGCCCGGTTATCGCGTCCGCGCCGCGCAGGCGGGAGACCTCGCTGCTTGCAACGATCTCTGCTTGCGAGTCCACGGGCACGACCGGGGAGGCGAATTAAACGATGCAATTCAGCAGGGAACAGCCGTGGTCGCCGAGTCGGAAGGGCGTGTGAGAGCCTACGCTTCTGTGACCGGCTTCTTCGGCCACGCAGTGGGCGAGAGCAATGAAGACTTGCAAGCATTGATCGCCGCCAGCGAGTTTCAGGGGCCGGGGATTCTTGTCCCTACTCGGAACGCTGCACTATTTCGCTGGTGCCTTGAGAATAGATTGCGTGTTGTCCAGCCGCTGACGTTGATGACGATAGGGCTTTACAACGAGCCGGCCGGCGCATACTTGCCCTCCATTCTGTTCTGAAGGGATTCGGACGTCGCTCCGATACTGTTTTCCCAAACCCACAGCAAAACAGGGAAGGAGGCCGTCATGAGGCCGAAGCTGGCTACGCTTCGCACGTGCCTGATCGCAGCGGCATTGAGCTTTGTTTTCGCGGGGGCTGCGTCGCCTGCCGTCTCGGCCCAGGACGGCTCGCTCACGCAGGCATATAAAATCATCTCGTCGAAGCGCTTCGTCGACCTGACACATTCCTTCAGCCCCTTGACACCAGTGTGGAAGGGATTCGGGCCGGCGGCTTTTTCGAGCGCTGCTGATCCCCAAACGGGAGTCCCGTACACCATCGCAAAGGACGGCTTTCGCACCTTCTTTTACTCGATGGTCGGGCAATACGGCACGCATATCGACCCGCCCGCGCATTTCGATCCCAACGGCATGACCATGGACGAGATTCCAGTGAAACAGATGATCCTGCCGCTGGTGGTTTTCGATATCACTCCGCTGCTGAAAAAGGATCCCAATCACGCGCTTACCGTTGCCGACATCGAGGTGTGGGAGCGCAGGCACGGCCGAGTGCCGGCGGGATGCTTCGCAGCCCTGCGCACGGACATGTACAAGGATTGGGAGACCAATCCGGAACGCTTCAAACGCTCGCCTTTCCCGGCGTGGTCGCTCGAGGCGATCAAGTTTCTGTACGAACAACGCGGCATCGTGGCCAACGGGCACGAATCGATGGACACCGACACCAGCGAAGATCTCAAGTCCGAAAAATGGCTGCTGACGCACGGCCATTGGCA
>DASYZC010000258.1:0-5688 GCA_035949735.1 Candidatus Acidiferrales bacterium | reverse complement strand
CGGCCGCGGTGTATTCCGCCCGATCAGCCATCCCTCTCCGGTCACCCTGACGGACCACAACGTCGCCCTCGGCTACTACGCGGCTCATTTGGCGTCCAACCGCGGTGACCTGTGATTCCGGGCGACGTTCCCGCGAAGTAGAAGGTGAGGCGCCAGTTAGGGCCTGGGTCGCGGCCAAACCAGGCCTTGCCGACCCGAAGAATACGTCCAAAGTGTGGGATTCGAGGGAGCCCTCGCTGGAATCGGCCTGCACGCCGCCTTCAAGATGTGCTTTGCCCTCGTCAGCCAAATACGTGAGCATCGGAGCGCGAACCTTCCACAATACTGGTTGGGAAGACGAAGCTCGCCGGGAGGCGGGCTTGGTTCCCGGCAGTGCAGCGAATGGCCCCTCAGTTTGGGGGAAAACCGCGACAACATTGCCTGTAGCCTGCATTTTCTTGGCATCGCGCCATACTTCGATCTGATCGCAATCCAGCACGGCAGCTCCTTGCCACAATCGCGCATGGCCGGTGTAAACAACATGGCCCGAACTCGTCGAGCCCGAAAGCTTATCCGCCGAGATGTGGGCAGCGCCAGAACCAAGGCTCACCGCGTCTCCCTCCGCCGTCGGTGTATATGTGGACACCACCCCACCAGTGGCACTCAGTTCGCCCGTTCTTTGATTGAACACAACCTTGGCTGCTGTGGAGCGGCTCATCGAATCTGAAATGATCGGCGCTCCCTCCAGAGTAACGGTATCCGTGGCGCGAACGACGTGAGCCTTCGCGGCGACTGCTTCACGACCCGCCTGGCTGAAATGCACATTCCCCGTTTCGTCAAGAGTGTCCCATTCCGCGTGCGGGTCGAATGTGGCGGCAAGCTCCGCAGCCGAAATAATATCCTCTTTTTCATGGTTGGCTTGCCTTCGAATATCCACGCCGGAGTGTCCGAATAATTTGCTGAGGCGTCCATCGCGGCCGGCCTGCGCTACAAATCGCTTTGCGCGCAGCGCGGTTATGTCCACACCCGTCTTTGATTCGATTGTTGCTGGAGCAAGAGTTTCCGCCATTTCGATCTTCTGACTAGTCAACGCCCGATCGTGTTTGACGGCCGAGTTGCTCGAACCGCGCCCGTCTGCAGCGGAGAAAATTAGACGCAAGGCCCCGGTTTTCAAAAGTTGCGAGTTACTTCCCTTGCGCGAATCCGCCTCGACGCCGCCTGTTGCAATCATCTGCTTGATCAAGTTGCCATCCGGGAGCATATCGAATTCCACTCGAGCAGCCGAGAAGTGATCTGAACCGCCAGTAGTCGTCCGGATGGCGGATACTCCCCCATCTGCCAAAATCCCCTCGACGTGGCCTGTGGCGTTCAGTGAGGCCTCGAAACGATCGGCCGAGACAGCTTCCTTAGCTCCGCCCTCCTTTACACGAATTCGCGGATTGCCCTCGGCGACGACGCGCTCAGCGCGATATTTATCGTCAAGCCCCACCGCAATGGCGCCCGCCGAAAGCTCCCGATCACCTTGCCGCACAAGCGTAGGTCCGTTCAGCACTACAGTTCGCTGGTCACGGCGCACTTCGAGACTCATTCCGGTAGCCGTTATGGGCAGGTCATCTGTCACGGCGGATGGAGCCAAGTCAAATTTGATAGAATGCTCCACACGCACAATTGAATTGCGAGTGCTATAGCTGATGCCGACGCCTCGCCCGCTTCCGCCTGCAAAGCGAAAATCGACCGGCGCCTGCGTTGAGGCTTCACCTGTGTTGCGATTGAACAGCAGATTGCTGGTTGTTACTTCGAGACTCGCGCTCAACGCGGCAGCGTCGCCAGGAACTGACTTCGTGCTTCCTATGTCGATCTGCACCTGGCCTTCACAGCGCACGTATCCCGTTTCCGGCTCGTAGGTGCATTCGCGGGTGTGGATGTTATCGCTGCGCTGACCCTCCTTGCCATAAATCGTGATCCACACGTCCTCGAGTAGCGAACGGTTTCGATCCTTATATTGTGTCGAGTGGGACGCGCGAATAGTAAAGACAGTGCGATCCTGTTCGACCTTTGAGAAAGAGATTTGCGCCGACTGCTGTTGGACAGAGGCTGGTACGGGAACAGGTCCGTGCCTGCGAGCGCGCGCCTCGCGAAGCGTGCGCCCGCCATACACGGCGGCCACGATCAATACGATCAGCGTCGCGGCCCATGCCGCCCAACGTGCGTAGCGCGCGGCTTCCTGATTGTACAAGCCGGAGTTCCTCTTTTGAGAAGTATAGGCGTGTGTTCCGTCAGGAACAACGTGGCATAGACTACATCAGGGCGCGGGCAGGACTCCCACTCCGGCGGCGGCTACGCAATCTCGGGTCGTATTTTTTACTAGGTACATCGCTTCGTCGGCAAGGTGGAGCAGTTCGGCCTTGGTTCGAGAATCGGTAGGGTAAGAAGCCACGCCCACGCTCGCGGTTACCGTGACATCCAGCCCCGTATCCTTTAGCCAGCGGGTTTCGCGGATAAGACTGTGTAGCCGTCGCGCCACACCGAGGGCATTCTCCTTCGAGGTTTGGGGAAGGAGCACTACGAACTCGTCTCCGCCATATCGAAACGCAAGGTCGATCATGCGGCACTTCTCTTTAATTGCTTCACCGATCTCGGCAAGGAGTTTCGAGCCCATCAGATGGCCATGTGTATCGTTCACATTCTTGAAGTGATCGAGATCAATAAAAATCACCGAAAACTCGAATGAATATCGATGCGAGCGGTAAATCTCCGTATCCAGCATGAAATTCAAATGGCGCGCATTGTAGAGACTGGTGCAGTCGTCTGTGATCGTCAGCTCGTGGATGCGCTGGACGTGCCGCGCGTTTTCAATCGCGATTGCGGCATAATCGGCAAGAGCTTGGAGCAAGGCGAGGTCGCGCGGGCTGAACCCCTCCGGGCCGATGCAGTTGATTAACTCGATCACTCCGAGGCACTGTTCGCGGAAGCGCACGGGAACGGCGACGATCGAACGGGTCGCGACCTTGGTCTTCTCATCCGCCTGGCCGAAGAAACGCGAATCAACGCTGGTGTCCGCAACCACGACCGGTTCGCCAGACTGAGCCACCCAACCCGCCACTCCCTGACCCACCTTGATGCGCATGTCCTTTAGAGCCTCGGCGCCCTGGCCAGTGGCGATTTGGAAGTACAGCTCGTTTTTCGCGAGATCCATCAAGAGCAACGACCAGGTGTCTGGATGCAAGACCTCGTTGATTTTTTCCATAATGGTGCGCAGTACTTGGTCAAGTTGAAGCGAGGAGGTTAAGGCCTTGCCAAGTTCTCGGAAGACTGTAACTTCGCTAATGTCCGGCAGTTCCACCGGCGCCGTGGGATTTTGACGCCGTTCGACGCCGTCGAAGGGCTTACCGTCGGAAGCCCGGCGTGTCCGTCCAGGTGGTGTTTGCTGCTTTGCGTCTTGGGCTTCGGAAGGCAACATTGGCATTATAGTGAACCATTTTCATCCGTCGCAACGGACAATACGGTGCCATTGCCGAAAGGCCAATGGGCGGCTTTTCCACTTGCACTCGGGTGTCATTGACACTGATTCGGTCGGCGTCTATATTTTTTGCAGGGCCCCAAGGAATGTCCTCAACACCTTTCGGCGAGCACCTCAAGCGGGAACGCGAAATGCGGGGAGTTTCCCTTAGCGAAATTTCCGCCGCTACACGCATAAGCACAAGGTTCTTGGAAGCAATCGAGAATGACCGGTGGAACGAGCTGCCCGGAGGAGCATTCAATCGGGGTTTCATCCGATCGATCGCACGTTTCCTCGGGCTCGACGAAGACAGCTTAGTGGCCGAATACGCGCTGGACACTTCCGGTAACACGAACGTCCGCGAGGCGGCGCACTTCGTCAAGCCCGGCCGGAACTGGCGACCGATAGTCGTGGCAGCAGCGATACTCCTCGCCCTGCTGGCGGTCGGACTGCTGGTGCACCATTTCTTCGGTTCGCGAATGATGGCGATCTTTCACAGGCCTCACGCTACCGCGACATCAGCCGCATCCACCGGGCTGGCATCACAGAATGTCCCCGCCGGCGTCTCGAGTCAGACGAAGGCGCAGCCGGGGCCGGCCAGCGCGAACTCCCAAGCATCGGATCCGGCGCCGATAGGAACTCTTACGCTCAACATCGGAATTGAAAAGCAGGGCTACCTAAAAGTTGTCTCGGACGGACAAACAGTGTTCCGTGAAAGGGTTCGAGCCGGTTACTCGCATAGCTTCGAGGCGCGGAACACCCTCGAGATCTTCTCCAGCCGCGCGAGTGGCGTGCGGTTAAGTCTTAACGGACAAACCGTCCCGTTTCCCCCTACGCCAGGTAAAATGGCGCGTATCGAGTTAACCAAGAACGATCTGCACCCCATCGGAGGGGTCCATTAGCAGCGAATTGCGCGAGCAGATCCGTTCCGGGCACGCCCGGCCCGAACAGAAGTTCGCGCTCTGCGCGGGCTCCGTGCCGCTTGTTCCCGAAGACCGCGTCGAATTGCTTGCTGTCTTAGCTTCCGATTCAGATTCTGGTATCGCAGAGCGCGCGCAAAATGCGCTTCTGACGCAGCCCTTGGAAGTTTTTCTAGCTGCGTGCGCGCGCTCTGACGTGGATCCTCGCTTCTTCGTTTATTGCGTCGATTATCTTCCCGACAAGAAAGGGATCGCCGACGCCTTGGCACGGAACGCCAGTTGTCCCACGGCGAACCTTGCACGAGTAGCGTCTCATCTGACCTCTGCGGGCATACAGGCCCTCCTCGACAACCTCGAACGCCTCATCTCCGATCCGCAATTGGTGCTGGCTGTGGTCGCTTCCCCCGCGGGAAATACCGAACAGCGCGAGCTCCTAGGGGAAATGGAAAAGGGCGCTGTAGCAATGAATGAACTTGAAGAGGCAGCCGCGGAAATTGAACCTGATCCCGTCAAGCGTGAGACCCTCTTCCAAAAGGTCGCACACATGAACGTGGTCCAGCGCCTGACCCTAGCGCTTAAGGGTGGCCGATCGGAGCGAATGCTCCTCATTCGCGATCCGAACAAGCTGGTGCAGCGCTGCGTACTTCAATCCCCCCGCCTAACCGATACGGAGGTCGAGGCGTTTGCCTGCATGACAAACTTAAGCGGGGAGATCCTGCGAACAATTTCGCTGACTCGCATATTCATGAAGAACTATGCCATTGTGAAAAATCTCGTGAACAACCCGAAGACGCCGCTGGATGTCTCTCTGCACTTGTTCCCTCGCCTTACAGCGACCGACCTGATGAAACTTACGGCCAACAAAAACATTCCTGATACGCTGCGGTCGACCGCCTTGAAGCTTCATCGAAAGCGCAAAATGGGAGGCTGACGGAATGGGACTCTCTTGCATCGCTCGGCGATAAACATGAGCTCTAAAGGTAGTCGCCGCATCATATGACTTCCCAAGCTGTAGCAGCCCCGACTCTTAAGGAAGGATCGGCGGTGATTAGCTCGCGTGGGGTCGAACGCCTGCGCTCCGGTCATCTGTGGGTTTATCGGAGCGACGTTTCCTCGGTTCAGTCGGACCCCGGCGCAGTCGTCCGCTTGTCCGATGATCGCGGCCGCTTTCAAGGGCGCGCCTTCTACAGCGACAAATCGCAGATCTCGATTCGCCTGCTCACGCGCAACGACGTTGCGATTGACCGCGCATTCTTCGCGGAGCGAATCCAGCGGGCCGCTGCCTATCGT
>DASYZC010000257.1:0-1714 GCA_035949735.1 Candidatus Acidiferrales bacterium | reverse complement strand
AAGGGTGAAAAGGTGGGGTAAGAGCCCACCGTCCCGGTAGCAATATCGGGAGCTCGGCAAACCCCGCGTGGAGCAAGGCCAAATAGGAGGGAAGAGCCGGCCCGGCTCGCCGAAGGTTCTGAGAACTGCGAAAGCAGTTCGAAGGATCTTCCCCTGCGAAGCGGTTCGCCGCTTTGAAGGGCTGAACCCTCGGGTAGGCCGCATCGAGCTTTCGAGTGATCGGAGGCCCAGAGGAATGATCGCCACGGTTCGTGTGGTTTGCGTAACGGTCGCAAGATCGGAATGCAAAGAGAGCGCGCGCCGTACAAAATCCGGCTTATAGCCTCGCCCGCTAAGTTTTCATCCGCTAAGAAGCAAATCCTCGCGCGGAGAAGAAGAAGCCAGCATATTCGGCTGTTTCGCTCACGACAGGCGAGTAATTCCCGGGAATCCGTCAAAACCCGCATCAAAGCTTAGGACGCGTTCAATACCGTGCTGTTCCATGATCGCAAGATGAAGAGCGTCGCGCGCGGACAGTTGTTTATGCCCCAGGACAATGTCCTTGGCGCGACTGACTGCTACTGCATCCACAGGCAGCACCTGGTCGGCAATTCCGAGCAAAGCGCCGAATGCAGGTTGAATGGCGTCGCGCCGGTGAATGGCTACGTAGCGGTGCAGGATTTCTTGGAGCACCTCGGCGTCGGTGATGAGACGTTCGCGGTCGCTGATGAGTTTTTCAAGCAGTCGCTGCGCGTCGGCCTTGTGTGGATGGGGTTTGCCGACCAAATACATGGGAATGTTCGAATCGATGAAGATCACGGACGAGGGCCGCTTCCGTAGCCGCTTTCGATTTCCGCGAGCATCGTGTCAATCTCGCCGGAGGGATACTCGTTTCGCACGGCTGCGCGAATCGTTTGAAGTTTCTTGCCGCCATCGCTTATCGGTTCGCGCCGGCGCGCCAAAGCTAAGGCTTGGCGCACCCACTCGGCAATGGACATACGGCGGGAGCGCGCAACGCGCTGAATTTCGCGGTACTCCGGGTCGCGAAGAATCACCTGTAGCCGCTTAGACATAGGATGAGTCTATATGACTCATGCATATGAGTCAAGAGGAACCGTGCCGGCGGGCCGGCGGCGATCCGATCCGATTTGCCTTCCGCGTAGTCTTTCAGGTTTGTATAGTCGATTTCCGTCAAAACTTTGGCGGCGTGTGCGGAAGCGTGTCACGTAAGGCTCGCGCAGTAGACGACAACCTTGGTTCCTTCGACGGGAGGGCCGATCGTACCTGCGCCAAATCTGCACCGACGGACAGTAGTTCTCGGGGCACTCGCTGAACTACCCTAATAGCCATGGCCTCAACCACTCAGCCCTTAGCGGAGAGCTTTTTCTGCGAACGTTGTGGGGAGGAATTCGAGCCCAAACACCGCGTCTGCGCAGGCTGCGGAGCCGTGCCCACGCGCCAGTGGTTCCAACTGATGAGTTTGGTAACACTTCTGGCGGCGGTGGCGTGCAATTCAGTGGCGGGCTGGCTGGTGCTGCCGCGACTGGCGGATGCGCGCCGGGCCACAGGATTCTTTCGCGTTTGGTTGTGGCTGGATACAAAAACCGCTATTTACGGGTGGATTCCCATCATTGGCGGCCTGTTGGCGTGGGATTACTTCGTTTGGCGCCGCGCGAAGTTGAAGGGAACTCGACCCAGAATCAAGCGCTGGGTCACGAAAAAGCTGTTGACGCTG
>DASYZC010000256.1:0-18309 GCA_035949735.1 Candidatus Acidiferrales bacterium | reverse complement strand
GGGCTGCTCGGCGCGGATTACTCGATTGAGAACGGACGCTACCGCTTCCAGAAAATCTACAGCGGAGAAAACTGGAACCCCAAACTGCAAGCGCCCCTCACGCAGCCGGGCGTGAATGTGAAGGCGGGCGAGTATCTGCTTGGAGTGAATGGGCGGGAGATTAAATCGTCCGACAAACTTTACACTTTCTTCCAGGAAACTGCGGGAAAGCAAGTGACTCTCAAGGTTGGTTCCAATCCGGATGGAAGCGGATCCCGCGAAGTGGATGTGGTGCCGCTGGCCAGCGAGGATGACATTCGCAATCTGGATTGGATCGAAAGCAATCGCCGCAAAGTGGACGAGTTAAGCGGTGGCAAGCTCGCGTACGTGTACTTGCCGGACACCGGCGCCGAGGGCTATGCGAATTTCAATCGCTACTTTTTCGCGCAAGTCGGAAAAGAGGGAGTGATTCTCGACGAGCGATTCAACCACGGCGGGCAGATTGCGGATTACATGGTCGATTACCTGCGCCGCGAGCCGATGGATATGGTGGTCACGCGGGAAGGCATCACCACGTACGACCCGGCGCTGGCGATCTACGGTCCGAAGGTGATGATCATCAATCAGTTTGCCGGATCTGGCGGCGATGCGCTGCCATGGCTATTCCACAGACAAGGGATCGGCACGCTGGTGGGGGTTCGAACGTGGGGAGGCCTGGTCGGCATTGGAGGTTACCCGGAATTGATGGATGGCGGGCGGGTAACGGCGCCGCGGCTCGCTGTTGCCGGACTGAAAGGCTCTTGGGAAGTGGAAAACCATGGAATCGCGCCTGATATCGAGGTTTGGCAGGATCCGAAACTGGTCCGCGAGGGCCACGACCCGCAATTGGAACGAGCTGTCGCGGAAGCAATGCAACAGTTGAAAGAGCATCCGTTGCCGAAATACGAGCGGCCGCCTTACACTTCGCATCATCCCGAGTTGCCTTCCGTGCCGTAAGCGGAGTTGCGCGCGAAACTAGAGAACTCGGCCTCGAATATCGGTAAAGAGGAGGACGTCATGGCGAATG
This sequence comes from Candidatus Acidiferrales bacterium, assembly GCA_035949735.1. Lineage (GTDB taxonomy): Bacteria > Acidobacteriota > Terriglobia > Acidiferrales > UBA7541 > Palsa-295. Next base: position 17,264 of record DASYZC010000256.1, on the reverse strand, counting down.
CCGGGCAGGCAGTCGTTGCAAGCACATTGAGCGAGACTGAAATTGGAAATGCGCAGCGGGCATGCGAAGCGCTCGCCATCGAATACGCGGAAATTGTGGACGCGCAGGACTACGAACGCCTCCGTGAAATTTTCGCCGAAGATGCCGCGCTCATTCGGCCGTCAACAGCGCAGGAGACGGTTCGCGGCTTGAACAATATCATCGCTTCGTTTACGTCGCGTCCGCGGAACCGGCTCACATATCACATCATGTCGAATATTCGCGTGCACGTGGAAACGCCGAAAACCGCCAGCGGAACGTGCCGCGTGCTGCTTTACACTTCCGATACTTCCGAGCCGCAAACGGCGGAAGGAAGAAAAGTTTCGCCCAAGCAGTTGATGGGCACGTATCACGACCGGTATGTACGCACCGACGACGGCTGGCGATTTGCGGAGCGCCGTGGCGGCATTTCCTTCCACACGTAGACTTATGGCTCCAGAACCAATTCGGCGCATCGCGATTGTGGGCTTCGGCGAAGCGGGCGGCATCATCGGAAACGATCTTGCAGCGCAGGGCGTCGAGGTAGCTATGTTCGACATCCTGCTGCATGCGAACGAATCGCGCGACGCGATGCTGGCGAAGGCTCGCGAAAGCAAGGTGCAAGCGAAAGATAGCCTCGCCGATTGTTTGCGCGACGCGGAATTGGTGATTTCCGCGGTCACGGCGTCTTCTTCGCTCGGCGTGGCGCGAGACGCCGCGAAAACCATGCATCGCGATCAAATTTTCATGGACGTCAACTCGGTATCGCCCGGTACGAAACGGGCCGATGCGGCGCACATCGAGCGGAGTGGCGCGCACTACGTTGAGTCCGCGGTGATGGCGGCGGTTCCCCCGCAGCGACTGAAGGTGCCGATGCTGCTCGGCGGAAAATATGCCGCCGAGCTTGCCCCGCGCCTGGCGCTGCTGGGGATGAACGCTACCACCGTGAGCGACAAGATCGGCGTGGCGTCGGCCGTCAAGATGTGCCGCAGCGTGATGATCAAGGGAATGGAAGCGCTCGCGGTGGAGTGCCTTTTTGCGGCACACCGCTACGGAGCGGAAGACGCGGTGTTGGCTTCGCTCGATGCCACGTATCCGCACATGGGATGGCGAGACAAGTTGCCGGATTATCTTGTCAGTCGCGTGGCCGAACACGGGAAACGCCGCGCAGCAGAAATGCGCGAGGTGGCCGAATCTCTGCGCGATGTAGGAATCCAGCCGCTAATGGCCGAAGCGACAGCCGAGCGCCAGGATTGGCTGGCCGATGCAATGGTGGAAGAGAATCTCAAGTACAGAAACATGACGCCCTTTTCCTGGATCGCACTTGCAGAAATGCTGAGCGCGGCCTCGGCCAAGAAAGAATAACTCAGCACCTCGCGCCGTCATTCCGAGCTTAGCGTGCCGAGCTGTTGGTTTTGCGCGATGCGCCGGGACACGCAGTCGAGGAATCTCTCTTCGATGTAATCCGCGGCGACATTTCACTTCCAAGAGAGATCCTTCGACTCCGTTTCGCGCCCGCGAAAACCGCGGGAACAGCAAGATCGCGCGAACCTCCGCTCAGGATGACGCGCGTGGCTTAAATATAGCTAGTAAGCCACGATGATCTCCCGGGCTCGACTAATGCGGTGAGTACTCCAATGGGGGCTCAGAAAAACCAGAAGCGTTTGCGCGGACGCTGCGGTTGCGGCCCGGAATCGTTGGGCACCAAACCCTCCGCGAGCTCGGGGACGTAGGGCAACGTGCGGCCCTCGAACGCGGCCAGCGGATTATCCACCAGCAACGCGCGCGCGACTTCTTCGCCGTCCGCAGCGGCGACCCGATCGAAGGTTTCCTTCAGGCGCAGCGGCCGCGACGTGGTGTTGTGCGCGTCGCTCGCGATGAAGTGGACGGCCCCCGCGCTTAACCACCGTTCCGCCATCTCCTGAGCGGATTTTCCGAATTTTCCCCACAGGGATTGCGCGGTGATTTGCGCATAGCAGCCTTGGCCAAGCCACTTGTACAGGCGTTCCGGCTGGGTGCGGATCAGTGGATTGCGTTCGGGATGGGTGACAATCGGGTGCAATCCCGCAAGCTGCAGTTCGTGCAGGGACTGATCAATCGACGGTGGAATCGAGTAATCGGCAAACTCGACGAGCAGGTAGCTTTTCTGATTCAGCGTGTAACGGGCGGAGTCGTACTTGATGTCCTGCAAGTTCTCGAAGCTCAAATGGAAATCGCAGCCGGTGGCGATGATCAGGCGTCCGGCAAAAATCGCCTGCAGTTCATCGCGACGCTCCCGTATCGCGCGAGGACTGAACCGGTAGTTTTGGTTGGCGTGCGGTGTGCCGATGATGTGCGTGATGCCGTCGGCGATGGCCATTTCGCCCATGGCCTGCGCGATTTCGAGGGATTCGGCGCCGTCGTCAATCCGCGGAAGTATGTGGCAATGAATATCCACCATCGCCAGCAGAATAACGTACGGCAAAAGCGATCACAACGCGAAGGAGTTACCTTTTCGTTTTTCCGGGCTATTGGCCGGCGTTCGCGGTAGCTGGTGCGCAGAATCGATCGAAGGCGCGGGTGAGGTCGCTGGCAATGGAGTAGGGATCGCGGCCCTCGATGTCGCGGCGTTCGAGCATGAAGACCACTTTTCCATCGCGCATCAAAGCGATAGAGGGAGATGACGGCGCGTATTCGGGGAAGTAGCCGCGGGCGCGCTCGGTGGCTTCGCGGTCTTGTCCCGCGAAAACGGTCGCGAGAATTTCGGGCCGCGTTTGATGCGAGAGAGCCTTGGCAACAGCAGGGCGGGCCTTGCCGGCGGCGCATCCGCAAACGGAGTTCACCACCAGCAGCAGTGTCTTCGTTTCGTTTTTCAGGACCGCGTCTACTTCCTGCGGCGTCCGCATTTCGCGAAAGCCGACGCGCGTGAGTTCGTTCCGCATCTCTTGAACCATGATGTCCATGCCAGAATGCATTGTGTTCCTCCGCCGATTGGCAACCTTAAAAAGATTCTACCATGCCCGCGGGGGCCTCGGTCGGAATGGAGCCACCGCGGTACGGAAGGGCCATGCGTGGCAAACGCAAGCGGAGCTGTGATAGCTTCTCTGCTGATTCGTGGCAGAAATAGGCTCAGCTTGAATATTTAGAAGGCGGCACATGAGCGACATTGAAGTGCCCGTTCTGATTGCGGGCGGCAGCCTGGTGGGCATGTCGGCGGCGCTGCTGCTTGGGCATCACGGAATCCCAGCGCTGGTGGTGGAACATCACCGCGGGACCGCGATCCATCCGCGCGCCGCAATGATTACGCAGCGAACCATGGAAATTTTCCGCACGGTAGGCGTGGAACAGATCGTGTTGCAGAAATCGGACGAACAGTTCGTGCAGGATGGCGCGATCATGGCCGTCGAAACGCTGGCCGGCAAGGAGCTGGCGTGGTTCATCGCGAACTTGAACGAAGGCGTGCGAGACGTCAGCCCGAGCAGCCGCATCTTTATCACCCAGAGTTTGCTCGAACCGCTGCTGAAGAGCAGAGCCGAAGAACTGGGCGCGCAGCTTCGGTTCGCGACGGAGCTGGTTTCGTTCGAGGAAGATTCCAGCGGCGTGACCGCGCAAATCCGGGAACGCGATAGCGGCAAGATTTCGACAGTGCGCGCCCGCTACATGATCGCCGCCGATGGCAGCCACAGCCAGATTCGCGAGCGCCTGGGAATCCGAATGCTCGGCCACGGAGTATTTTCGAAGAGCATCACGATCTATTTCCGCGGCGATGTGTCGGCGCTTTTGCGAGGGCGAAGCCTCAGCGTGATGTACGTGGTGAATTCCACGCTCAGCGGTTTTTTTCGAATCGAGAAGCCGTTCACTTCCGGTTTCTTGGCCGTCCACTGGCTGGGCGATCCAAAGAATCCGGTTACGGACGTGTCGCAGGGGCTCACCAACGAGCGATGCCTGGAGTTGCTTCACGCTGGGCTAGGTACCGACGAAATTCCGGTCACCATTGAGAACGTAATGCAGTGGGACGCCAGCGCCGATACCGCAGAACGCTTCCAACACGGACGCATTTTTCTCGCCGGGGATGCCGCGCACGTGATGCCGCCCAGCGGCGGCTTCGGGGGCAATACCGGCGTGCAGGACGCGCACAATCTTTCGTGGAAACTCGCCGCCGTGCTAGAGGGAATCGCCGGAGAAAATTTGCTCTCGACGTACGACGCCGAAAGGCGTCCGGCAGCGGCCTTCACGGTGGAGCAGGCGTATTCACGCTACGTCACGCGCTCGGCACCGTACCTGCGCTCGGAAAACATGCAACCAATCGAGAACGATCTGAATATCGAGCTGGGTTATTGCTACCACTCGACGGCCGTAATTCCCGACGCTGATGAGAGGCGCGTGCCGCACGACAATCCTCGCGAGACGCGAGGGCGTCCCGGCACACGCGCGCCGCATATTTTGCTTGAGCGAAGAGAAGAGAAGATTTCGTCGCTCGACCTTTTCGGCGGGAATTTCGTGCTGTTGGCCGGACCTGAGGGGAATGCCTGGAAAGAAAGCGGGTGCGGCGCAGCGAAGCAGTTGGGACTGAACCTCGATGTTTATCAGATTGGGTCCGATGCAATGGCCGATCCGAAGGGCGCCTTTGCGGATGCTTACGGGATCAGCGGCTCCGGCGCGGTTATTGTTCGACCTGATGGGTTCGTCGCGTGGCGCGCCAAGAACGCCGAAAGGGCCTCGCCCGGAATGGTTCGCGATGCGCTTGAGACACTTCTGTGCCGGAAGCCATCTTGATACCCATAAAGGGTTAGAATCATCGAGGTCGTTGCTGCCGGGCAGGAATATCGGATTTAGGGAGATAAGGATCGTCATGGCGAAAAAGAAGACTGCAGCGAAGAAAAAGGCGGGCGGCAGCAGGAAGGCTGCTCGAAAAAAGAAGGCGGCAAAGAAGCCGAAAGCGGCGGCGAAGAAGACGGTCGTTTTCAGCAGAAGAACCACGCGAGTAACGCGGATTGCACCGCGCGAGATTTCGTCAGGCAGCGAGCGATCGTCGCTAGGGTCGAGCAGGTTGAGCAGAGCGCTCCGACCGCCGCAGCGCGGGACCGGCGACGAAGCCGGCGGGCAGGCGGGCGATCTGCAGGGGCTCTCGCGTGAAGAGGATGCAAGCGCCGAGAGCGTGGAAGAGCTCGTTGAAGAAGGGCAAGCGTTCGAGGCTGATGTGATCAACGGTGTGGAGAATGCGCCGGATGCCGACGAAGGCCCAATTCGTACGCATGACCGGCTCGAAGACGATATCCCTCCGGAAGAACGCAGCGACGAAACTTAGCTGAGTTCTATCTCTCGTTTCACGCGTACCGATGAAACCTCATTCGCGGGCTGCATCTCGAAATTCTGCAGGTGTTTTCCGCGATGACGCCTTTCGTCCGCGAAAGGTCCGCTACCTTGCTCGCGCAGCGTGGTTGCCAGCAACGTTTTGTTGATTCTAATCTTGCCGTTGCATTCAATGAAGCCGAGCCTCCTGAATTTGTTCATGAAGAAGTTCACTCGCGAACGCGTGGTCCCAATCATCGCCGCCAAGGTTTTTTGAGAAACTTTCGGTAGGGCGGGATCTGTCTGCGGATCGTGCTTTCCAGAACCCGCGAGCAACAGAAGCGTTCTAGCGAGGCGTTTCTCGCACGGATTGAAGAGTTGATCGACCAAGTCCGCCTCGATTCGAATATTGCGCCCGATCATATATTCGATGAAGTGATCGGATAGACGCGGCTCGTTGTGAAGCACGCGCAACATTTCATTTTTGCCGATCGCAAGAACGGTGGCCGGCGTCATTGCGGTCGCCGTGCCCATTCGGACCGGCTGGCCCCCCATGCAGCCCACGCCGACAAAATCGCCCGGACCATACATCGCGACCACGGCTTCTTTGCCCGCACCATTGTCGACATGAAATTTCACGCCGCCCTTCTGAATGTACATCAGACTTTCGGCAGGTTCGCCTTGCGAGAAAATCCGCTCGCCTCTTCGAAACTCGCGGAGCTGCCTTTCCGTTTCCTCAGTGGCAAGAAACTGTTTCGGGTCGAAAAAGTTTTTCGTCGATCGTTTCATTTTGTTGTCAAGGTGATCCGCGTCCATCCATGGCGACCTTTGCTGCGGAATTGCGTTGTCGATCTTTCATCGCGTACATAGCCGCGTCGGCCGCGCCCAGCAGTTCGCCGATGCTTTCGCCATCCTGTGGATACGCGGCAGCGCCGGTACTGACGGACAGCTTTATCCCCCTTCCATCAAGCGCAAGGCTTTCGCGGATGCGCTGGGCCACCAGGTTGGCAGATGGCGCCGCTGTTTCGGGCAGAACGAGGGCAAATTCGTCTCCTCCGAAGCGCGCCGCGGTGTCAATGTCCCGGCAACAGATGCTCAAAGTATCGGCCAAGCGGCAGAGCGCTTCATTGCCGGTTAGATGGCCGTAGCGGTCGTTGATGCGCTTCAGGCCATCCAAGTCAAACAACACCACGGCAAACTCTCGTCCCGTGCGCTGGGATCGTCGCATTTCGCTATCCAGGACTTCCACGAGGGTTCGATAGTTGGCCAAACCGGTCAGACCATCTTTGGCGGCCAACTGGCGCAGGTGATCCTCCATCTCGCGCTGCTTGGTAATATCCTCGACGATGATTTCATAGCCATCCATCCGGCCGTGTTCGTCTTCTGCCTCCCTTCCGCTGAGCCGGACTTTTAGCGAAGCTCCGCTTTTGTGCTTCCAATCAACTTCCAGAGGAGCGGCTATTGTTTCGTTGTCTGCCTGCCTCAGCATTCGCAGCCTCTTCTGACGATTGCTAATGATTTCGTCGAGGAGCCTCACTCCGAGCAACTCCTCCTTTGAGGTGTAGCCAAGCATGGTTATTAGAGTTTGATTCACATTCAGAAGGGTGCCTTCCGTGTTGCAGCGGCACATTCCGTATACAAGATTTCCGATCAGGGCGCGGTAGTTGGCTTCGGAGCGGCGCAGCTTTCGCTCAGCATGATCACGTTCTTCGCGCAGGTTGTTGGCGTGCAGCACCCGGCGAAGAACGACGGGCAGATGCCCGATATGCCGCATCTCGATACAATCCGCCGCTCCGTTCGATAGGAGTTCTGTCACGGTTTCCTGTGGGATTGCATCCGCAAGGAAGATTAGTGGAGCTTGTGTGCCCTTTTGGCGCAGCACCTCCAGCGCCGCAGCGCCTTGCCAGTCAGGCAGGGGATACTCGGCTAGAACCGCGTCGTAGGATTTTGAAGAGACTCGCTCCGCAAACTGATTCGGCGTTGAAACAAGATCGGCCATGACTCTCGCGTGCGCGTGATCGAGTTCCCTCAGGCAACGCTGCACTTCGAGCGAGCCGCTATGAACGAATAGGATATGCAGCGGCTTGTTTCGGTCGTGCAGCGGCGCTCTTCGAAGAGCGAGATCCCGGTTTTCTCCTGTTCCGTTCATGGGCAATGCCTGTCTTGGGCCGGCTGCGAGGACGAAGTCTGAGAGCTCCTCGCTGGGAGCGCTTCCGCCTAATTTTTGCGACCGCTGACCCGGCTGGTAGCCTTTCTTGCTCGGACACGTGTCCACAAACGCCCGCGTTTCTTTCAGGCACGGTGGTGACCACACAAGCTAAAGTACGAAGTGATTCAGGACCAACGGTTTACGTTAGTGGCGGGGTGGCACAAAGAGCCGAACATTCCCACTCTGAAACTGGAGCATCCGCGTGCGGGAATTGACTTGTTCGGATAGCGCAGAAGCTTGGTTGGACTGATGCTGCGGCAATCAGTTCGAGTACGAATCTGCCCTCACATTTTTCCTCGCGAACGGAAGACGGAAGTCGATCCGCGTTTGAAATGAGCGCTTTCAAATGTTTTAACGAATATTGTGGTTCTTAGATTGCACAGACGTGGCCCCGGGAGTGGCGCCATGAGAATCCTCGTCGCTGAGGATGACGCGTACGTGCGTCAACTGCTGAAGAAAACATTGCTTCGTGCCGGCTATGATGTCCTCGAAGCGACTGACGGGCGCGCCGCCCTCGAATGTCTCTTGAGTGTTGATGGCCCGCGGCTTGTGCTTTTGGATCGGTTCATGCCGGAGCTTAATGGCCTGAGCCTTTGCCGTGAAATCCGCAGATGCACCAAACACTCGTACGTTTACATAATTTTTCTTACGTCGAAAGGCTGCAAAGAAGATGTTCTCTCTGGTTTGGCGGCCGGAGCCGACGACTGTCTCACCAAGCCCTGCAATCCACAGGAACTGAAAGCGCTATTGCGCGCCGGTGAGCGGATTCTTAAGTTAGAAGACACAATCGTTCATGATGCTCTTCACGACCCTCTGACACGGCTGCCCAACCGGCCATTCTTTCTGGACCGCTTGTCTCTCTCTGTTAGCCGTGGGAAGCGGCACCCGGACTACAAATTCGCCGTGTTATTCGTGGATATCGACAATTTTCGAGTGGTGAACGACAGCCTCGGAAATGCTGCGGGCGATTGGCTGCTCACGCAGTTTGCCGAACGTTTGGGCCGATCGATTCGCCGAGAAGACGCCATATCGCGCTCAATGAATGCCGGTCCGACACTGGATCGGCAGGACGGCGGCGGCATACTCGCAAGATTGGGAGGCGACAGATTCACAATCTTGCTCGACGACATCCAAGATCCCAGCGATGGAATCCGTGTAGCCGAACGAATTCAGCGGAACATTCAGTGCCCTTTCGCAATCGACGGGCAAGAAGTGTTTATCACAGCAAGCACCGGCATCGCTTTTGGTTCGACGGGCTGTAGCGCGGCGGAAAATGTATTGAGCGATGCTTTCACCGCGATGAACAGGGCGAAGGCGCTCGGCAAGTCGCGATACGAAGTATGCGATCCTGTGATGCATGCCGCGGCCGTAGGCCGTTTCCGGCTGGAGACGGATCTTCGCCGGGCTTTGGAACGCGAGGAATTCCGCGCCTATTACCAGCCAATCGTTTCATTGGGCGATGGCCGCATCACGGGCTTCGAAGCCCTCATGCGGTGGCAGCGGCCCAAATTCGGGCTTGTGATGCCGAGCGGATTCATTTCCGTGACGGAAGATACGGGGCTGATTCTCGGGATGGGGAATTGGGTCTTGCGCAAGGCCTGCCGCCAATTGTGCGTCTGGAACAAGCAGTTTCCATCCAATCGAGCGTTTACCGTAGCCGTGAACCTTTCCGCCAGGCAATTTGCTCAGCCCGACCTGGTAGGCCAGATAGCGCAAATTCTCTATGAATCCGGCGTAGCGCCTTTTGACCTGAGATTGGAGCTTACTGAAAGCGTGACCATGGAAGATGAGGAGCGTGCCGCTCGAATTTTCGGCGAATTGAAAACTTTGGGCGTGCGCTTGTGCTTGGACGACTTTGGCACCGGGTATTCGTCCTTGAGCTACTTGCGCCGGTTTTCGCTGGATGTCCTCAAGATCGATCGCTCGTTTGTTTCGGACATGGTGAGCAACACCGAAAGCCGTGAAATCGTGAAGACCATTCTGAGGCTTGGAGGCAACTTGGGGATAGAAGTGATCGCGGAAGGCGTTGAGACGGCCGAGCAGGTGAGTTTGTTGCAGTCGCTTGGCTGCGAATATGCGCAAGGCTATTTCTTTTCCGAACCCCTCGACCAATCCGACGTAGCGCAAACCTTGCTGCTATTGGGCGCAAGTGACTATTCGATGCCGCAAGGGTTTCCAATCCAAGCGGTTTCTCCTGCCAGCCAGTGAGAGTGCCGCCGAAGCTAGAGCGCGGGCTTCGAGGGTCGCTTTTCGGCGGTCACGACCGCTTCGCCCGAGCCGGAGTTGTATGCGTTTTCATGATTCGCAATCAAAAAGTCCAACGCGAGACGGCCTCGTGTAAGACGCATCTACGCAAACATCTTCAGCTTTTTCCCTTTTGGATCACTTCTACCGGCATGTGACTGAGTTTTGTATAGATTCGGCGGCGGCGCCGCAAGGGCCACCAATCGTAAAGATAGATTTGCATCGGCCGCCACATGGCAACCCAACCAGCAATCGTGAGGCTCTCGCGCAGCACGGCGGCCCAGGTGCCCGTATATCGACCCAACAGCACGTTGCTGAGGATGAGACATCCAGAGAGAAATGCCAGGCCGATGAAAAGACTGGTACGGCCTTGCTTCAGGAGGCGCTTGAACTCCAAGCCAACAATCTTGGCGCGGTGAGCGAAGTGGTTGTGGACCGCCGTCTTAATCAGTTCTTTCGGGTCTTCGGCAGGCCACTGCTCCAGGTGAATGCTTAAGCCAATTGGGGCGTCAAGTGAAAATTCCTGCGCCCAACCTACAATGAATTCTTCCGCATCGTCGTCGAGGTCTTTTTCAATAAACGGAGAGGGATCCATCGAATTGAACAGCTGACTCATATCCCGTAGCTTCAGGCTTATGGAGTGCGGATGTCCGCGCCCGGGGGCGGCCCCTCTTGGGGACAGAAAACGCATTATGGCTTTCACCAAGACGGGTCAGTCGTTATATGGCGGAGAGGGGGGGATTCGAACCCCCGACACCCTTTTGGGGTGTAACTGCTTAGCAGGCAGCCCTGTTCGGCCACTCCAGCACCTCTCCGCGGCAAAAACAAGTGGCAGGCAGCTTGCGCCGATTAGTATAGCACCAAGATTTTTGGATGCGGCTCGCGCTCTCCTCTGACCTTCCAGCTCAACACCCGCAGAAGCTTGACGCGTCCCAATCCGCTGCGTAGGATTGCGCTCGCCTTTCATATTGCTGGGTTGTTGCGGCAGAAAGCGAGGATCCTTCCATGCCTACCGTGCGATATCACGCTGAAAATATCGGCAGCTTTTTGCGTCCGCCGGAACTTTTGCAAGCGCGCGCTGATTACGCCAGCGGGAAAATCTCGCTTGAGACGCTTCGCTCGGCGGAAGATCGCGCCATCCTCGCGACACTCGCAGGCCAGCGGAGGGCCGGGATTCCCATCTTGACCGATGGGGAACTGCGGCGCGGCTCTTGGCTCACGGATATGGCTGATGCCGTGCACGGATTCGTTGCGGACAAAGTGATTCTCGATTGGAAGGGTCCGGGAGGCGGACCGGAAGGCAGCACGGCGCAAGCGGTTGGCGCCAAGCTGCGAAAAGTTCGCAAAATGACGGGGCATGAAGTGCCGTTTATGAAAAAAGTCGCGCCAGGACCGTTCAAGGTGACGCTGCCATCGCCGGCAAACTTCATGGTGTCGAGTTACAAACGCGGCGTGAGCGAACGCTTCTATCCGTCGCATGCCGAATTGCTGCACGATCTGGTTGAAATTGTGCGCGATGAAATTCAGTTCCTGGTGAGCGAGGGAGTGAAGTACATTCAACTCGATGCGCCATTTTATTCGCATTATCTTGATCCCAAGCAGCGCGAGCAAATGAAAGCCAGCGGCCAAGACCCGGACGTGGAATTCGAGAAGTCGGTTACCGGTGACAATGCGGCGATCAAGGGCTTCAAACGCGATGACATCACGCTCGGGGTCCACGTCTGCCGGGGGAACAGCCGCAGCCGCTGGTTTACCGAAGGCGGCTACGACGCAATTGCCGAAACGCTTTTCGGGACGCTGGGCGCGGATACATTCCTGCTGGAATATGACACCGAGAGGGCAGGCGGATTCGAGCCGTTGCGGCTGGTGCCGCGCGGCAAGACGGTGGTGCTCGGCCTGATCACGACGAAGCAGCCACAATTGGAGTCGCAGGATGATTTGCGGCGGCGAATCGACGAGGCTGCGCGATTTGTGCCGCTGGAAAATCTGGCGCTCAGCACGCAGTGCGGTTTTGCGTCGGTTGCGGCTGGCAACTTGCTGTCGGCGGACGAGCAGTGGCGCAAGCTGGAGCTCGTAGTGGAGACGGCTCGAAAAGTTTGGGGCTAAGCTCTGCGGAAGACCTACGGACTGTCCTCAGGGGCTGAAACCCAACTCATTTCTGCGGCGTTATGTCGGAGCTGAAGCTCCGACCCCCTAAGATGCGGCCCGCCGATCACTAGAAGAGTTTATCCGAATCGAGAAGAATTGTGACAGGGCCGTCGTTCGTTAGCTCAACGGACATGTGCGTTTGAAATACTCCGGTCTCGGTGACGACGCCGAGCGCCCGAAGCGCGCGAACGAATTCCTCGTAGAGCGACTGCGCCTTTTCCGGCGGAGCTGCCTGCAAAAAACTCGGACGCCGCTGACCGCGCGCATCGCCATACAAAGTGAATTGCGAAATCGCGAGAATGGCGCCGCCGGTATCGAGCAGCGAGCGATTCATTTTGCCCTGTTCGTCGTTGAAAATTCGCAGATTCACGATTTTTTCGGCGAGAGAAATGACGGTGGCTGCGACGTCGTCCCGCCCCACGGCGAGAAGCACCACTAGGCCATTTTCGATTTTGCCGGTAACGGCGCCATCGACTGTTACGCTCGCGCGGCTTACGCGTTGAATTACGGCTCGCATCGGCGCGATTCTACATCGGCAAGCACATCACGGTTGACCCAAATCGCCGCGTGCGTCCAGACTGATTCGTCAACATTATGAGTGAAACCGCAATAGCAACTGCTCCGAAGCGTTGGCTCACGCGCGGCGTCCTTGGCATTGGGCTGACCAGCCTCTTTTCCGATTGGTCGCACGAAGCGGCCACGGCGATTCTTCCCGCTTTTCTTGCGAGCCTCGGAGCGCCTGCTGCCGCGCTGGGAATTATCGAGGGTGTGTCCGACGGGCTATCGAGCTTTGCGAAACTTGGCGGCGGATTTGTAGCGGACCATCCCGCTTTGCGAAAGCCGGCGGGAATCGCGGGCTATCTCACCACGGCGCTCACCACGTTTGGATACGCGTTCGCGCAAAGCTGGCCGGTGATGCTGGTGCTGCGTGCGATCGGATGGATGGGGCGGGGGAGCAGAGGACCGGCGCGGGATACGCTGCTGGCCGCCGCGGTGGCGCCGGGACAGGAAGGGCGCGCCTTCGGTTTCGAGCGCGCCATGGATACGTTTGGCGCAGTGTTAGGGCCGCTCTCGGCTACGCTGCTGCTGGGCACGCTCGGATTCCGCGGGCTTTTGCGCTGGACGCTGCTGCCCGGCATTGTTTCCGCGCTGGCGTTCGTGTTTCTGGTGCCGGCCGCAAAACGTGCCAAAGGACACGAGGCGCACGCGGCTGGTGCGCGCTTTGCGGCGAGAGTCGCGCAGCTGCCAAAAGGATTTTGGCGCTTTCTCGCGAGCGTTTTCGCGCACGGCATCGGAGATTTCGCGCCCACACTTTTAATTTTGCGAGCCAATCAGATTCTCGCGCCGCGATTCGGCGCCGGACGAGCCGCGGCGATTTCGGTAGCGCTGTACACGTTTCACAATTTGGTGGACGCGGCTGCGTCGTATCCAGTTGGAGCGATCGGCGATCGCATCGGCAAGCGGCGACTGCTGGCACTCGGGTACGCGGTGGGCGTGATCAGCTACGTGGGATTCATCGTCGAGCGGCCGACCATTGCGGTGCTCGTGATTCTTTTTGGGCTCGCGGGAATACACGATGCGTTTCAGCAATCTATCGAGAAATCGCTGGCTGCCGAGCTATTGCCCAAAGCGGTGCGCGGTTCTGGATTTGGAATCCTTGCTGCGACGAACGGAGTGGGCGATCTGGTTTCAAGCGTGATGGTGGGAGCGCTGTGGTCCGCGGTAAGCCCCACGGCAGGATTCGCATACGCGGCAATTTTCGCTGCGATTGGTGCCGTGCTGATTTTCAGATGGCGCTAGCGGCGGGATCAAATACCGGCGCCCACCCAAGCGTGTAACACGTACTGCAAGAAATTGCTTCGCCCCAGTATGTCATTCGCAGCGTCAAAATTTGTCCAATTCGAGATTCTTCAGTAAGCGCTGTCGCGCACCTGACGCTCGAAACCCTGGTATGCAACTGAAACAGAAAGGTATCCCGGCATGTGCTGCAGAAGTAACCACCCGAGCGTGACTGGCATCGGCCGTGCGAAGTAACGGCGCGTATCTGACCTACAGATCAAATGAGGCATCGGGGGATAAAAATGAAAGGTTCCAAGAAGGGTATTTTGTGGGCGGCACTGGTCGCTGTGATTGCGATCGGAGCGATCGTACCGGGGCTGCATGCAGGGCCGTTTGGCGAAGGCCGCTTCAAGCTGCCGTTCGACGCACAAGTGGGGAAAATGACGCTTCCGACGGGCGACTATACGTTTTCGGTTGATCGTGCCGAGGGGTCGTACGGACTGATCCGCGTTTACCGAGGAACGGAAAGCGTTGGGATTATGGTTCCGCAAGAACTTGACTACTACCACGGGCAAGGCCGGAACTCGGCATTGCTTTGCATTCGTCACGATGGAAAGGTCACGATTCGGGCACTGCGATTGCCCAACATCGGCACGTACTATTTTGAAATGCCGAAGGACCTGAAGACGCTCGTCGCTCAGCAGCCACAAATGCTCGAAACAGTGCCCGTACAGGTGAGTGGCGAGTAAAGCCACTTACCGAGATCCGAGCAGCACTGTCGAACACCTCGGGCCGGACACGCGCAGAACGCCAGTAGAGGAGCGAGCGCGAGTCCGGCCTTTCTTTTTCCGCACCGTGCGACTGCAGATGTTGAGGTAGCTCTTCACTTTTTCGGTTGATGTCGGCGTAGAGTGTCTCCTGCAAATTCAAGACCGCGCCGCACCGAACAACTATAAGGACAAATTGAGAGGCGTGCCGCGTTCCTGATTCACGCGCTCGGTGGCCGCTGAATCGAGGTCGGCGACCGCCAGCGTGCGGCGGCTGCCATCAGCGGTGATGTAAACGATCGAATCGCTCTTGCGAGTGAAAGCGACGGCCTCAATCTTGGTCCCATTGCGCAGGACCAAAGTAAATTGGCCAACGTCAGGAAGCGCCGGCTGTTGCGCCTGCGATTCGGCCGGCGGTGCGGGCGCGGCAGCTTGCTGATTGGCAGCAGCGGGAGCCTGAACTACGATGATTTGAGGCTGCGGCGCGGGCGCAGGCGCAGCGGCGGCAGGCTCACCCGTAGGCTCCTCGGGCACGCTGTAAACGCCTCCGCCATCCACAATGAAGCCGCCGGTTCCAACGAATCCTCCGAAACCGCGATTGTCTCGAAGCAGCCGCTCTGCGATCGCCAGACGCCATTGCGTCGCCGGATCGATGGCGGCTTTTATGTCGAGATCGCGATCCCTGGCGGCGAGATCAGAGAAGTCGAAGCCCAGGCCGGGCACGGGATCGAGCAGTTGCTGCACCGATAGAGGCGAGCCTCCAAAACCGACGAAACCATTTCCGCGATCGTCATCATTGAAGGGTATGCCGCTGGTGATATGTCCGCGGGCCCTGGCGACAGCTACACGAGGCGCCTGAGCGGGTCGCACGCGAACCGTATTTGCTGGCCGGGCGGGAAGCGTTCTCCCCGTTGGCTGCGCGGACGTCATCGGCGCCTGCCGCTGCGCTTGGAGAACGCCTGGTCCCAGAAAGAGTGCGGTGAGGACGACTGCGGCGAGCCTAAACCCCTTTAGCTTGTTCATGGCTGCCTCGCTTGCTTATACAGTATAAGACGCTGCATCACGTGGCAAGGTTGCAGAATCGCGCGGCTAGCGTGAATCGGGTCGGCGATTCCGGCCCGTGAAAACTGGCAATCCCGGTTCGCCGGTTCGCCAAACCCTAGGGTTGGCGAACCGGCGAACCGCCCAGACCCTGCGCGCTGGCGAACTGCCCATATCCAGACTGGTAACAAACCGGCCCGGCCATGCGTACTCTAGAGCACAGGGCGTGCACTTGCTCTTGTTCGAGTTGGGAGGCTTAGATTGGTCCCTTTGCCCTTTTCAGGTCGAGCCGGCTACGCGATGATCTTCTGGGGCACTTTTTGGTTGTGGGGCCTGCTGGAAACCTTTGGGACACTAACCAAAC
Source organism: Candidatus Acidiferrales bacterium (assembly GCA_035949735.1). GTDB lineage: Bacteria > Acidobacteriota > Terriglobia > Acidiferrales > UBA7541 > Palsa-295. The sequence continues at coordinate 1,423 of DASYZC010000256.1, read as the reverse complement.
GATCGGCGGATCGCTCGACGGCCCGCGACCGAGGATCTTCTTGGGTTCTTGTGCTTCTGCTTTGGCTTGGGCTTGCATTAGCCTTTACGCTTTCCCTCGATTTTCCGCAAGGAACGATAACGTATGAGCGAACTTGGGTCTTCTTTGCCGGAATCATCCTGATGCTCGCGGGGATGGCATTTCGTTTTTACGCCATGAGAGTGCTGGGGCGGTTTTTTACCTACAATGTAGCCGTTCACGCCGGCCAAACCGTCGTAGAGGCGGGACCTTATCGCTACATCCGTCATCCCTCATACACCGGAGCCCTCATCACTTTAGTCGGACTGGGTCTGGCGCTCGGTAATTGGGCGGCGCTTCTTGCAATTCTTGTCTGCACGGGAATTGCCTATGCCTACCGAATATCCGTTGAGGAATCCGCGCTGGTCGCGGCCCTGGGTGAGCCTTACAAGCAATACGTGCGCCGCACGCGGCGCCTGGTCCCATTCCTCTTCTAGCGCGGCAGCGCGATCTCTCTTTGTCCTACGGGGCCGCCGGGCGATAATCAACCCACCATATGGACACACTCGAAACATCGCAGGCGAAGCAAAGTTCGTTCGCGCGCGACATGAGTTGGACTCAGCAAGTTCCGCAGAGCAAGCGATTGAACTGCATTGCGGCGGCCGAGGAAGTGTTTGCTCAGGCGGAAGAGAAACTGGCGCAAGTCGAGAAGACCGGCCTCGACCGGGCGGAGATCCGCGTCGCCGCGTTTATGCCGCGGCTGCCGGCCGTGGAAGTCGACCGCGGCTCCCGGCGGTACGCCAGCTATATGGGGAAGATGTTCCGGCAGCACGGCCTGGATTTCCGCGTCGAGGAAGCGCAGAGCGCCGACGCCCTGGAACTGCTGCTGATGGGCGCGCAAGTCTTCGAGAAAATCTACGGGACATTTATCTTCTTCCCGGCGCCTTTCGGCAAAACGGAGGATTATTTTCTGCGGCGGGTGCGGCCGGAGAAGGATATCGAAGGGCTCACCGTCGAGAACACCGGCCGCATGGCGCTGAACATCAAGACGGTCGACGAAGAAGAAAAGTACGAAGGCGTGGTGCCCTGCACGGCAAAAGCGATCCTCACCCTGCTGCACCAGCACGAGGAAATCAAGAATATGTTTCCGCGCGATGCCCGGCAGAGCGGTCCCACGGTGGCCATCTGCAATAGCTCGCCACGCATCGGCATTCCGTTGCAGAGCATGCTGATGCGGATCGGGGCCACAGCGCTCATGATCCATCCGCAGACGCGACCGGAAGATCGGGAAGCTTATCTCAAGACCGCCGACATCATCGTGACTGCATTTCCGGCGCAGTCCGAGGCGGACTTGGTGCGCGACGTGAAAGATGGCGCCGTGATCATCGACTGCTCGACCGAAGGAAACTTGCATGCGGACGTGCTG
>DASYZC010000255.1:0-2916 GCA_035949735.1 Candidatus Acidiferrales bacterium | reverse complement strand
GTTCCTTCGCGCATGAACGTGGGTCAAATCCTGGAAACCCATCTTGGCTGGGCGTCAAAGGAACTTGGCACGCGTATCGGACGGATGTTGGATGACGAAACGCGCGTGGAAGGGGTGCGCAAATGGTTCAAGGAGGCTTTCGGACCCACCTCGGTATGGAAAACCATCGCCGAGTTGGATGACGATGCTCTCCTCGATCTCGCGCACAGTTTCCGCGAGGGCGTGCCATTCGCCACGCCCGTGTTTGACGGTGCTCGCGAGGCGGATATCCGCCACTTGCTCGGGTTCACTGAATTGCCAGAAACGGGCAAGATCACGCTTACTGATGGCATGACCGGCGATCTATTCGCGCAAAATGTAACCGTCGGGTACATCTACATGCTCAAGCTATCGCACTTGGTTGACGACAAAATCCACGCCCGCTCGATCGGCCCGTATTCGCTCATCACGCAACAGCCGCTCGGCGGCAAGGCGCAGTTCGGCGGCCAGCGCTTCGGTGAAATGGAAGTGTGGGCTCTCGAAGCGTATGGCGCGGCACACATCCTGCAGGAACTGCTCACCGCGAAGTCGGACGACGTGTACGGGCGCGCGAAAATCTACGAGGCCATCGTGAAAGGCGAGCCGGGAATTGAACCCGGTGTACCCGAATCGTTCAACGTCCTGGTGCGGGAATTGCAGTCACTCTGCCTTGATGTTGAGCTGATGAAGCGCCAGAAGCCGCAACTGGAAGCAGCGGAAGCGGCCGACTAGCCCGCGCGCCTCGGATTTTCGGGGCGCGCCCAAAGAAATTTTGGAAACGGTTTTTATTGTCCCGGTTTTTCCGGGACGGGAGGAGTGCCCCTTGTATCGATCAAGCCCTTATGACCGCGCCAGCCAGATCGCGGATTTCGATTCGATTCGCATCAGCCTTGCGAGTCCAGAAAAAATCCGTTCGTGGTCGCACGGAGAAGTAACCAAGCCGGAAACCATCAACTACCGCACCTTCAAGCCGGAGCGTGACGGTCTCTTTTGCGCCAAGATTTTCGGCCCTGTCACCGACTGGGAGTGCCTCTGCGGGAAATACAAGCGGATGAAGCACCGCGGCGTGATCTGCGATAAGTGCGGCGTTGAAGTAACGCTCAGTAAAGTTCGCCGCGAACGTCTCGGGCATATCGAACTGGCTTCGCCTTGTTCGCACGTGTGGTTCTTCAAGGGGTTGCCGAGCCGCATCGGCTATCTCCTCGACATCACCATGCGCGATCTCGAGCATATTCTTTACTTCGAGACTTTCGTCTGCGTCGATCCGGGTGATGTTCCGGAGCTCAGGGAAAAGGATATCGTCCCCGAGGAGAAATTCCGCGAGTTGCAGCGCGACTATCCGGGAAAATTTGACATTCGCATGGGCGCTGAAGCAATCAAGGAACTCCTGCGCCGCGTCGACGTCGATAAGCTCTCGGGAGAACTCCGCGAAAAGATGAAGGCCGATCCGAGCCTGCAAAAGCGGATCAAGTTCGCAAAGCGCCTTAAAGTGCTCGAAGCATTCCGCAAGAGCGGTAACAAGCCGGAGTGGATGATCCTGGATGTGATTCCAGTCCTGCCGCCCGAACTTCGCCCGTTGGTGCCTCTCGACGGCGGCCGTTTCGCCACGTCGGATCTGAACGACCTCTACCGCCGCGTCATCAATCGCAATAATCGGCTGAAGAAGCTCATGGAGCTTCACGCTCCGGACGTAATCGTCCGTAACGAGAAGCGCATGTTGCAGGAAGCGGTGGACGCCCTGTTTGACAACGGTCGGCGCGGCCGCGTTCTCCGCGGCACCAACAACCGCCCTCTCAAGTCGCTTTCCGACACGCTCAAGGGCAAGCAGGGCCGGTTCCGCCAGAACCTTCTCGGCAAACGCGTTGACTACTCGGGCCGCTCCGTAATCGTAGTCGGACCCGAGCTCAAGCTTCACCAATGCGGTCTGCCGAAGAAGATGGCCCTCGAGCTTTTCAAGCCATTTATCTATCACCGGCTTGAGGCTGCGGGCCACTGCACCACGATCAAACAGGCCAAGGAGTTGGTCGAGGCGCAAGAAGCCACGGTATGGGACATTCTCGAGGACGTGATTCGCGAGCATCCCGTGCTTCTCAACCGCGCCCCTACGCTGCACCGTCTCGGCATCCAGGCTTTCGAGCCCACGCTCGTCGAAGGCAAGGCAATTCGCATTCATCCGCTCGTCTGCACCGCGTTCAATGCTGATTTCGACGGCGACCAGATGGCCGTGCACATCCCGCTTTCACCGGAAGCGCAAGTGGAAGCTTCTGTGCTGATGCTCAGCTCGCACAACATTCTCTCGCCCGCCAACGGCTACCCACTCGCCGTGCCCACGCAGGATATGGTGCTCGGCATCTATTACATGACCAAGGCAAAACCCAAGGCTAAGGGTGAAGGCCGCGCGTTCGGCTCAAGCGAGGAAGTCATCATGGCGCTGGAAGCCGGCGAGGTTGAATTGCTCACGCCGATCCGTATGCGCTACACCGGTGAAGTGATCGATCTCACGAATGCGTACGACGATCAGGACGTCTCGCACACCGAGCCCATTCATTTGCAGAAACAGTTTTTGCAGACTACCGTCGGCCGCGTGATCTTCAACGATCACCTCCCGTCGGACATGCCGTTCATCAACGGCTTGCTTAAGAAGAAGGGGGTCCAGGCGCTCGTTCTGTATGCCTATCTCCGCTTCGGCTTGGAAAAGACCGTTGTAATGCTCGACCGGCTGAAGGAGCTGGGCTTCCTCTACGCCACCAAGTCCGGTATTTCGATCGGCATCAGCGACATGGTGATCCCCGGCGTAAAGTTCAAGCTGGTGGACGCTGCCGAGCACGAAGTGGTCAAAGTGCAGCAGCAATATCTCGATGGAGCCATCACCAATGGCGAACGCTATAACAAAGTGAT